>JBKQVI010000346.1:0-24025 GCA_052139985.1 Terriglobia bacterium
TTTCCCTCGTAGATGCATCAGGCTAGGGGGGTAACGGTCGAGAGCGAGAAGGCGGTAGCTGCTGCTACCGCACTCCAAGGCGGAATGCTCAGTTTGTGCTAACGGGTGGGTGCAGGCGCGCGAGTTCGGGTAGGCGAACGATCTGTGATGGTGCGACCAACTCAATATCTGCCCGATCCAACTCCGGCAGGAATTTTGCCAATGCGGCAATGGTTGTCGGGTGCGGATGTCCGATGGCCAGCGCCACACCTTCACGCTCCACCGCATGGCGGAATTCCTGCAATTGCCCGAGCGTGTAGGGGACGCTCTCCGTGTCATCCAGAAACACCGCTCGGTAGAACGCCGGCACGCCCTGGCGGCGCGCGACGTCCAACGCCGTGGTAGCGGCAGTAGTGCGGCTGTCAATGAAATAGAGCCGGTGGTCCGCCAGAGTCTTCATGACATCCGCCATTAGGTCCGCATCCTTGGTGGCGCGCGAACCCATGTGGTTGTTCACCCCCACCACGTACGGGACCGAATCCAAATCACTCTGCACCACTTTGTGCACTTCCAACGCGTTCATGCCGACGCGGACCGCGCCTTCACCAGGGGAGACATGCCCGCTGGGCTCCGGCTCCATGGGCAGATGCAACATGACTTCACGGCCGTCCCGATGGGCTTCTCGTGCGGTTGTCTGGGAGTATGGCTGGTAAGGCAGGACCGAGAAAGTGAGGGAATAGTCGAGCGCCAGCAGTTTGTGAGCTGCTTCCAGGTCGTGGCCCATATCGTCGATCACAATGGCGGCGCGCAAAAGCCGCGGGACCTCCCGCAGATGAATCTGAAAAATGCGCTGTCCATGAAGCATAACATCGAGATTCGCCTCATGCAGTCCACCAGAAATGGTCGCCGATGTCCTCAAACCTAAACGGTCCTTTTCCGACTCCCGCTTTACGCGAGACAGCACGACGGGATAAACCGCGGGTGTGGCGAGGACCTGCAAGGACACGCCGGAGTTTTGCCCGCGGCGCAATTTAATGGGACGCTTGATCCAAATCTGGCCGCCACCAGCCTCCGCCACCACCCTCTGGAATCGCGCTGCCACATTGTCTCGGTCCGATTCACTCTGAACTTCGGGATGAAACCAATTGCAGGCAGTGGCTGTAAGGATCAAATAGAGAAGGAATAACAAACGACATTCGAAACTGGAGACTGGAAACTGGAAACTGGAAATTCGAAGCTTGCGAGCCCCTATTTGATTTCCGAATTTCGAGTTTCGAGCTTCCAGTTTCCAGTTTCTAGTTTCTAGTTTCCAGTCACCCGCTTCACCCTCGTGTTTTCGCACTTGTCAGGCGGCCTTGGCCGACGTTACGGGTTGCCCCAGAACTTCGATGGCCTTGCGAAGCTGCAAGTCATCTTTGCCGCCAAACTGCTCCGGACCTTCCGGCACATTCTCTTCCTCCGCGCTATCAGCGTCCGCGGTGGCGGGCTGGACAACACTTGGGGTCACACCGTTTTCATTGATGGGCTTGCCGTCCGACCCATAGTACTTGGCCACGGCCAGAAGCAGGGCTGAGCCATCGCCAACCGGAATGGGTTTTTGGTAGACACCCTCGCCAAAGCTCTTCATGCCCACCACTTCGGCTCGCTTGTTACCCAGCATCGCCGAGGCCACCAGCTCCGCCGGACCGGCAGTCGACTGGTTGATAAGCACCGCCAGTGGCAGCCCGCACACCGGGCCGGTGGGATGAACATCCACGTCTTGGCGAGGAAAGCGCTGTCCCGCAATGTACGTTACCAGTCCCTTATCCAGGAACAGGCTGACCGTATCGACCGCCTCCTGCACGCTCCCACCGGCGCAGTCGCGCAAGTCCAAAACGAGTTTGTGGGCGCCTTGCGACTCGAGTTCCTTCATCTTGGCTGCAACCTCGCGGGCCATCCCTTTGTTGAACGTCGCCACGCGCATGTACCCGGTACCGTCGTCCACCATTTTTGTGAAAACCGGCGGGTAATTAAGAACTGCGCGGGTCACGGTGACGCTCAGGGGGTCGACGCGCCCCTCGCGAACAAGAGTAAGCTTCACTGTCGAGTCGGGCTGCCCCGCCATCTCGCGCTCAATCTGCACGACCGAAAATTGCCGGGCCGGCGTGCCATCGATCTCGTCAACCAGATCGCCGGGCTTGACCCCAGCCTTCTCCGCTGGACTTCCCGGCAGCACCGCAACCACCGTCGCATATCCCATTCTCTTGGAAGTGAAGACCCCCACATCCGCCGGTCCCGGATCGGGATGCTCCAGATAATCCTTGTACTGTTCAGGAGTCAGATACGTGCTGTAGGGGTCGAGTGACTCGAGCAGGCCGCGGATCGCGCCGTCCGTTACCTTCTTGAGATCCGGAACGGTCACGTATTCCTGGTTGATGCGATTCAGAACCTCACTGTAAACGCCCAGGTCCCGATAGGTCTTTTCCGAGGAGGTCTCACTATTCCCCAGCAACCCTCCTACGACAACGTAGGACATTATTACGAGGGAAATAGAAATAAGTGTAGTGCGAACACGCTTTGTCATGCTGGGATGGCTCCTTCACCCGGGGCTTACACTGCCCTGATACTGGCAATTATAACACGCAGTCTTATTGGATGCACAAATGGGCGAGGAGGCTTCTCGCACGGGAGATTCTTCCACACGCTTGCAGAAAAAGTCAACTGGCTGAATCGAAATCGTTTAACTGCGGCGCGAAAGGACAGAGATGCGGCGGCGCGCTGCTTTTTATGGGTTGTTCCGGTTGATTCCCTTTTTAGATAAAGTCCGATTTAGAGTAGGAGATATGGTTTTGCGACTCTCGCGGCCAGCTAGTTGCGACTTCAGCAAATCGAGCTTGCGGCTGACGTTCTTGCCGAGCTTCTGATTGATGAACTTTCCCTTTCCCATGGAGAAGGCGTCCTCCGGGGCGACACTGAAATGGCGCGATGAACGGCAACGCCAAGTTTCCGGTTTCAGGCCAGCGACACTGCCGCAGAATGCACCATCGTCACGACCGTCCCTGACATGCGGTCATGCCAGGTAAGAGAATCGCTATCCACGCACGCCCAGACGAAACCCAGCATCAGGGCCGAAAGCGATACGAGAACCCCGAAGGCCCGCCACAAGGATTCGGCTTGAGTCGGATAATCTCCGTCCAAATTCCGGATTTCGCACCCCATCACGAGCAGTCCCGGCGTGGAGGAAGCAAGGGCCGTGAACGCCGCGAAGTAACCGAAGATCAGGATAATTGCAACTAATCCAAGGACCGCGATATTGAGCGGAACCAGTGACAGCCGCCCGCAGAACCGCCAGAAAATTATCCCGAACACCGCCGCCCCTAAAATCAACACCAAAGCATCTGTCAAGCCAGCCACGAAGCGCCGCCCTACAGGCGCAAGGTAAATCGCATTCGTATTGTCGTCCTCCGAATACGCGCGGGCTGTTTCGGTGGGCGACCCGACCAGGATTTCCATGGGTGGACTCTTTTCCAGAGGCTCACCCAAAGACATTTCCTCGGTCTCCTCAGGCGCGACCGCGACTTGCCCCATTTCATCTCCGAGATCTTCGGAAGAGAGGATTTCACGGGATGGGCCAACATCATCGCGGGCTGCGGCGGAATCGCCGATGTTCAGATCGAAGCTCGAATCGCTGTCGCCGGAAGCCACTGGCGCGTTGTCAAAGGAACGATCATCCTCGGGTTCATCGGGAGATTCGAAGTCCAACTCGAGATTTCCCGCGGGATCTCCATCGGAGTGAAGGCGAGCCCGCCGTTTGCGATATTTCTCAACTCGCTCCGATAACTCTTGTCTCCAACCTAGCGACCGTTCGTCCTCCCGCAAGGTTTCAGTATTAGGCAAGTTCTGTGGAGTCGAGGACGCTAGCGTGCGCGCCGTCTCAGGAGATGGCGTTGGTTGAATCGTTATCTCATCGTCAGAAAGAGGTGAATTCTCCGTGGGCTCCTGCCGAGAGTCCGACGGAGTGAGTGGCTTCGTGCGCACTCCGTCCAACGACAAGCTGATCAAGGAAGAGGATTTTTGAGCCGGGGCTTTCACGAACGGATAGCCGCACTTCTTACATTTGTCTAAACCAGCGTAGCTGACGAACCCACACTTAGGACACTTCACTGGGGGTAATTGGTCCTTCAGGCAGCGTTTCCTTCGTTCGCAGGCATCTTAGCAAATTCACTCGGAAGAACAAAGTGCTTTCGAGTAGAATGGCCCTTCTGCACACTCATGCACCTCCTCGGCACTTTTTCCGCGCGTAGTGGTCTGCGGCTTCCCGCTGCTCTCGCGCTCTTTCTTGCTCTCGTCTCGCACTTGCACGCGCAGCAGGTTCCGCTTTCTCTGGATTCGAAAGGTCCCGGTAAAGAAGTCTCGATCCGCGCGGACTCACAGCAAAAGGACAAGGACACCTACCATCTGCGCGGGCACGTGCAAATTCTCTACGAAGGCATGAAGGTGACCGCGGACGAGGCTTCCTTCGACGACGCTTCGGGCGACGTCATGGCGCGCGGCCACGTGGTTTTTGACGACCCCAAAAGTCACTTGGTGGCAGACGAAGTCCACTACAACATCCAAACCCAGAAAGGATGGTTTAGCAATGGCGTAGGGTATGTTCATTCTAAAGGGAACCCCCGGCCGCGTGTCCTGAAAACCGAGAATCCTTTTTACATCTGGGGAGAAACCGTGGATCGCCTTGACGAGGATACTTACGTGGTGGACCACGGGCGCATGACGACTTGCGAGTGCGCGAAAGACGGCTGGTTGCTCTCCGCGCGGGAAGCTCGCATTTCTGTCGGGGACAAATTAGTGGCCCACGACGCCGTGTTCCGCTTATGCGGGATTCCCATCTTCTATTTTCCCATCGTGGCGGACTCGATTGCGCGCGAGCCCCGGCATACCGGCTTCTTGCTTCCTCACGTTGGCAACTCGACACAAAAAGGCTACATTGTTGGCGACGGGTTTTTCTGGGCCATTAACCCCAGTGCGGATTTGATGCTGGGCGTCGAGGATTACAGCAAGCGCGGCCTTGCCGAGCGCGGGGAATTTCGCGCCAAGCCCAGCCAGAACGCTGATTTCACTGTGCAATACTTTGGTGTGAATGACAAGGATTCGGACTTATCGCTGCGCGCCCCGGGCGAGAGTATCCACGCCATCGGTAAAGATGACGACATCGGTGGTGGTTTCCGCGCCGTCATGAACGTGGACTACGTTAATACCATGGCCTTTCGCACAACGTGGTCGGGCACTTATACGGAAGCGGTCAGTTCGGAAGCCGTGCAATCCGGCTTCTTGAGCAAGAACTGGGATGCCTACAGCTTCAATGTTGCCGCCGAAAGGTATGAGGACTTCCTCTCCACACAACTAGTCCCAGCGAATGCCGTCATCATCCGCCACGTACCTAGCTTTCAGTTTTCCGGGGAAGACCGTGAAATCGGCCACTCTCCCGTCTATTTTTCCTTCGAGACCTCCGTTGATGAGGTGGGCCGCACCCAGCCGGGACTGACGCTCCCCCTGCTCGATAATCGCCTGGATTTTCATCCGCAACTCCTGCTGAGACCGAAGGAATTCTGGCATTTCCGTTTTATCCCTTCGATCGGATTTCGCGCCACGCGCTATGGCGTCAGCCTTGCGCCGGACCACACTCCCGTCGATCGCCTGCTCGCGGAAATCCAGCTTGATGTGCGCCCCCCTTCTTTGGAAAAGGTATTCGCTAACTCGTATCGGGGGTACCGCCTCAAGCATGTGATCGAACCAGACATTCAGTACCACCTTGTGCGCGCTCACGACCCGGAGGATATTCTGGACATCATCCGCTTCGATGCCATGGATATTTTCACGGAGACGAATGAGGTTGAGTACTCGCTCACCAATTCCATTCTGGCCCGGAAAGACGTGCCGGATAACTCGCCAGACGTTCCCCAAGCACGGGATATCTTTTCCTGGCGCATTTCGCAGAAGTACTACTTTGACCCCACCTTTGGCGGCGCGTTGGTGCCGGGTCAAAACAACGTCTTTGCTTCAACCATCGACCTCACTCCGTTTGCCTTCGAGCACGGGCAGCGGTTTTCACCCATCGATTCCGTGTTCAAGTTCGCCCCCTTCTCAAACTATGATACGGAGATCCGCACTGACGTGAGCCCCAGCGGAGAGGGCGGCATTGTTGATGCCGGCATCTCTTCCCACGTGAAATACGGGTTACTGGAATTGGCATTCAACGACTTCTTTGTCAACCATTCGTCCTACTTCAGTTCGGTGGTGTCGGGGTTCAGCACCTCTACCACCGCCTCCTCCTCCTCAACGGCGCCGTTGACTCCGCGCGAATGTATTGCCACTTTGCCTTGTTGGCGCTACAACAATACCTCCACCACCACGACAACCGCGCCGTTAACCGCCTTTAATTTGCTTGGCACCGTCATGACTTATGGTGACTCGAATCGCAAAGGGCTGAGCGGTGCCTTTGGCATCGATTACAACTTTCAGCAGAAGATAAACCAGCACGTCATCAGCCGAGTCAGCTATAATTTTGGATGCTTTGCGCTCGATGTAGAATATCAGTACTACAATCTGGGACCTTTGAATCATGAGAGCCAGTTTCGCGTGGCATTGTCACTAGCGAATGTCGGCACCTTCGGCAATCTGAAACCGCGCGAAATAATGACCTATTGATACCATGCCCTTCCCCATCCACCGTCCGCGGCGATTACGGCGCACGGGGCCGCTTCGCGAGTTCGTGCGCGAGACGCGCCTGAGCGTGCGCTCCCTCATTTATCCCCTGTTTGTATGCCCAGGCACACAGGTTAAGAGCGAAATCAAGTCGATGCCGGGGAATTACCGGTGGTCCGTGGACTACCTCGTCGAGGAGTGCCGTAGCGCCTACGATCTCGGCATCCCCGCCGTGATACTGTTTGGCATTCCGGAAAGCAAAGATGAAGCGGGGACGGGCGCGTACGATCCGGACGGTATCGTGCAACGTGCCGTGCGCGCAGTGAAGAAAGCCCTGCCGGACCTGATGGTTATCTGCGATGTCTGCCTCGACGAATACACCAGCCACGGCCACTGCGGATTGATCAAGGATGGCGAAATAGACAACGATTCCACGCTACCGCTTTTGGCTAGGACCGCGTTGACGCAGGTGGAAGCCGGCGCGGACATCGTTGCGCCTTCCGACATGATGGATGGCCGCGTAGGCGCCATTCGCGATGAACTGGATGCGCACGGTCATACGCAAATCCCGATATTGGCGTATTCCGCGAAATACGCCTCCGCGTTTTATGGACCTTTTCGTGAGGCAGCGGACTCCGCGCCCAAATTCGGGGACCGCAAGTCCTATCAGATGGACCCCGCCAATCAGCGTGAGGCAATGCGCGAGATCGAGCTTGATTTGGAAGAAGGCGCGGACATCGTCATGGTCAAACCCGCGCTTCCCTATTTGGATATTATTGCCCTCGCCCGCCGCGAGTTCGAAGTTCCTATCGCGGCTTATCAGGTCAGCGGAGAATTCTCGCTGATCGAAGCCGCCGCGCGCCTGGGTTGGATTGACCGCGAGCGAATGATCCTGGAAACCTTGACTTCCATACGGCGCGCCGGGGCTGACATCATCCTCACCTATTACGCCAAAGAGGTGGCCCGCCTGCTGGGCTAAGCAGCGCGATGGGCCAACCTCAAGCCTCCCTTCGTCCATGGACCCTTCGAGCTGTTGCCTTCCTCTGGCTTCTCGCCGCACTTACTGTGGGCATGGCGGCGCCTTTCCGGGCACCGCAATTTCGGCTCCCCCCAAAGCCTGGTTTCTCATCCTCGCGATTCGCGCAGAGTCAATCACCGTCCGCTGCCCCCGCGGCCAGTTTCAAACACGCCCCCAGGAAATCCGCGCTCGATAAGCGCATTGACAGAATCCTTGGGGCGAGCGATGCGCAGCGTGGCTTCTGGGGCATCGAAGTTGTCCAGCTTGCCAGCGGGAAACTGCTCTACGATCGCGATGCCAGCCATCTGTTCATTCCCGCTTCCAATATGAAGATGTTCACCACCGCGGCGGCGCTGGAGAAGTTGGGCGCTGATTACGTTTTTCGAACCACCGTGGAAAGCGCTGCCGCGCCGGACGCCGATGGGCGCGTCGGCAACCTATCTCTCGTGGGACGGGGTGATCCCAATCTCGGGAGCCGCACGTTCCCTTACACCTACCGCGGCCCGGCACAGCCTGCGGACAAGTTTCTTAATGATCTGGCTGACCAGGTCAAAGCACGCGGAGTGCGCGAGGTTACGGGCACGCTCGTCGCTGACGACAGTTACTTTGTTTGGGAACCCTTCGCGCCGAACTGGGCCGCCGACGATCTGGAGTGGGGCTACGGGGCGCCCGTCACGGCCCTGGCGTTCAACGACAACTTGCTCACGCTGCACCTGAAACCGGCGGCGAAGGCCGGCGACAAGGCCAGCGTGCGCCTGGACCCGGTGGCGGATTACTTCGAGATCAGGAATGCCCTCGTGACCAGTGCCGCGGGCACCGAGGAGAAATACTCGTTCGAGCGCCTGCCGGGCTCGATGCAACTGGACGTTTGGGGCCAGATTCCCGTCGATGCGGAGGAAGATACCGACACCGTGGCGATTGCGAATCCTCCTCAATTAGTGGCGGAACTCTTCCGGCGTGCACTCGAGGCGCGAGGCATTGTGGTGAAGGGGGAGATCGCGGTCCACCACTCCACGCGACTCGATGCCGCCTCTCCGCAAAAAGCCCCAGCCAGTCCGGAAGCTCGCGTAGTTTTGGCAAAGCACGATTCGCCGCCCCTCAGCGAAGCGATTAAGGTAGTAAACAAGGAAAGCGAAAACCTGCACGCGGAAATGCTGCTGCGAACCCTGGGTCACGTGCTGAATAACCAGGGAAGTTTAGCGGGCGGACTGGAAGCGCTCAACGCCTTTGCCACACAAGAAGTCGGCATTCTGCCAGGTGAAACATATTTCTCCGATGGCTCGGGGCTTTCACGAGAAGACTTGGTAGCGCCCCACGCGGCGGTGAAGTTGGTCTACTTCATGGCGCACTCACCGCACTTCCAGGCTTATTTCGATTCCCTGCCGGTGTCAGGAATCGACGGCACCCTCGCCCACCGTTTGTTTGCAGGCGAGGTGAGGGGAAAAATTCACGCCAAGACCGGCTCCGTGGAGCACGTCAATACGCTCTCCGGTTACATGGACCTGCCCTCCGGGAAGCGCTTGGTTTTTTCGATTATGGCGAACAATCATACCCTCGCGAATAAGGCGGGCCAGGAAGCGCTTGATGCGATCGCCATGGAGATTTATAGGTGGTTCGCGAGACGAGACAGGTAGTCCGAAGTCCGCGGCGCCAACGACAACAGGTACCGCAAATATCTGTTCTTCAAATCCGCGGTTTCTCTGGCCATCACTTCCGTGGTTAAGGTACACTTGTAGATATGAGAAAGCGGCGCAACAATTCAACTTCGAGGCGGCTTGCGATCAAGAATCCCGTAAGCCCCGTGGATGAGCACCTGTTCCCGGCTCCTCACTTGGTATCTCTGCTGAATGCGCCCGGCATCGCGGCAGTCATGAAACGCGCTAGGATCCCTTACGAAAACCATCCGCTGAGCGAAGATGAAGCTCTAAATCTGATATGCGATGCCCGCAAGCATGAGCCCGTCCAACCAATCAGCAAACTCCTGAAGAAATACAAGCATGAACTGGGAGATTAGATATCGAGCGTCGGTCGAAAAAGACGTCGACCGGCTCCCCACACACATCCGCGTGCTCGTGCTCAGGAAGATTGTTGGTCTTGGCGAAAACCCCTTCCCTTTGGGGTGCAAAAAGTTAAGGGGAAACACCGACCGTTATCGCGTGAAGGTTGCCCGTGACTGGAGGATTGTTTACTCGCTCTTTAGGGAATTCAACCTTATTAAAATTGAATTTGTTGGACACCGCAAAGATGCCTACCGCTGGTTTTGACCCTTCTGGTAAGCGCGAATTCTTCCATCCTTATCAGCAGCAGCCGCGGGAGGAATGTTTTGGACCTGACAGATGGGGTTCACGAGGCTATAATCGTAGGCGTAGGACGACGGCGTGGCAATGTCATTCACGGGTCTCCCTATACCGATGGCTTCCCATCCACAAAAATCCACCAGAGCTCAAACGGCGGGGGCAGTTTGTGGGTCCGACCGAACTCCCGACGCCATCGGCCGGAATCGGCCCGCCACCCAGCGTTCAAGACCGATCTTTGCCATGCCCCGTCGGAGTTGGTCGGCGATGGACAGAATGATCTAAAATGGAACACACCGAATTATCAAAATGAAGGTTTATCCGGGCATGTTTATGAAAACAATAGGACAGGTTTCGGGTGTCAGGTGCCAGGTGTCAGGGGGCGACGTGCCGAGTGCTGGCTGTCGAGCGTGGCGTGTTAGGCAAGGCCAAAAGATGCGAAATGAAGGTTGATCCGGACATGTTTATGAAAACACAGGGTCGTGCGCCAAGCCGATTCTGCGGCGGCTCCTCTCCTACCTACAGAGTGGACGACGCGAGCGTCGGCGGGATTAGTCTTTCGATACGCCCTGTAACGCAATCTAACCCATTGCCTAATCATGGTGTAATGCCCGCGACTGAGAATGCCCGGCGAATTCAAAACTCTTGAAGGAACTCGAACGAATGAAAACCGTCACGGTATTTGGAAGCGCCCTGCCCGCGGAGGGCAGCGTGGCCTACCACGAGGCGCAGCGTTTGGGCCGGTTGCTGGCGGAAGCGGGTTTTGCGGTTTGCAATGGCGGCTACGGCGGCCTGATGGAAGCCTCGGCGCGGGGCGCGCGCGAAGCCGGCGGGCACACCATCGGCGTCACCTGCGTCATCTGGCCGCGCCCGGCCAATCCCTATATCGTTGAGGAGGTGCGCACGCAGAGTTTCCCCGAGCGCCTGATGACCCTCATCGAACGCGGCGACGCTTACCTGGCTCTTCCCGGCGGTACGGGAACGCTCGCGGAACTGGCGCTGTGTTGGGAAATGATGAACAAGGGCAGCCTTTCGAAAACCGTGGGCGGCCGCAAGCCGCTTCTCGTGATGGCTCCTTATTGGCAGCCCGTCATCGATTGCCTGCGGCAGGAAGGCCGATTAAGGAACGGAGACTCCGGCTGGGTAGCCCCCGCCATGGATATCGTTACGCTCATCACTACCCCCGAACAGGCAGTGGAAGAGTTGGGCAAGAAGCTGTGACCACGGGGTCGTAAAGAACTAGCCGGACGGGCCCGTTATAATCGCCCTACTTTTTGCTTGACAAGTTAAGCGCTATTAGGCTACATCTATAATAGTTTGACCGGGCCCACGTTGGTTGCGGGCTGCAAGCGCGCGTCGTCGGAAGGTTCCCTGGTAGACGAGGAAGTCGGAAGAATTCCACAATTGGAATTGCGACTTGATGTCACTCGGATGAAGAAATAAAACGAAGCTGATAACTTATTGAAAATAAAGGGTCGTGAAAAACGACTTTCCAAAAACGAAGCTGAGAACATACTGAAAACAAAACCTCTTACAATAAATCATAGATAAGCTGAAAATGTGGGCAAGATGTCCGACGGAGAGGGTGCCAAGTTGTCGCTTGATATCCGGTTTCTATCGAGTAATGTGCAGCGACCACTTTGACTGAAGGGGCGGCGCGTCGGCCCGCAACAGAACCCTATACAGGCGCTCGCCCCAACAGTGACGCAACACCTCGTCGTTCAGTGGGATCTCCTCTACGGCGGCATGGAAGACGCGTGCGTCATATGCAATGCGCACGGGGTCACCCGCGGGCAAAGGCAACCTGATTTCGCCGGGGCTTGAAACCTGCGCCGCGCAGGGCGTCATCAGCGTGAGAGTGATGACCTTGGCGGCCTGCGTCAAGCGATAATCGTCCACGATCTCGATGGCGTTGCGCACTCGGTCCAGCCGTAGGGTACGGTTCCAGGAAGCCAGATGTGCCTCGGTTGGATAAGCCTTCGCCAGGTTCAGGCGAAGCTCCGCCGCACGGTTATCCGCGTGGTAACCGACGTCGGTAGAGGCGAACTGCCTCCCGGGGGATTGCATCACGCCATCGATGGTAGGGCAGTTGTGATACGCCGACTGCATCGTCCAGATCTCATACCGTTGGGGACTGAAGGTCTTGGCGGTGTACGTCTCCACACCTACGTCGATGATCGCGGGCATCCCGTCGGCATAGACCATAAAATTCCCCACGTCATTGTGGTTGTGGCTCTTGCCGTTGTTGCCTGCCTGAGCAGCCAAGTAGAGGCCCTGCCCGGAGCCTTCCCGCACGCGCGCCATCATCACCTGAATGCCCGGGAGCCATGTATCGCGGAAAAGGGCTTGCGCGCGCGGCGACTGCCGCAGCGTCGCTAAGTTGAAAAGGGCCGGCAAGCGGCGGCCGAGGTTCCCTCCGGGGATTGCTTTTTCATTTTCCTCAAACGCGCAAAATGCGCCGTCCGCCATGATGCGGTCGTCGCCCACGCGCTTGCCGAAGCGATACACCACATCGCCATCGGGGATCATGCGCGCCTCGCCATCGCCGAAGTTCGTGTACCAATCGTTGTAAATGTGGGCGCGGCAGATGTAGAGCGCAATCTGGTGAACCAGCGGCAGGGTAAACCCGTTGTAGTGGCCTGCGGTGGCCGCATGCAGCAGCTCCAGGCAGTCAAACAGTGAAGCGCCAGCGCGCCCCCAGTATCCGGGTCCTTCGTCGCAACCTCCGTCGTCGGCATAAACGTTCAGGAAGTTGTCAAGGCATCGGAGGATTTTCGCCGCGGCGGCGCGCCGCCGTTCGGGGTTGATCTCCAACAGAAGCGCGGAAGTCAGCCAATTCGAACAGATCCAAGGGTCCCAGTTGTTCACCGCTCTGTCCGCGAATCCCATCCACCAGAAGTCGTTGCGGGTGAGGCAGGGAGTCAGAATCCTCCGATCGATTTCCAGTCGGATACGCTCCGGCACAAGGGGCGAGACGCGCGCCAGCAGGTCGCCCATCAGGTAGCTGGTCCAGGCCAGCAGGTTGGAAGTCTCCGCGGCAAACAGATCAACCGTGGGCTCACTTACATCCGGAAGGCCGGTGCCGGCCTTTTGCAGTCCGAGGTGCGCTGGCCGCCCCCAGTAAGTCTCTTCACAGGTCAGCCACACGCCGTTCGTGATTTCGTCCGCGAAGCGACCTTGGCCCTCCATGCACTCGGCCAGCACGAGATCACGCAGTTTCCTCCTCCGGCGCTCATGGGCCTCTTCGTAATGCGAGCGGTTGCCCGTGCGGCGGTACTCAAGGAAAAGGGTCGCCGGCAGGGCTTCCCACGGGGTCTTAAGTTGCTTCTCTCCCGCGTCCAGAAGTGCGGCGCGGGCGTCGGCAGGCAGCGCGTCCCATGCCGCGCGTTCGGAAACAGTGGGGAAGGGATGGAAGCGCTCGCGTGGAGTCAAAACCTCGTCGAGCTTGGCCGCCGGCCATGCGGAAGTAAGAAGGTCGCGCTCCGCGGCTTGCGTTTGGCCGAGCCCCGCCATCGGCGCCGCCAGGACACAGGGGGTCACCAGGAACTCTCGCCGTGTGAATTGCTTCATTGAATCTCCCTCGTCACCTCAAGAGCACGACGTTTCGCCTCGGACGAACCCAAAAGTATGGATCGGGGCTCCATCTTTGGAAGCGAGAACTGGGATGGCCCAGCCACTCACGGACCGCCCCAAGCGAGAGCGGGACTTCTGGCCGTTGGCCGTGCAAATAGAACAGTGCTGAGCATAGCACTGAGCCTCGCCAAACTTCTGCAAAATCCCGTGGGCTTTGATCTGGAGTGCCTCCTAATCACTTCCGACCAAGCCAAAATCAGGGTGTCGCTCATGAAGAGCTGTAGACTAGTAAAAAGTCTCACTCGAAACAGGCAGGATAAAAAGCCCTGACGTCACCGCCCAACAGATGCTATGCTTTTGCCAGTTGAGAACTCGTATCTACGACTGACATGCTGACACAAAACGAGGCCGATCAGTTCATGCAGATGGTGAAACACTTCGTTCGCCCTCCAGCGACAATCACGATCCCGCCAGGGGCGGATGACACCTACGAACTCGCCGACCCCAATAATAGGGAGACATTTCTGCTTGACGTTTGGCGAGGAACACTTCGTCTCTCGAAACTGAAATACCAAAACCGAGTACGAACCGTTGTTATTCTGATCCGCCTTGATGTTGACGGAGCGCCCCATACAAATCCGGATGGGGAAAGACTATCGGGAACGCATCTGCACTTGTTCAAGGAGGGGTTTGATGACAAGTGGGCCTTCCCGGTAGACGGCGAGAGATTCCCCACCTTGAGTGATCCTGGAGGGTTGTTTCACGACTTCTGTGCCTTCTGCAACATCGAGTCGCCGCCTCCAGTTCAGGGAGTGATCATATGAATCGGGGCGAGTGCCAGAAATTGATTGACTCCTATGTAGATTGGCTTCGACAGGGAATCTCAGCCGAAGATGTGGGCACCGCCTGTGAGCTGACGACGCCCTTTCTCGACCGCCACAACGATCACCTTCAGGTGTATGCGATCCGCCAGAACGGAAAGATAGTTCTATCCGACGATGGATACATCCTTTCTGACTTGAGAACGAGCGGACTCGATGTAGACACTCCCAAACGGAAAGTGGTGCTGGACAGCGTGCTCAACGGTCTCGGCGTGCGCGTGGAGAACAACCGGTTGCTTGTCGAAGCCTCCGCCAAGAATCTAGGACAGCGATTGCATTCTCTGGTTCAAGCCATGTTGGCAGTCAACGACATGTTCGTGATGGCGCAGCCTCGTGTTGCGAGTTTCTTCTATGAGGACGTGAGGGCATTCCTCGACAGCCACGACATTCGCTACACTTCCAGAGTGAAGCTTGCTGGCAAAAGCGGCTACGATCACGGGGTCGATTTCTTGATCCCCAAATCGAAAAAGCGTCCAGAGAGAATCCTGCAGGCCATTGCGACTCCCAAGAGGGACAATATTTTTGCTTACCTCTGGACTCTGAATGACACGCGTGCTGCTCGTGCCGGAGATCCGAACGATGAAGCCGAAGCTTACGCAGTCCTGAACGACCAAGACAATTCCATCGGTGGAGATGTGTTCGAGGCATTGACCGCCTATCGGGTCATTCCAGCAGTGTGGTCCCACCGTGACGAGTATGTCGAGGCTTTGGCCGAGTAACGAATGGGGATTCCATGAAGAGCAATCTATTCACTTAAACGCAGGCCTCGCGTCGACATTCACTACGCCTAATCCTGAATCCCAAATCCTCCCCCGCTCCTCTGGTACAATTACGTATCATTATGGCCGACTCGATCCCGACACCCAGAACGATCGATCCCTTCTCCCGAGAGGTGCTGGAGTTCCCGGCCGTCATCGATTTGCTGCACAGTTTTCTGTCCGGCCCGATCAGCGAGCTGTTACTGGCGCAGGTTGAGCCGCACACCAACTTGGAAAAGATCCGGCGCGATTTGGAATTGGCAGGCGAGGCGCGCGAGTATTTGCGCGAGGGCGCTCGTCCCGGAATGGCGTGGCTGTGCGAGCCGAGTCCGTTGCTTGAGAAACTGCCCGTCGAAGGTCTAGCGCTCCCGGCACTCGAAATCCTCGCGGTGGTGGAAGTTGCGCGCGCCGGGCTCGACATGTACCGTCTGTTTGCGAAGCATCCCACGCCGCGCCTAGCGGAACTGGCGCGGTCGCTGCCGGATTTTCGCAGCCTGGTGACAGACCTGGGCGGCAAGATCAATCCTGATGGTACCGTAGACTCTTCCGCCAGCGCCGAGTTGGGACGCGTCCGCCGAGCCATCGAGCGGGCCAAGTTGGAGATCCAGTCGAGCCTGGAGCACATGTTGCGGCGCTATTCCCAGGATAGTGTGCTTCAGGACGCGGTGGTCACAATCCGCAACGATCGCTTCGTTATTCCCGTCCGGGTAGAGGAGAAAAGGCGCGTCCAGGGCGTGGTGCACGGAACGAGTTCCTCCGGCGCCACGGTTTACGTCGAGCCCCTTGAAACTCTGGCGCTCAACAATGAACTGGTGGAATTACAGGATCGGGAATTCGCGGAAGTTCAGCGCATCCTGGGCGAGTTCACGCATAAGCTGCAAGAGCGTCGCCAAGACTTAGTCACCGCCGCGGAAATCCTGGCCGAAATCGATTGGGCCTTTGCCAAGGGCGAATTCAGCCGGCAGTACGATTGCTGCACGCCGGAAATCCGGCCGGACCGCGCGCTGAGTCTCCACGAGGTTCGTCATCCCCTGCTGGAAAAATCCCTGCGCGGGGTCAATCGCCGCCCCGTGCCGCTGAGCTTGGCGCTCGACGCCCCCAAGACCATGATCATCGTCAGCGGGCCTAACGCCGGCGGCAAGACGGTAACCTTGAAGGCGCTGGGTATGGTCGTGTTGATGGCGCAGGCAGGGATTCCCGTGCCCGCCGCCGAAGTCAAGCTGCCGTTGTTCGGGCGCGTGCTGGCGGACATCGGCGACCAGCAATCGATTGAGGCGAACCTCAGCACTTTTTCCGCTCACGTGACGAATATCGAAGCCATGGCGAATGTTGTGGGGTCGAACGATTTGGTGCTGCTGGACGAGATTGGCGCCAGCACGGAGCCCAACGAAGGCGCGGCACTGGCCGTCGCCATTCTCGAACACTTCCGCCAACGCGGCGCCATGACGGTCGTCACCACTCACCACTCACGCCTGAAAGCCTACGCTGCGGAAACCGTGCAAGCCGTGAACGCCGCGATGGAGTTTGATGAAGCGACTCTGGAACCCACCTATCGGCTGCTCGTCGGCTTGCCGGGAAAGTCGAGCGCACTTGACATCGCCGCGCGACTCGGCCTGGAACCGAGCATTGTCGAGAAGGCGCGGTCCCTGCTGCATCCGGCCGACGCCGAGGCCGCCGCGTTGGTCGCGGGACTACACCAGCAGCGGGCCGAGATGGAGAGCAAACTGGAGGACATGGAAGTCCAAAAGCAGGAATTGGAGAAGCGCCGCGAACAACTGGAACACCATTTCCAGCAGGAGCGCCGCACCAAACTGCGCGAGCTTGACTCCCGCCTGGACGACACCTTGCGCCAATACGCGAAGTCGTGGGAACATTCCCTGGAGGAGCTGCGAAAGCAAGCTGCGCCCGCCAAGGTCGTGAGCCGGGGGGAACGGAAGGCCACCGGCTTGGTGCGGGAAGCGCGGGAAGAATGGAACGCCGAGGTTCTGGAGGCTTTGGGCGAGACCGCAGCGGGTCCCCAAGAATCTCCAGTGGTACGACTGATGGCGGTCGGTGACCGTGTGCGGGTGATGAATGTTTCCACACCTGGTATGGTTACCGCTTTGCTAGGGGACAGTCAGGTAGAAGTGGCCGTGGGGCACATGAAAATGCGGGTTAACAAAGACGAACTCAAACCCCTGCTTGCGGGCGGCAAGGCGGTTCCGGAGGCGAAGGTGGCCCAGTCTCACAGCGAAGAGGTTCCGGAGGAGTTCAACGTTATCGGGGAAACCGCGGAGGAAGCCCGAGAGCGCGTGGACAAGTTCCTCGACCAGGCTTTTCTGAGTGGCCGGTCTCGGCTGCGGATTATTCACGGACACGGTAAGGGTATCCTGCGCAGGACTCTGCACGAGATGTTTTCTCATCACCCCCATGTTGAAAAATTCTACGCTGCTCCACCCCAAGAGGGCGGTGGCGGAGCTACCATCGTTGAGCTAAGGACCTGACGTTTGGCGGGGGATTTTCCCAGCAGAGCATTTCTCGAGGGGAGACCCCGAGGGCAAGCCCCAGAGGGTCCACTGGACTTGCAGAGGGTGACTGGCTGGATCGCCAGACGACCGCTCCCGAACCAAGCTGACTCGCATCAATACGCCCAATTTCGTGCATCTTCACCCAGAGAGTGTGGGTGGAAGCACGATTTGCCGAGAAAGACTAAGGTGAAAGGGGAGGAACTTTAGGCGTTGTTAGATCGCTTGGAATTGCGCCGATGGTTGCCTTTGCGCAGGCAGTTGCGGACAACGTGGATCAGTTCGTCCGACTTAATGGGTTTGTTCAGGTACTCGGTGGCCCCGGCATTCATTGCTTCCAGATATGTGTCCACCTCACCGTATGCGGTAAGGATAATAACCGGCACTTCATTGCCGGCGCTGCGAATCGCCTGGAGAATGTTTAGTCCATCGCAATCGGGCATCCGTAAATCGCAAATGATCAAATTGAAATTGCCGGAACGCAGAAGTCCAACGGCGTCGCAGGGATTTGAGGTTGCCGTTACTACAAACTTCTCGCCAGACAGAATCCGCTGAAGGACGCGCAGGAAATGGGGATCGTCATCAATGATCAGGATATGACCATGGATGTCCTCGTCTAGAGAGCCCGTTGTCCCTGAGCTT
Source organism: Terriglobia bacterium (assembly GCA_052139985.1). Classification (GTDB taxonomy): domain Bacteria; phylum Acidobacteriota; class Terriglobia; order UBA7540; family UBA7540; genus Bog-366. The sequence goes on from JBKQVI010000346.1 coordinate 18,334, forward strand.
GCGTCGTGCTCGGAATATTCGACCGCATCCCAGATCATACAGATACCCATGCAGCGCTGATTCGTCGTGCTCCCGCTCATATTCGCACGGAGCACGTAAGTCACCAATTCCAAGGAGACGTCAGGGGACGGGGTGGCGACGGTGAGCACGTGACACTCTGTCGCCAACGGAAACCGCACCCCTTGGACGTAAGGGTTGGGTGCGGGTTTCGTTGGGGTGAAATGCGAGGGGTGGCCCTCCTCGTAACATGGGGAGCGAGCCATGTTTACGAGGATAAAAGGAAACTAGGCAGCGCGGGTCGTGGAGCTGGCTCCATCCTTCTTGCCCAAACGGCGACGGATCGTGCGGGGGTTGATTTGCAGCAATTGCGCAGCGCGCAGACGATTGCTACGCGTGTACTGCAATACGGTGCGAATCACCGCATCGTGGATTTCCTTCATTGAGGTTCCAATCGAAAACGTCAAGGTGAAGGTAGGTTGCATTTCCATCGGTGTGACTTCCTTAAAGGGTGTTACCGGCCTTGGACCTGCAACAAACTCTTTCACGTCGGCGGGCCCACGGACTGTAGTAAAAGGTTTCATCATTGCCTCCTTGCAATTATGAGATGTTCTCTTGCACCTGCCCTTTTGTCAGCATTTTTAGTTCCTTTTCGTCCGTTCGGATGTTGTTCAAAGTAAGTGGTCAGTGCCCGCTGGTGAACAAAAAACGGACAAATTGAGTATCCACACACAACTCCGTGTGGCTTTTGCCGCAAATTTCGACCTGGCGAGGCTTCCGGTTGCCATCCAGCGAGGAAAGGGCTTCTATTTTCTCATCCATTTTCAAGGGATTATCGAGCCCGGACATTTTTTCCGGGCTGGCATCAGAGATGCCGAATAGTGTGATCTTGGAACAAACAAGACTCGATGGAAGCTTTCCCGATCAGGAGCGCTTAATGGCAAGTCGTCAATCCAGTCTCGATAAGTTGCTGCAATTCCTAAGCTCGCTGAAATGCGGTCTGTTCTTACTCGGCTTGTTAGGTATATCGATGATTCTGGGTACGCTTATCCTGCAAAGACCCATGGCCCAGGAGGGACAAATCGAGCAGGTCTACGCGCCGCAGGTTGTTCGCCTTTTGGACGCGCTGGGGCTGTTTGATGTCTTCCACACGTGGTGGTTCATCCTTCTTCTTGGGCTTCTGGGAGCGAACATCACGCTGGCATCCATCGAACGCTTTCCCCAGGTCTGGCGGCTGTATGTGCGGCCGCATTTCTTGGCCGATGCGAGTTTCGTCCGCGCGCTGCCCTTCCAACGGGAGATTCCGTTAGGTCCACACACTTCGAAGGAGGCGATGGCGCTGGCTACCGAGAAGCTTAATGGCCTGGGTTACTCGCCCCGACGCGACGTGCTTGCGAAGGGCACGCTCTACGTGGAAAAGCACCGGGTAGTACGTCTTGCTCCCTACGTGGTGCACGCTAGTCTGCTGATTATCTTCGCAGGTGCGATCTTCGATGGAACCCACGGTTACAAAGGGTATATCAGCCTCCGTCCGGGAACGGGCACCGACGACGTCGAGCCTTTGACCACTCCGGGAGCACATCACCACCTCGATTTCACTCTGCGTTGCGATGCGGCGGGTATGGACGCTTACCCTGACGGTTCGCCGCGGCAATATTGGAGTCAGTTGGCGGTTCTCGAAAACGGCCGCGAGGTGGCGCGGAAGAAGATCTTTGTGAATGACCCTCTGACCTACAAGGGGGTGCGGTTTTTCCAGGCAACCTACGCTCCTACGGGGGTGCCTCACAAGCTGGTCATGGAGGCAAGTTGGCAGGAAAATGGGGTCGAGAAACGCCAGTTGCTAACCTTGGCTCCGGGGTTGCCGGCGTCGCTTGGCGATCAGGGCGTGACTGTCGGGCTCGTCGACTTTATTCCCGACTACGTTTTGTCGGGCAACTCGATTACCTCGGGATCGGATCTGCCGCGTAATCCTGCAATTCACCTGCAAGTGGCACGGCCCGGCGGCGAAGTGACCAATGCCTGGATTCTGGCCAAATCGCCGGAACTGCACCCGCCGAACGACACCAATATCAACTTCCGTTTTGTCAGCGTGGAAATGGACTTCACTACGGGTTTGCAGGTCGCTCGCGAACCTGGACAATGGCTGATCTGGGCCGGGTGCCTGCTCCTGACCACGGGGTTGATGATGGCCTTATATCTGTCGCACATCCGCATTTGGGGCGTCGCAGCAGTTGATCGTAAAGGCCAGCCTGTGCTTCTGCTGGGCGGGCAGCCGAGTAAGTATCGCGAGAATTTTGAGCGCAAGTTCCACGAATTGACCGACGAGGTCGCGGTCGCCCTAGCACCAGGCCCGCAAGAGATGAGCGAATCCGCACCCGCGGCGTAAGTGTAGGGCGCTGGGCAAAAACGAAGACCTGCACTGCAAGCGGGCATTCCGGGCAAAGCAAAAGGAGAAGCAGATTATGGCGAAAGCAATCACCCACACTACGGAGCGCAGCCACCTCGGCACAGCAAACTGGATCTTGCTGGTGGTCAGCGTTGCGTCGTTCACGGTCCTGGCGATCTCCGTCCCCCATTTGATCGGCGACCAGGGATGGTTCGTGGGTGCGAGAGCTGGCGAGAAATTCTTGTTCGTGGCCCTTATCGCTTATCTGGGCGCGTCGGTGTTGTATGGCGCTTCTGTCGCCTTGCGGCAGGCGGATCTGTTGCAGGGCGCAGTTCTGCTTTCGCGCGGCGGCTTGTTGTTGCACACCATCGCCATCCTGGCACGCTGGTCGAGTTCCGGCCATGCTCCCCTATCCGATATCTACGAGATGGTACTCGTGTTCTCCTGGGCCGTTGTGGCGTTGCACGCCCTGGCGGAGTGGCGGTTGAAACTGCCCTTTCTGGGCGCCATCACGCTTCCCATTGCCGCCCTGGCGCTGATCCTGATGCAAGTGCTTCCAGGTGAAATCCGTCCGTTGGTGCCCGCCCTACAATCCACTTGGCTCCAAATCCACGTGACGCTGGCCATGCTGAGCTACGCCGGCTTTACCCTTTCCTTTGCCGCGGCACTGCTCTATCTCATCAAGGATGGTGTTACGCCCCGGAATTTCCTCACTTGGTGCGCCTCGCTGATGGTGGCCGTGTACGGAACCATTGTGGCCACTTGCGTCAATGGCGGCATGGCGCTGACGATGGCCGCCTGGGATCCCGCGACCCGGGAAAAGGTAATGCTCGCTCCCCATAAGCCCTTGATGGTGCCGCTGGAGTCGCTCGGCTGGCCCTTTGTGATTGCCTTGGCGCTGGCAGCCGCCACTCTGGTGCTGAACCTTCTGGCTACCTACTCCGCCCAGCCCGACCGTTGGGATAAAGCCGTACGCTGGGCCTTCCTTGCGGCGCTGGGCGCTCAGGCGCTGGCGTTGGCGCTGCTGCTCTTGAAGGTGAACGGCGGCCTTCATTATTTGGCGGAATACACCCAAGGATTTGAGGTGCGGTTGGTGGACAGCCCGTTCCTGCTGGCGGGTGTGGCGACGGTGTTGTTTGCTTCCATCGCCTGGAAAGTGCTCGAGTGGAAATATGATTCCATTATCGGCTACTTGCCGAGCCGCGATTCCCTGGACAGTTTGATTTACAAGACCGTGGCGATTTCCTTCCCCCTGCTGACCTTTATGATCATCGCCGGCGCTTACTGGGCCAATCGTACCTGGGGCGCGTATTGGAGCTGGGACCCGAAGGAAGATTGGGCGCTCATTACGTGGGTCACCTACGCGGGCTACCTCCATATGCGTCTCACCCGCGGATGGCGAGGAAGGCGCTCGGCGTACTTTGCCATCATCGGCTTCGGAATCGTGATGTTCACTTTCTTCGGCGTCACCTACTTGCTGCCCGGGCTGCACTCTTACGCCTGAACGATGGCCCAAACAAAGCGGCAGGCGACTTTGCGGGCCGGGGAAAACAACGTTGACTTTTCCGGTTACTTAAGCAATATTGACTCGAATGTAGAACGTCATACCGGGACGATACCTCATTTGTCTCGGAAAATACCGCTCACCGATCCTCATTGCGGTGGGCGGTTTTTTGTTGGGTCTCGCTGTTTGCACGGATCCAGAATTAACGTTCAGCCATAGGCAAGCGGCGATCGGCCTCGCGCTTTAGGTCCGGCCTCTCGCTGGAAGCCGCGGGCCCTTTTGCTTCCGAGCGAGGACGGCTTAATCCAACGCCATTCCTGGTCCCGTGGGCCAGAACTCTCCTGACGCCACGACGTGGTAATCCGGCGGTCGGGTGGTGCTCTTGACCCACTTCGCCGGTTTCCACTTGGAAGCCACGTCCTCCCAGAATTCGTAGCAGACCAACTTCTGGTAGTAGAATTTCCACTTCCCGCCCGTTCTGAACCCAAAGACCGTCCCCTGCGATTTCTTGAGCCTCACTTCCTTCTTTTCTACCCCTTCTCGGCCGGCGATGTCGGCGACCACCTGTTTCGCTTCCGATCCGAAACCGGACCCAACTTTGCCTTCTATGACCAGCATTTGGTAATCGGACTGGGTGATGACTTTGGTGGATTGGTCGGTGAAGACGCCGCCTCCGCGCGTCTGCTTCTGGTCGCCAACGGACAAGCGATTGAATTGATCCTGCATGGTTGCAACCTTCTGCCCGATCAGATTATGTGCGGCCTTCCCCTTTCCGGCCACCGCCAAATCCATCGGCCCTCGGCCCTTTGCGTCTTTTACTCCGATCGCGTTGCCATGATAGACGGTGGGCTGCTCCTCCGGCCCTTCCACAAATACGGTGCAGCCGTTGACCGCCGAGGTGATGAAGAAATCGGGATCATTGGAGTTCGGCGCGTAATTGGCGTTGTTCACGCCAATTTGAGTGATGCCGACTTTCGCATTACCGGCTCGCGTCGTCAGCGACCGGGGCCTGAGTGTGGTGCGGATGATCCGGTTCCTGCCCCAGGGAAGCCAATAGGTGGGCATCCAGTCAGCCGCGATGGCCGTGTCGAGATTGTCGGTTTGGACCTTGACCATTACGCGATTGCCTGCGGGAAGCAAATCCGTAACGACAATTCGGGCGTCCCCTTTCACCGACCACAGCTCAGAATCCCCTAGCTTTCGCTTGAGGTACTCGCCGCCATCGTTCGACGACTGCTCCATATCGAATGAGATGATGGGAGTTTGGTTGATGTAGTTCAACGTGTTGGCACGCAGCTTTAGGTTTTCTGCAAGTGACATGGAAGCCCTCTACGCTGTTCCGCCGATCTGCCAGATTTTCCGTTTTGAGTTTTTGCCCTACGCATAACGTACCCTACGCGACCCCTAAAATCAAGGCCCGGCGTGCAGCAGGGCTCCATCCAAATCCCACCACTGTAAGACGACAGGATGATGGAGAGCGGGGCGAATTATGGAGTGCGGGAGCTTGCTCCCGCACTCCATATCGACACGACTTTGACGGAACCCTGCCGACTCAGCAGTGGGTGCTGGGTACATCCAAAACACCACGGAAGGGGCGGCCCTGGACCTCGGTGCCCTAGTTGGTGAGATCCTTCGTGGGTAATGCCAATGACGTACCGCAATATGTCCCTGAAGAAGAACTCTTTCGGGCCGGGTGCGATAGTCACGCCACCATTGCACAAAGCTGGTCCCGGTTCGAGGGCTGAGGGGCCTTATACCTTGGAGTGCGGTAGCAGCAGCTACCGCTTTGCTTGTTCTGGTTCTCG
>JBKQVI010000347.1:0-8521 GCA_052139985.1 Terriglobia bacterium
ATCGTAAAACCCGGTGAGAGCCTGCCCGCAATCGTGTCGCACTACCTTCCCGAAAGCGTCTACATGCGGCGCGTCGAATTGGAAGCCGCCGTCCGCCAGGCGAATAACTTGGGCGCCAAGCCGCTCAAGCCCGGCGCGCAGATCATGATTCCGGGCATTCCGCTGCAACCCATCCTCGACAAGCCCGCGCCGACACCGAAGGATTTTGTGGCGCGCGGCATCTACCTGACCGCCTACACCGCGGGTTCCGGCTCCGGGCTTGACCTGATCCAGCACTGGAAGGAAGCGGGGGGAAACACGGTGGTTTTCGACGTCAAGGACTTTGATGGCGAGCTGCACGTTCCTTTCCAGCATACTTACGCGCCCGTCGGCGATATCACCATTAGCAACCTGCCGAAGTTTATTCACTACCTCCACTCGCTTCAAATGCACGCCATTGCACGCATTGCCTTGTTTCGCGACGCGCACCTGGCCCAGACTTATCCGGAGCTCGCCGTCCACTCCCGGAAGTCTGGCAAGTCCTGGCTGGAAAATGGCAAGCTCGTGTGGACGGATCCTTCCAACCCCGCGGTGCAGAACTACGATTTGGATTTGGCCCGCCTCGCCGCCAGCGCCGGGGCGGACGAAATCCAGTTTGACTACGTTCGCTTTCCTGCCGAGGGAGACCAGGCGGATGCGCAGTTCGCCTTTCAAAAGGAGCATCCTGACTGGCCCCGTACGAAGATTATCACCGACTTCGTCGCCCGCGCGACTGACACCCTGCATCCGATGGGCGTGCTGGTTTCGATCGATGTGTTCGGTGTGATGGCCTGGGCGAAAACGGTTGACTTGGTCCTGACCGGCCAGAACATCCATGACCTTTCACGTCACTGCGACATCATCTCGCCCATGATCTACCCGTCGCACTTTTTTGGATTTGACGGCTACAGCGATCCCGGCGACGCTCCTGAACATTTCATTTCGGAGTCCATGCAGCGCTTCCAGAACGCCACCGAGGGGAGCGGCGTGGTGCTGCGTCCCTGGCTTCAGGCCTTTGGCTGGCGTACGAAGACCTATTCGCCCGGTTACATCGTGACCCAGGTTCGCGTGGCCTATCAGCAAGGCAGCGTCGGATTTCTTTTCTGGAATGCGCGCAACGACTACTCGAAGCCTTTCGCGGCGATGCCGGAAGTGAACCTGGTCGCCGCCCGCAACGTCTCGCCTGAGCTCCCCCGTTCCCGCCCCGCCTCTGAGCCTGCCGGTTCTCACCCCTCGTCTGAGCCTGCGGGCTCCCGCCCCACTTCATCAACCACCCGGGCCCTACCATGACCTCGCGCCCCAGTGTTCACATGACAGACTGTACTGCCCATAAACTCGATGGGATTCTCAGATGTGCCCTTATCGCCCTGGTCTTGATCCCCACCCTTTGTAGTGCCCTGGCTCAAACCTCCCCCAGCGCGACGAGACCAACGGACGGTGCCCCTTCCCGGAAGCTTATCGCTCTCACGTTTGATGATGGTCCGCGGCCCTGGGTCCTGAAGGGAAACTCCGAGCCCGGACATGCCTCCGCCAGCCTGCTGGATTTGCTCGACCGGCAGAGCGTGAGAGCCACTTTTTTTGTGATGGCATGGCGGCTCGCCCCCGCCGCCGACAAGGACTGCCGGAAAATCGATACTGGCATCACTTGCCGCCAGGCCGCCGAGGAGGAGCATCGCCGCGGTCACGAAATCGAAAATCACACCTATGGCCACGGCAACTTCCGAATCATGCAGAAACGCTATGGTGAGGATTGGATCTTGAATGACATCGACCGCGCCTCGCGCACCATCGAGCCCATTACCGGCGTGAAGCCCCAATACCTGCGCCCGCCGGATTGGGAAATCTGGCCTGAGTTGGCACAGCGAATCGAAGCGCGCGGCTACCACATTATGGGCAAGTCCACCACGCTGCCTCCCGTTCTGCGTGACGTTGATTCCGAGGACTATTTCTGCGTGGGCAAGGATATATCCAAATGCCCGCAGCCCTCGCTGCATGATTACGTCATGCGAACCCTCGAGCAGCGCGAGCGCAAAGGCGTTTTCGACCACATCCTGGTCTTCCACGAATTACCCAATTCGGTTGGTGTGCTCTCCAGCCTCATTCCGGAACTGAAGAAGCGGGGGTATACGTTCGTGACCCTCGCCGATTACATGAAAGTGGAAAAACCCAACTAACCTGCGGCGGCAACCGAGAGAGGCATCACCACAGAGTGTCTGCCCGCCGGTAATTTCGATGGGTTCATTTCCGGGCAAGGAGAAAGGGCCGATGAGGAATTCGGTCGGAGCCAAATACCTCCTCGTTACCCGCTTCGGTTAGCGCTGTCCGTTGATGGAACGAGGCGCCGGGCTTGATATCACGATTCGGAAAGCAGGGTAATGAGGAACCGTGATTAAGAATCGAAGCGCAGGCCCTCGAGAGACGTGAAGGCCTGCGCTCGAAACATCCGCTGTGCGCTAAACCGCGCGGCGGATGGCGTGATAGGCCATCAGAACGACAATTGCACCCACCACGGCCACCGCGAGACTGTAGATGTTCAGACCCGTGACGCCGTGAGCCCCGAAAAAGCTGAAAAGCCAACCGCCCACCACGGCGCCGACAATTCCCAGGACGATGTCGAGGAAAAAGCCTTCGCCGCTCTTGTTAACAATTTTGCTCCCGATAAACCCCGCGACCAAGCCGAGAATGATCCACGCGATGATACCCATGCGAATCCGTCCTCCTGACTGGCTGTGAGCCGGAATTTCCGTTGTTAGTTTACGACTGGCCGCAAGCATACGCCCGACTGCCCCTGAATGCAATCGCACAGGTGGGCCGGTTTAGTCGCTACTGCGGATGATGACTCACGCGGTCGGCAGGCACTAACCTGATTTGGGTGTACGGCCGGCTTCCAGCCCGCGCCGGAGCCGCCAAGGTGGCGGCGCCACACCTTAATTGGGACACTACGGCCGACAAGCACAACGGCGGTGCGAACGGTCTTCGTGGCCGGCCATCAGCGCTCTTTGTACTTCTCTTTCGGGTCCAATGTCATTCGGTATTCGCCCGAAGACGCTGGATCGATGAACTCAATGCTCAAGCTTCCGAGGCCTTGGAAGTGGGCATAACGCCAGTCTTCAAAAGGACAGGCCACAGCAGAGCCGCCGCCTTCCGACTCGGGGCGCTTGTAATTTCCGCCGCTGGGGTGGGAATCGATTTCGTCCGGTGGGCCGTACATAATGTAGATGTGGCCGCGGTCGGTCTTCCAACCGGGTTGATTCCATGCCCAATGCTTATTCGCGTAGGCGATCCGCCGGTAGTACTCAGCCCTGAATTCGTTCCCAGCCGAGCCCGGCGTGGGATTAGCACGCACCCAGAACGCCTTGAGGAAGTGTTCGCGTTCTTCGTCTGTCTTCAGGCTCTCAAAGGCGGTCTTCTCTTCATTTGAGATGAGATAGGCCACCTCCTCATTGCGCAACCTTTGCCAGGTATTATCAACCTTTTTATTCGCTTGTTCCGAGGCGGGGCCGGAGTTGGGATTTCCGTGCCAGGCGGCCAACACCATGGCGGTGCTCGCCAGCAAGACTACAGCGGCCAGAGCCGGCGCCCAGACCCCGCTGGGGCCTTGCGGATAGAGCAGACGTTTGACGCGTTTCATGAGGTTCCCCCCTGTCGCGGCCACGGATGGCTCGCGCGTGGGCCATTGTTCTCCCAGTCGATTCGCTTCGAGTGCAGTCAGCGCCACCGCGTAACGGTGGGCGTCGCCCCGCAAATCCACTACCACGTCATCGCAGCAGTTTTCTCGCTCCGCGCGAATCACATGCGAGATCCACCACACGGCCGGGTGATAGAAAAGCAGACCTTCGATAAGTCGCTGGCCAACATTCACGAGGTAATCGGAGCGCGTGATGTGTGCGAGTTCGTGCAGCAGGATTGCCTCCACGTGCTCCGGTGGCAAACTCGCCAGAAAACCGAGCGGCACCAGGACCGCCGGACGAACATGTCCAAGCACCACCGGGGTATCGGCCAGCAGCGACTCCAGCAACTCCACAGGCCGCGAGACCTTCAATTCCTCGGCCAAGCGGGTGACAGTGCGCTGCCAGACATCCGCCGCGCTGCAAACACTTCGCCGCCGCATCCGATACAACGACAGCCAGCCCGCGGCGTAGCGCAGGTAAAAAATGCAGACTCCCACAATCCACATAGGACCAAGCCAGGGGATCAGCGTGGCGAATGCCGGAAAGTGGCTGTCGATTCCGCTCGTGTTGGGTGGCGCGCTCCACGGCGCCGGCACCATCTTAATCAGCGTCGCTGAACCGCTGTCACGCTCAGGCAGAAAATGAACCAACGTAATCGCGAAGCTCGCGAGCATCGCCAGCAACGCCATACACCCAGCCGCGTATCGGATGCGTGGCGATCGAAACGAGAGAAGTACTGCCCCGAATGCCGCCGCAATGATGCAGCCTTGCCACAACGAGTGGATCAGCGTCCAACCGAGTGCCTGCGAAATCTGAGTCCCGATGATGACATCCAGCAGCCTCATTTCGCCTCCTTGGCATACTCGTCGATCAGTTTGCGAAGTTCGGCCAATTCCGATTTCGTCGTCTTCTTGGCGGATAGCGCGCCAACCAGAAGCGCCTTGGCCGAACCGCTAAAGGCACGTTCCAACAGATGGCCTGCCAGTTGCTTGCGTGTCCACTCACGCGGACGCGCTGCCCTGTAAATATGGGCACGCTGCTCCTCATCGCGAAGAAGCAGTCCCTTCTCGGCCATGATCTGCATGAATTTCAGGATGGTGCTGTATTGCGCCGGCCGTCGCTTGCTGATGATTTCGTGCACCTGGCGTACTGTGGCTGGCCCGGTGCTCCAAATCACCGTCAGGATGTCCAGTTCAGCATCGGTGGGTCGAGGCAAATGCGTTTCGTTTGGCATATAGGAAGACATTACTACTAAGACCTTCCTAAGTCAACGGGGAGAGTTGTTCCGTTTATGAACCCGTGATTGGCAGTCCCACGGACATCACGACCATTCTTGTGGCTGCCGACCCAGACGCGAAACGATTCATGCATGCTGGGCATTCTTATGTGCAGGCAATAGAATGGGCCGATTCGCGCGAATTGATCGTTGTTCTATTTGGCCACTTCGACGATCCACCTTTAGGCGGTTTCACGATTCGATACCGGATCGGTATGAATGGTGAGGTTCACAAGCTCTCGCAAAAGATGTCGGAGGAGAACCCCGCTAAACCCTAGTCGTCACTGTCCACTGATGGGCCCCCGGCTTCCGAACTCTCGCGCCCAGTGGGTACGGCAACCAATCCATTGCAAGATAGGTGTAGTGTAAGCGTCTTGTGATGACCGTCTAGACGCGGGGCGGCGCAGACATCGTTTGCTTACAACGGCTCTATAAATTCACGGGTGGCGCGTACATTGCCGTGTATGTATGCGACCGGGGGGCTGCGACTCGGAGCGGCGGGCGCTCAGCGATCCATCGCCAGCATGGAGCTATCCTCAAGGTAATAGTACCTCCAAGTCGACCACGGCCAGTCGCCGGGTGGGCCACCAAACCTCGCACGACGGGATTGTCGCGGATATCGTCTACGTGAGATGTCGCACTTGAGCCCCAACGTGGGCGAACTATCCCAGCCCAGGCCAACGGCCTGGGATAACGAAACGCTTCCGCCCCGGGCCCTGTAAGGGCGAACCACGCACCCGGCGCTCAGTTCCAAACATAGCGACAGTTGGAAGGGCGATTGCGGCAAGGGAATTCACCTTTTCCGCCCTTTCAGGGCGCAATTCTAAAAAGCAGGGTTGGCCAGTCGACCCAGGCCGTTGGCCTGGGCTGTGATAGCGGCACTACAACTCGAATGGGAGAACCCTCCGCGCTGAAGTCGTTGACAGAGGCTTCTATTTGGACTCTGCCTGCGTTTCGGTCAATCGATGCCCGTCGATGCCAACGTCGCAATGTTTAACCCTGCGCCAGTCCGAGCATTGCTTTTTATAGATGCGCTTGTATCTTCGTTCGCGATGTTAGAAACCCTGCTTCGATGGGGCTGCAAGGTTTCGGGGAGGCCGTTCCGCGCTTCAACGGTTTGGTTTACCGGCAAGGTGGCTGATCCGCGACGTTCGGGTAATTCTTTCTGGAATGGGGCTGCTCCTCGTGCTTAAATGGCGGGTCCGGCCGCACAAATCCGTACGGGCGCTCCTCAGCGCATACGGCTCTTGTGGCGGATACAGGGCGGCGAAAACGATACGCTGCCCACCGCACTCCCTCAGCCCCGGGGACACGCGTTGCCCGCACGGTGTCGGGCACGGGTGGGACGGAGGAGTGTTCTCCTTGACGGGCGGCCTTCCCTCCGCACTCTCCGCCGACGGTCTCCTGTCCTTGTTCGAAGGGTTCATCGGTACGACACCGCTGTCCGACTCCTCGGAGACGTGCAGGCAGGCCGTACGGCCTCAGCCTTCGCCCGCCGCTCTGTCACGGGACGGACATCGCCGCGGTCTCCCGGTTCTCGTGCCGAAAGCGTCGAGGCGTGTCTGGGGTCTCTGACTACGCAGCGTCGGCCCTGGGCTCGCGCTATCGCTCGGGGTCATGTGGCCCTCCGCCGAAGTTAAGGACGTCGGCACCCCGATTGCTAATTTTCGAAGCTCCATACCCAGCCCACCTTTTCCCCTGTTTACGCTTCACGGCAGGCCTCGCGACCTGCAGCGCCAAACTCGGGGCCGAGTGGCTCGCTACTCCTTTCGCGTGAGGATTTCTCATCCTCTGCTTCCTGCCGGTTTATCCCGGCGCACAACTTCCTTGCTTTCCTTTCGGCCTCGGCGCCTTTGCGGCTCTGGGCGAGATGCTTTTGTTCGTCCCCCCGGCGGCCTTGCTGCCTGGCGAGGGACCCGAATCAGTGGTGCGAACCTGTCATAGTCCGCGCCGTCAAACTTCGAAGAGACCTTCTGGTGGGAGGCGAACACTGCGGGTCACACATACGCGTGGCGGCGATCAATCCCGCCAGTACCACGACAAATTGAACCATCAAAAACATGAGGACCGCTTGATGCAGAGCACTCATTTTATCCTCCCACCGTTTGGCCTGGGCGCTTTCACGCTCGCTCCGGCCGTTTGCCGCGTTCACATTTGTTATCGGTGGGCGCCTCGAACGGCATGAATGTTTTTTGGCGGCTGGGTGGCGGAAATGTGAGTGCCTCGATTTGACGTAGAGGCGCCAGGATTCCTGCCAATCTTACCGGCACGCCGCCATTGGGTCCGCCGGCTGGCGGATCAACCCCGCCACCACAAAGGGCCAATTGATCCACTGCCTCAAATTACTGGAGAGCGATAAGGTATCCCGGAGCGGGGTGGCGTCGGGTTGCAGTTCTGCGCTAGGTATGCTCACAGCGGTAGGGCGCGCCGCAATCTATCGAATCAGAGGTCAGCGGTCAGGGACAACCCGCTGCAAACCAATCCAAACGATCCGCAGATTTCACATGCGGCTAACGGCTTCCCTTCCCGGCGGGGAGGGCCGCCGAAGCGCCAAGGTGAGACGGAGCGGCGTAGAAGTCCTGCGTAATGTAAAGCCTGCCGTCCGGTCCGGTCACGATGCCGATGCCAACGTCGGTGAAATCGGGGCTCAGGATGTTGGCGCGATGATTCTGGGTGAATCGCGGCTCGTTCATGAACGCAGCTTCGGCGCGGGCCACCGTGGTGTAGATCGCGATGTTCTCGCCCACCGCTTGCCACTGCATCCCGGCGGCCTCGATCCGGCCGGCCACCGACCTTCCCCGCGGGTCCATATGGGCGAAGTACCCCTGATTCAACATTTCCAGGGAATGTGCTCGGGCCACAACCGCCAGCCGGTCGTTCCAGCGAAGCGGCAACCCGCGACCGTGGGTTTCAGGCGCGTTCGCGGGATCGGCACGGTCGCGGTTGACCAACTCCCACATCAGTTGCTCCATCCCGCCGGCGCGGCCCCGCCCCGAGCTTTGCCGTGCGGGGACTTCCGGCAGGGAAGGCGGCGCGCCACCCCCATCCCCAAAGTGACGCCAACCGCCCGACTGGCGAGGCTCGGCAGACGGAGCGCTCGGGCTCTCGCCAAAGTGGTGCCAGCCACTTGATTCGCTGGACCTTTGATCTGTGGTGTTCGGCGAGGCCGGAGCAGTGGACTGAGAAACAGAGTTAGGCGTCGGCTGGACATGGGGTTGAGCCCAAGCCAGGGTCAGGCCCACGATGGCGCCCAACCAGACGAGCGCCGTCAAGACTTCCGCGCTGCGGGTTCGGGACATGGGTTTCATCCGCCAGCCTTCAATGAACCTCATTATACCTTATGCGTTGCTCGGGCTTTCCACGACAAGTTGACCGAGGAAACTATCCAACGCCACTTCGGCTGATCGCCGATAGCCTCGATCCCCTGCGCTAGCCCAAGTTCGTCACCACAGCGCCAATTTTGGTTTTTTTCAGACCAACTCTGTCCGTAAGTCATTGCGGCTCAGTTTGACCAATCTCTAAAACCTGTGTAGTGCAGACCTACCCTCTTTCACCG
>JBKQVI010000348.1:0-5293 GCA_052139985.1 Terriglobia bacterium
GTCTGCGGTAAATGATAAATGTTTAAGATAGTCAATAACGGTTGCTAAACCTGCACAAATTGCATAACCACCATTAAAGGGTGTTTTCCGAAAAAATAAATTAAACACGGCTTCGTCTTCGTGTTTACCTGATTTCCAATAACCATAAGCCATGGTCATTTGGTACATATCAGTCATTAAGCCGAGGGATGTTTTATATAATTGCGACAAAATTTCGTTAGGCATGAGTTACAACCATAAAGAGATCGATAATCAATAATTATAACTCAAAAGGGGTCAAGTACCATCTTGCAAATTCATAATTAATTCATTAGACGTTTTCAAGAAAGATGACGTGAATTTGCAAGATGATACTTGACCCCTTTGTTATTCTAAAGATTTTCACGGGGATTATATTTAAATGTCTCGGCCATGTGTTTATAAAATTCTATTGCCGATGATGTATCAGCTGGAGGTGTATAGATTTGCAATATGACATATTGATTACCTATTGGTTTTGCGGGTAAGCCGCGGCCTTTTAGTCGTAATTTTTGTCCAGAATGAGAACCAGGTGGTATTTTTAATTCCACTTTACCAGCTAATGTAGGAACAGGAATTGTTGCACCTACAGCAGCTTCCCAAGGTGTAATTGGCAAATTTAAATAAATATCGGAACCTTCAACACGAAAGTGTGGATGCTCAAGGGCCTGGTGGATTCGCATCTCTGCCCCTGGAACCAAACGCTGCCTTTCGTGATTCGCGCCGCGCCCCAGCTTGACTCCGCCCAGTCCAAGTATCTCTCTCCTACCGTTCACTTCCGCTTAGGCCGCAAGCATGTGGAAAAGCAACTGGCCGAATTCGCGCGCACGCTGGGCATCAAACCGCGAACCAACGCGAATGCCGTAATGGCAGCCTACGCCGCACAGGAAGCCTTTGACGACGCGCTGCTCCAAGCCGGCGCCGAGGCACTGGCCAAACTTGAAGAGACGGGCGAGCCCGCCCTGGTGCTGGTGGGGCGGCCTTACAACCTCTTCGACCGCAGCGTGAATTGCGATATCCCCCGCAAGCTGCGCACGCTGTACGGCGTGAATGTGCTGCCCATGGAGGTCCTGCCTCTCGACGGCGAAGACATTACCGACGTGAATCCCAACATGTACTGGAACTCCGGCCGGCGTATTCTGGCCGCCGCGCGGCTTACCCGTCGTTATCCCAACCTGCACCTGGTTTATATTTCTAACTTCAAGTGCGGGCCAGACTCTTACATCAAATCTTTCATCGACGAAGCTGCGGGAAAGCCCTCGCTGGTGCTCCAGTTCGACGGCCACGGGAATGACGCGGGCTACATCACGCGTTGCGAAGCGTATCTCGATAGTAAAGGATTCTTGCGATGTCCCTCATCGGCCACCGTCACAGCCGCCGCCAAATAAGTGCCGGGAATCCCCTGAGCGGCCGGACGGTCTACATTCCCACCATGGGCGAAGGCAGCCCGGAAGCTTTCGCCGCAGCGTTTCGGTGGCTAGGTGTGAACGCCCAACCTACGCCTCTTTCCGACGAGCGCACGCGGGAGCTGGGAGCCAAGTACACCAGCGGCGATGAGTGCTACCCGGCCAAGGTTACGGTGGGCGATTTTCTGCGCGTCACCGAGTTGCCCGGTTTCGACCCGGATCGAACGTCCTTCTTCATGCCGACGGCGGACGGACCCTGCCGCTTCGGCCAGTACGCGCCTTTCCTGCGCAAGATTTTGAACGAAGCGGGCTTCAGCCGCGTACAGGTGCTGTCACCCACCAGCCAAAACGGCTACGTGGACCTCGGTGGTGAAATCGCCACGGCTTTCCTGCGCATGGCGTGGCGGGCGCTGGTTTGCGCGGATACTGTGCACCGTGCGCTGCTAAAGACCCGCCCCTACGAGACCACTCCAGGCGCGGCGGACCGGGCCTTTCAAGAGTCGCTCCAGGATGTGTGTAAGACGGTTGAGGAAGGCTGCGCCGATACCGGCTGCCAGCTCCGCTCGCTGGTGGAAGCCATGACCCGCTGCCGCGACCGCTTCCGGCGGGTCCCGGCGCTCTACGATCCGGAAATCCCCCTGATCGGTGTGGTGGGAGAAATCTTCTGCCGGCTGAATACTTTTTCCAACGAAGACCTGATTCGCAAGCTGGAGGGCTACGGCGCCGAGTGCTGCCTGAGCCACATCGGCGAATGGGTGTCATACACGAACGCCGAGGCCAAACGCAAGTTGCTGCTGACGGGGCGCAAAATCTCCTGGGAAATGGCCAAGACCTTTATCCGCTCGCACATTCAGCACGCCGATGAAGAAGCCCTGATTGCACCTTTCAAAGAGGATTTTGTGGGCTATGAGGAACCTCCCATTGAGGAAGTTCTGGACCTTGCCTGGCCCTATCTGCCTACCGGCGGAGCGCTGGGTGAGATGGTGCTGAGCGTGGGCAAAGCCGCCTACCACGCGAAGCACGGCGCCGACGGGATCATCGACATCAGCCCCTTTACCTGCATGAACGGCATCGTGACCGAGGCCATCTATCCGAAGTTGTCGAAGGCTTACGGGGGCATCCCCATCCGCAATTTCTACTTCGACGGCACACAGGCCGACCTTGACCGCGACCTGGGAATCTACATGGAGCTTGCCCGCTCCTACCGCGAGAAGAAGCCGTACCGGCGCCACTATCCCGCATACTTTGTGCAACCCGTGGCGTGACCATCCATCTTGCCGCCGCAAAGAGGGAACAGCGATGGAAACCAAAACCAGCAGTTTTGAGCGCAGGACCCTGGGCCGCACCGGGTTGAATGTGGGGCGGCTGGGAATTAGCGCCAGCTACGGAGTTCCGGGCGACGCCCTGGAACGTGCGTTCGAGCGGGGCGTGAACTACATCTATTGGGGAAGCCGACGGACTGCCTCGTTCGGCGAAGGCCTGAAACGGCTGCACTCACAGCGCGATAAACTCGTGCTGGTCATTCAATCGTACACGCGAATCGCCGGCTTGATGGCCTGGAGCCTGGAGCGCGCTTTGCGGGCATTGAGCTATCACGATGCGGACGTCTTGCTGCTCGGCATGTGGAACAAGCCGGTCGCGCCGAGGATTCTGGATGCCGCCCGGCACCTGAAGCGCCGCGGTCTGGTGCGGTTCCTGGCGGTCTCCACGCACGAGCGCACGATGGTGCCTAAGTTTGCCACCGGGGACGACTTCGACATCGTGCACTTCCGCTACAACGCAGCCCACCCGGGTGCGGAGAAGGAGATCTTCCCGCTCCTGCCCGTCGCCAACCGCCCCGGCTTGGTCGCGTTTACCGCCACAAGCTGGGGGCAACTCCTCGGCAAGTCTTCGCTGCAAGGATTCTTCCTTGGCTCGCATCCCCTTCCCAAGGGTGAACGGGTCCCGACTGCCGAGGATTGCTATCGCTTTGTGCTGAGCCGTCAGGAAGTGGACGTGTGCATGACCGGCCCCGCGGATGAGGCGCGAATGAATGAAGCGTTCGAAGCGCTGAAGCGCGGACCGATGACGGAAGAAGAAATGGCGTGGATGCGTCGCGTGGGCCGGGCGGTGGCGGGGAATCAGGCCATAGACACTTAGAAGCAGACCCGCGCCGACTGATGAACTAGCGGGCCGCCGTCAGTGTAGTTCTGGCTGGAGAGCTCTTCAGTTGAACGGTGACGAAAGTCCGTGTTGTATGCACAATCACACTCACGATCACGGCACGGGGCTGAGCCAAGAGGCCCGCACCACCCTTCGGCGGGGGCTCGCCGAACTTCTGGTGATGACGGAGGGCATGGCGTTCCGGCCCGTCGCCTCGGAGCGGTACCCGCTTCCTTTGGCCCTGGCGGTTTACGGAGAGGTCCCTGACCCCGAGTGTGTCAGAAGCGAAGCGCGCGCAGGTATGGAGCTCGATCCCCTTCGCCTGCTCGAAACGAGCCTCGTGTTGCTTGAGCTTTACGCCTGCAATCAGCCCGGCGTATCAACATCGACGCCCGACGACGACGCTTTCCTCGCCGAAGTCTTCGCGAGCAAGCGTATGAATGGCTGGATCGTCCTGCTCGGCGATGCGAATGAGGATGAAACCCAGGCCGCGGTAAATGCCCGCTGGCAGTTCAAATTCATGTCGGCGGGCGAGACCTGCACCAGCCTTTACGTTTTGCTGAATGTGTTGGCGCGTTACGCCTTCGTATATGGACGGATACCGCTCGGTGACACCCACCTACTCGGACACTTCGTCGAAGACGTTACCTCGGGATTGGTCATAGGGCGCGGAAAACTGAGTCCTCTAGATTTGACCTTATCTCTTGCCGCTATGCGAATCGGGGTTCCCGCAATCGCGCCTCACAACTATCCCTTTCAGCTCGGGCGGCACGTCCGCGCCGGCACTTTGCATGAAATCGTTGATGCCGTGGCGAGTTTCCCTAGCGTCCGGCGCCTATTGGATCACGCTGATATCCCGCCTTTACCTGACTACTTGAATCCGGGGGAGAACCAGCCGGGACTCGAAGTCGAGAACACGTGGGGAGACACGTCCGAGAGCTTTTATCTTCTGCGCAAAGGGCACGTGGAAGTTACCGGTTTCAGCGTAACGGGAACACCTGCGGGTGCGATGGGGATTCTGCTGACGGTTGACGCCGAGCCGCTGGACGCTTTCGACCGCCGCTACATTGAGTCTCGCGCGGCTCGTGTCTTTTCAAAAATGTGCGGGGTCTCGGCAAGACATGCCGCAGGGAGACTGGTGCTGGGAATTGCGCGCGACTTCCACCTGCCCCCGGAGCGGATCGGCGAGGCCTTGATCGCGGCAATCCGTAATGAGTTTCCGCGAATCGTCAAACTGCGGGCGGAAGTCATCTTCGACCGTGAACGCCTGAACGACATGAAGAGTGAAATCTCGGCCGAAAGGACCGAGCGGAGGCGAGAAATCGCCGCGGCGACGGAGGAGAACGTCTCCGAGTTCGTCACCTGCGTCGGTTGCTCGGCTTTTGCGCCCGACCACGTGTGCATTCTCACGCCCGAGCGGCCTCCCCAATGCGGACGCGCCTACGAGTTCATCAAAACCGGGGCGCTCTACGGGTACGATGACATGACCAACATCCATCACCGTGAGTTACATTCCGGCGTTAATTCCTTTGGGACCTGCTCTAAGGGCGAGTTGCTGGATTCCACCGCCGGGGAGTGGTCAGGCAGCAACCAGGCGGCAGCACGGCTGACGGGAGGAAGGATCACACGCGTCCAACTGCATTCCCTCGACCAAGCGCCACACACCGGCTGCGGCTGCTTTCAGTTGATCCTGTTCAAGACGGACCTGCCCAAGCCTGGAATCGGTA
>JBKQVI010000349.1:0-10335 GCA_052139985.1 Terriglobia bacterium
GTGGGCCAAGCCGGCCCGAACTCGTTCCCGCAGAATCTCCCTTTCGAACTCCGCGAACACGGCTAAAAGGCCAGCCATGGCGCGACCGGCCGGGGTCGTTAGGTCCAGCGCTTCCGTTAGCGACACAAAGCCGACGCCCAGATGCCCCAGTTCCTGGAGGGTTGCCAGCAGGTCAGTTACCGAGCGGCCCCAACGGTCCAGCCGCCAGACTAACACGACGTCGATCTCACGGCGACGTGCCGCTTCCAGCAGTTGCTCTCGTCGTTCCCGCTTGGCAGCACCCGAGCCGATTTCTTTGACCTGCAGGCCGATCGTCCAACCTCGGTGAGTGGCGTATTCCCGCAGGGCATGGGTCTGCATGGGGATGGTCTGCTGATCCTGGGTAGAAACGCGGGCATAGAGGCCTGCCCGGAACGGTGTTTGGGCCCGCTGAGGGGGGTGGCCAAAAACCCTTGGCACTTTCGGCTTTGGAGAGGCCTGTTTTTGGCCCATTTTCGAGTCACGCTCCCCATGGCCGCAGAGGATCGTTTTCGGCCAGGCGAAACGGACACTTCGAGGTGACGGTAAAACGGGCCTCCCGGAAAGTAAAATCGGGTGGGGTTTTTGGCCAGGCACGAAAACGAGCTAAAATGTCTGGTCCGCAGAGAGTTGTTACGGAGCCTGCCTTTGCCCGAACCAATTCTATCCTCCCTGCCTGGGCCTTTCCGGTCTGCGCTGCTGTCGATGTACGCGGGCGATTCCCAGCTAGGAGCTGATGGCGAGAAACATCCCTTAGATCCGGCCATTGGCATCTGCCCCGCTGAAGGGACATGGATCTACGAATTGTGCCGACAGGTGAAGCCACAAGCCACGCTTGAAATCGGGTTGGCTTGTGGATTCAGCACTCTCTATTTCCTGGCCGCGCTCGCGGAGAATAGCAGCGGGCGCCACACTTCGGTCGACCCATATCAACTGCACGCCCCTGGGCGATGGGCCGGAATCGGGCTAGCGCAGGGGAGGTGCCTCGGCGGAGAAAGGTTCCGGTTCATTGAAGAGCGATCCTTTGCTGCACTCACCCATCTTGCCGACAACTCCGAGTACTTTGACATCATCTTTGTGGATGGACGCCATCTCTTCGATTTTGTCGTGACCGAGTTCACTCTGAGTGCAGAGCTATGCTCCATGGGAGGATACATTATCCTGCACGACACGTGGTTGCCATCAATTCAGCGAGCTGTCGCATTCATCCGCGCAAACAGAGCGGACTTCAAATACGTTGAGACTCCAGTGCCCAACATTGCGGTCTTCCGACATACCGGAGCGGATGACCGGCAGTTCAAACACTTTGTGGATTTCTGTGACCTTGGTCGCTAGGAGCAAGCGGCGGTAATATTGGTCGCAGAGCCACTGCCTCTGACCTTACGCACGCCTCCCGAAAGCTCACGAAATGCGGAGAAACTTGCTCGGACGATATGCAGGATATACAGGCGGGATCGTGTACACGCATTGGAGAGAGCATGCGGTGCAGGATCAACTCCAGAACATCGTACTCGCAGTTAACGGCCAATACAACTTGGCATATGTTCCCACCGCTCTGAACAACACCGGATTTCACTTTCTTAAGATCGCGGTTTCCGAGCCCGGGCTTCGCGTCCGGACGCAGGCCGGATATTTCTATGCCCCGCCGCGAAAATGAAATGGAGACCAACCCACCCGTTCCAGAAGGGTTTTGGGCAATGACGGCCCCAAATCCGTGAGCTGACAGGCGTCATCTACTGGAGCCATCGCGTGTGCCCTTGTCCCAGCACAATCGCTAGAGGTGACATGCGAAACCACATTTACGGCTAGGGGACCTAAAATCCCTTGGCCGTCGGCTTGAGAAAGAAACCTTCTCGCACCGGCAACGGCTACCAGCGGAAGAATCGATAGGGGTCGTCCCATTCCTCTGGGGTGTCCAGGTAAAGGCCATCGAGCCAACGTTTCTCGTTCTCGGCCACCGGCGTCGAGACGTGTTCGAGCAGTCGCGTCTCTCCCGCCGCCTGCATGTTGCCGAGCAAGCGCGCCACGAGGCAGGAAACCTTGCGGTAGGTCCGTTTGACATTCATCTTCCCGCCGAAGTAGTCGAACCGCCAGGGAACAAGCTGGCAGAAGACGACATTTCCGTTGGCCGCCGTAGCCAGCACACCATCGCCGACTACCATCGCGCCCTCCGCGACCAGTTGAAGATTGCGTGGGTCGCGGTTGTGTACTTCGGCGGGCGACACTCCCGCGAGCGGAGAACCCGTGCCGAAGGGTTCGAAGAAAGCCGCGATGTGCTCACGTGTGACCATGGAGACTTTCATCGGCAGGAATGCATTCGCCTCCGCCTCTTCGAGTCCCAACGCCAGCACGTGGCCACCGGCCTCGACCCAACCGGCGAGGTCCGCCGCATGGGCAGCGAGCTGTTCTCCTCCGCCCGGCCCCACCACCAGGACCTGCTCGGCGGAAAGGTTTCCGCCCCCATAGGTTCCTGACCGGACGCCCGTGGCGGCGAGATACGTCAGGCCGGCGGGCTCGCCCGCGTAAACCACCGTCCGCATGGCGCTCGGCTTCCAATTCGCCGCGTATTGGAGAATGTTCCGGGCCAGCGTCTCCGCAGCCGGATCGGACTCCGTTCGGCCGTTCACGTCCATCTGGCAGAACAACACCATTCCCTTGCCCGCGCGGTGCTCGACAAGCGAGGTGTACTGGAGCGCATAGCCGCCGTCGAGGACTGGCAGGAAGTCGCCGCAAGCGGGCTTCTCAATCAGTGCGGAGGCCACATTGCCGCGATTGCCGCGCCGCCAGACCCGCGGCACGGTTATCCCTGCCCACTTCACCGTGGGGACACCGTTCAATTGCGGAGAAATCTCGTAGTTCAGGCGCGGGGGCAGCGT
The DNA here is from genome assembly GCA_052139985.1 of Terriglobia bacterium. GTDB lineage: Bacteria > Acidobacteriota > Terriglobia > UBA7540 > UBA7540 > Bog-366. The sequence continues at coordinate 2,895 of JBKQVI010000349.1, forward strand.
CGTCGATTCGCCGCGCCAGTTGCGCAGGTGCTCCTCCTCAATGCCGGCCAGCAGCGGATGGTCGGGGACACGCTTAAACACCCAGCGCAGCCCATACTCCGCGATGCGGAAGCCCAGTCGTTTTTCGAGCACCTCGCCGGTCTGCTCGAAGATGACCACCTTGAGGCCGTCCCGAACGGCCCCGAGGTTAGGGGCCGCCCCCTGCAAGGTCAGCGCTCCTTTGCCGATGATGAGCGTATCGTACGCCGAGACGTTGGCATTCGCCTCCACGGCCTCCCCGTGGACTCCCATGCCGTCGAGCAATTTCACGGTCTCGCCTTTGGGGTCGAAGACCGCGACCTTCCCCGTCCCTTGCGGGGTCGCTGGACGCGGCAGGACGTCGATAGCGAAGGAATCCTTCTGGGCCTCGGCGCTGCTGAACTTCACGGTGGCTTCAACTGTGTATGGCTTGGGCGCGAGGTTCGCCGGCAGTTCCAACTTCAGGGGAAGCCGCCTCTGATCGCCCGGCGGAACCGTTACCTGGACCGTGCCACTCGTAGGCTGCTCCGTGTCGAAAGTCCACTCGCAATCGGCCGTAAGCTCCTCGCGGGAATTGTTAATGACGATGAGTTGCTTCTCGACGATTTCGCCGGCAAGGAAGTTGTGGTCCTTGGTGGTAAAGGCCGTGGGCTTGCCTCCGATGTACGCCAGCAGAGGCCTATAGTTCCGATTCAGCGCATCCGCGACGAGCGTCGGTTTGTAGTCGGAGGGATGAAACGCCAGCAGCTCGCGCGCCTCGTCTTCATGAACGTAAGCCGGTCGGGGGCCGGGCCGCTGCAAGTGCTCCCAGTCAACCTCCAGGTTCAGGTCCACCCGGCCCCTCCCTACGGGCGGCCGCAGCCAGTAGTTTTCCGTATCCCAGGTCGAGGAAGTGGCGGAGTTTCCCCAGGTGCGGAAAGCGCGATAGTTCTCGGTCACATTCATGGCCACGACGCGATAGAGAATATTCGTGGCCTCGGCGCTTTGGATCTTCGCGAGCGTCTCGCCCCCGGGCGATCCCGCCCGCGGGTAGCCGTCAAATGCACCCATCAGGACGCCCAGAAAGTTGTGCGGGTATTCAGCTCGCCGCCAGGCACGGCCTTGGCGGAATTGCTCCGCTTCCCAACGCAGGATCTCCTGTTCCGCTTCCGTGATTTGATAGGAGCGGGCGCCCAGCGACTGCGCGGCCCACTCCGCCAGGCTGAATTCCCAGGGCGCCACGGCGCTGCCGAACTCGCGGTGGCCCTTGTACCATCCGCGATACATGGTGAAGTCCCACACGAAGGGTACGCTATACTCGCAGGTGAAAACCGGTTTTGCGCCCGCCGTCGCCCAGTGCTCGAACCAGTCGGACATCTCCTGGATCGGGATCCAATTTCCATAGAAGTTAATCGCCTGCAAGGAACCGAGGTTTCCCGCGTGGTGGTAGACGATGCGAGTGGAATCGAGACGCCGGATAATCGCTTCCGCCCGCAGGGCACGCGCCGGATTCCGCTCCTCTCGCGGATCGCGCGGGGCCAGGATGCCGTCAATCATGTCCGGGTTCATGTCTTCGCCGTAACCACACGCGTTGTGGCTCGTCGAATAGCAAACGACGGCGGGATGATTCTGGGCCACGCGGACATAGAACTCCGCATGCTGCGCGTAACCGTTGGTCGTCTCGGCGTCCGGCGCGGTCCAATCGTATTGGCCAAAGTGAGGCTGGGAAAAGGCGAGAAGTACACCCTCGTCGTCAGCAGCCGTCAAAACCTCCTGAAACGTCCTGTGCTGGCCCGGTTCGCAGCCGTAGTTATGCGTATAGACAAAGTTGATGCCGAAACTCTTGTAGCGTTGGAGCGTCGCCCGCGTGGCTTCATAGCTCGCCATCGTGGCGCTGCCCTGCGCGCTGTTGAGCGGAATGGCGTGAAGGTAAATGCGGGTGCCGTTCAGATAGAAGTATTTTCCGTCGATCCAGAATTCCCGGAAGCCGAAGCGCACGGGCAGGGCCGTATCCAGAATTTTGCCCCTCGAGTCGAGCAGGGAGAGGCTCGCGTGGTATTGATTCTGGGGCGTGTGCGTGTCCCAGAGTTTTTCCGGCCGCCAGTTCTCTGTGACTCGGATTCGGCCGTTCGCGAGCTCATTTGCTTGGAACGGGTGGCTCGTGAACTCCCTCACTTGCCGCTCTCCGTCCAGGATGCGAGCGCGAAGGACATAGCTGCGTTCGCCATCCAATGCGGCAAGGGCCGCATCGAACGTGATCTGCCAATCGCGCACGGAGGTCTCCACTTTTACGTCCGTGATCCGCGTGCCGGCAGGCGTACTCGACAGGTACACATCGCCGCAGATTCCCTTGCGTTGCACTTGGCCCGCCACCTGCCGGGCGGCATTGGAGTCGCCGAAAGACATCATCACCGCCTTGAGCGGCATGGCCACGACCAGCAGGCTGAGCAAATATTTCTGGCCCGGCCGGCACGCGGCAGTGAGGTCAACTTCGCCCCCCGGAAAACGCATCTCGCCTACCTTCGTACCATCGAGGTAAACCACGGCGTACGAGTTCAGGTACTCGACATGGAGCGTGATTCGTCGGCCCGTCCACCCCTGGGGAATGGTGATCTCCCTCTGCTGCCACGCCGCGGTGACGCCACTCAAGTCCTGATTCTCCCAACCGGCATCGGGGTAGAAAACCAGCCCATCCTGACTGGCATTCGGGCTGATAAACTGCGGTCCTCTCGCGTTGCCTCCCGGCCAACGCTCGGGAACACGGAGATAGCCCCAGCCATCTCGGGGCACTACATCGGTAGCGATGCCGGCAGGCTGCCACTGCCAAAGACCGTTTACGCAAATCCGCTCGCGCGTGGGGGTCGCCTCGCGGTAGGCCTTCGCCATGTCCCAGACTACGGTATAGGCCGATGTGGTGGACTGCGCGGCGTTCAAGTCGGCGTGCAGAACCACGTACGCCGCAGAGCTCAATGAACCCTTGAGAAAACTTCTACGATTTAGCTCACTCATTTCGGCAGGCCTCAGGCTGCAATCTCACTCGCGTCTTGCGGACGGTGAGTATACTACCGCGAACGGAATGGAAGCCTCCATTATTTGGCTTATTCCCGAAAGATCCCATCATTAACCGACAGCAAATCGAAGTGCCCCACAAGCTAAACTGTAAAAGATCAAGGCCACGTGGAAAAAGCGGGGCCCGTTGGTGGGTCGCGGGGTTCGGGATTCGGCCTGGAAAGTCGGCTTATGGGAAGTGATCGCTATCGCTCCCGGACGACGCCCTACTCGGAAGTTGCACCCATCAACGCTAGCGTCGGCGCGCGGATCAGACCGGAAAACGATAACTGTCGATAACAGCCCTTCCCACAATCTAACGGCGGATACGGCCTCCCCATGCATAATGTTTACGGACCGCCTGGGCAATCATCCATACTGAATCACGACCGTTTACTGGCCGTTTGACCATCATCTGTGGACAATCGCCGATGCGCCGATTTCCGCTCATGCTTCTGCCCACGGAATGCGGCGAAAACGCCAGTCGCTATTCGCCTGGGCTCTTCGGCCGGCAGGATACTGGGTACGCTGCGAGCGACCACGACTCGGCCACAGGATTGACCCGCAATAGCCACAAAGCACGCCGTGCTCCAACATTGCTTCTCCCGTTGGGTGCGCCTGATCGCCCATCGACGTGGGTGTCACGCGGCTGGGCGCGAGATCCGGTAGGCAGCGGCTGCTAAAATTCTGGGGGGCCCCATATGACGGAAAGACGCGCCATGTGCCTGCGCTGCAACGGAGTCGAACTGGTTCCTTCTGGACCCTCCGTGCACGCGATCGAATTCTTCGATTGTCCTGATTGCCACAGGCGACAAACGCGAAAACTGGGTGGGTCACTGACATTTAGATGGTCGCACCCGATCTCCCTCGTGCTCTATGAAATACTCTTCGACTCCAAAAACAAGTCTTCTGCAGTTATTTCCACTTCTCCCCTGTGGAAATTGCAAGTCCTTCAAGTTATTCCGACTCCCGGATTATTCCAAGTCGAATCAGCGAGTTTCAACCTCGACCAGCGGCAGAGCCATTTTGCAATATTCACAGTCGGAATAATCCTATACTCCATTCCGCCAACCGGGCTCTTAGAATGGAGGGATGCTTCAACGCTTCTTTGTAGGGAGGTGAGCTTTCGGTGGGCGTGCTTAAAGGTACGAAATTAGGTTCGAGCCGTGGCGGTAAGTACTATTCCTGGAGGAGCTACCGGACGCGCGAACAACGGAGTGGTTCTTCTGCTCCTAACACGGGAGATGAGCAACTTTTGCCATTACCCATGGAGCCGACCCGTTAATGGAATGAAGAGAATCGATCCCTCAACGCCCGCGATTTTAGGACTTGGCGACGAATCTATAGTGGCCCCCTAACTGCTAACGGCCTCGATCCGACGCTTACCGCCCCGGGCCTCGACGGCAAACCTAGAGCGGACGTCATGCGATCGCGTAGTGAGGCGCAGACACTGGGGTTGAGCCATTGGATGCGTCTGACTTTAGGCGCGACAGTTCCTCGGCCTTCTTCAATTGGTCTATCACGTGATCGGTTGGGATCGCAAGATCAAGCTCTGTAAAGCGCTTCGATGTCGCATCAATTTTGGGAATGTCGCGCAGGATCATTGCCAGTACCAAACGGAGGGGGAGAAAGACATCCTCAGGAATACGATGAGTGGCATAATCAAGTGTTTTAATTGCTAAATCGATCTTGATGGCTGCTGAGTGGAATTCGCCCTTGGCCATGTCCTGCTCAGCTAGGAGCCGAAGGACAGTGGGATGTTGCGGGCTTATTGTCGCGGCGCGCTCAAGCGCCCGAGCGGCCCACTTACTCTTTCTGGCCACTTCAAAACAGCGCATGAGCATCAATACGGGATCAAGCTCATCTGGACCGGTGCGTGTCGCTTTCACAGCCGCCCTTATAGCGTCACGGACATTGCCAAAGGCGAGGAGGCTCATGGACTCGCGATAGTAGTCAAGGGCGCGTGGCGACTTGCCTGAAATCGCCTCGCGCGCATCTTCAAGCTGGCCTCGGTGCAGGTCTTCCGCCTCCCGGCCGTCAAAGGTTTGCTTTTCACCCCTGACTCGGTAGCCCCTGTCGAGGGGGCCTTCATTTTTGTCATCAACACCTGGGACGGGGTGCTCTCGATGCTCCCACATTAAAGGCATTATTGAGCCGTTCCACATGCATGCAAACAACTGGTCCCCGAAGGGCTCTGGCCACAGGTCGCGACGATAGATGCCGACCACCTTCCTTGAACCGTGCCGAAAATAGAACGGCGTACAGCCGGGCCGATAGAGAAGATTTTGAACGCCCGTCAGCTCAAGCTTGACGGCGGTGGACGGGACAATCTTTGGCCATGGCAATTCGGGGTCTTCGATCGCAGTGAGTTGCCTGGGAATTCTGGCTCGAAAATAATACTCGGTATCAACATACCGCCTCGCTGTGACGCAACGCGGCTGAATTGCCACTCCGCATCCATCACAGGGTCTTTGCCTGCGCCCCAAGGCCGGTAGCGCCTACCGACCGACGACCATATTTCGGCCTGAGCGGCTCGCATCATCTCAAGGATTTCAGACCAGCGAAGGGTCAAACCCAGAGTGCTTATTCCGACAATTCTGTGGCTTGTCGGCCCAGCATGATACCCGTCGGCGCGGAGCTCGATCCAGGGCGGTCGATCCCCGGAGATCCGGTCCTCCGGCGGAGCTTCTTCCAGCGATATGAACCGCTCGAAAACACCGCCGTGAAACTCCCCGAGCCCTAACCACTTTTCGAGGGCAGGAAGGGTCAGGCTTCCCGTGCGTAGGAATTTAGTTTGAGGCTCCCGAAATCGGTAGATGACGCCGATCCCCGGACCATCATGGTGCGCGTATTCCGGCCATCGCCTCGTTGCGAAAAATGCAGCGATAGTCGGCACCTCAGTTACGTCCACGCATTCTGAGCCAAGACCGAACTGCTGGGCAAGCAGGTTGCCAAGCCCGGAACCGACGGTGGCGACGAGGTCCTTCATCAATCGCCCGCGCAGCGATTCCTTCCTCCCGTGGAAACCCGTGACTTGCGAGTAATCGTTCAGTGAGGCCTACTCTCCGGGATGCCAGCATCCATTTTTCAGGACATACATTGTGCCGTCCTTCCCGCCGTTAACCCCAGCCCACCAACCTCCAGGGCATGGCGGCCCGCCAAATGCGCAACGGATTGCGGAGGCATCCTGACTTGCCCCGCGACAAGTGGGAAGAAGGTGGGAGACATTCGCTTAATTAGCGGAATGGAGGATTTGTGAACAAGGTCGTCTCTCAACTAGCAGGCCAATTCACGGAACCGCCTCTTGCCGAGCCTTTGCAGACAGCAGGAAACACTCTTCGCGGCCTTTTGGATTCCGATGGTTCGTATCGGCCAAGTTCGCTTCGCCTCCACAAACCGTCCATTCCAGGAAATCTCGAACGTTCCGGTTTCGGTGACGCCGACCGACCTGCTGGGTCAAAAGACCGCGCTGTTCGGAATGACGCGAACCGGCAAGTCCAACACGACCAAGATTATTCTGAAGGCGATTTTTGCTCTCCGGTGGGCTGGAAGTGAACCACAGCGAATTGGCCAACTCATCTTCGATCCGAACGGGGAATATGCAAACGAGAATGTCCAAGACAAAACAACGGGCACAAACAATCCTAATGCCATCAAAAACGTGTGGATGTGTGGCCCAGTGGCGTCGCAGGCCTCGCTGCCAGGAGCTCTCGTCGCTCGCTACTGTCAGAAGTCTCCATCAAAGTGCGTTGGAGTTGATTGAACTCGGCCTTTGCAGCCTTTTCAGAGTCGGAAAGCGCGAACTTCCGTGATCGAGGTTGCCTCAGGAGGTCGCCGATGGAAGGATCGGCAGTCTTCGCACGTGCCCGACGTGCCAACCTCAAGGTCGGCGCTACAACACGCTTTAAGACGGCATTTTTCGCGAATGCACCGATCGTATTTAGCATCTATCTCACGTCCTTTCATCAATTCAGCCGGAAATTCGCGTAACTTGCTTGTTTTCATCAACTCATTGGGAGCACTTTCTTTGCCCCTTTGTTTTCAATGAGCTAGTGGGAGCACTCCTCATTTTTAACATCTTTTTTGTTTTTGCCCCTTTATTTTCAATGACTTCTTGGGAGCACTTTTAACCAATTCATTATGTTATAGTTAGCGCAAATTCTTCGGACCTTGATCAACATGTTGGTGAACCGCCACGATGAGGGAGTTCGCAAATCGACAATCGGCAATCGAAAATCAGCCGCAGGCTGGAATCTTCCATCCTTTTGGAGCTTACAGCGACAGCCCACAGTTGGCGGCCAACTACGTTCAGCGGTCATCGCTCCGCCTACTGCCTTCCGCCCTTTCCGTCCCTCGGATCCTGACGCCGGAATTTTGCCCTGCTGACTTCGTCGCT
>JBKQVI010000350.1:0-14823 GCA_052139985.1 Terriglobia bacterium
ACCCCCTCACCCGTCCCGCCCCCGCTGGTGAAAGCGCGGGTTGCGGTCCACCCTCTCCCCCAAGGGGGCGAGGGCTGGAGATCCAATCCCCTCAAACCCACTCTCCCCTCGCCGCTGGAAGGAGATGCTATACTCGCCAGCGGGCCAAAATACTTAGGATACAGGGAGGATCGAGTGACGTTAGCCGAGGCGTACACGTATCAATCGGAGTCGGGATTCGCCAGCGCCGTTTCACGTCGCAGAGCCGCACTCGTTGTGGTGTTCTTCGCCTTTTTCATCGTAGGCGGTGAAAACCACGCTTTTGGCCAAACCCACGCCACTTGGAGTGACTACGGCGGCGGGCCGGACGCCTCGCAGTATTCCGCTCTTCGTGAGATCAACCGGACGAACGTCAACAAGCTTCAGGTCGCCTGGACCTTTTCTACCGCAGATGACAACCGCTATTTCTTCAATCCCATCGAAGTGCACGGGCTTACTTACGTACTGGCTGAAAACAACTCCATCGTTGCGCTCGACGCCAAGACGGGGAAAGAGGTCTGGGCTCATCCGGCTGATCCACACACCGACATCATCACCGACCGGGGAATCAACTATTGGGAGAGCAAAGACGGCCGCGACCGCCGGCTGCTTTTTGCCAGCAACCACTTCTTGCAGGAGATCGATGCGCGGACAGGTAAATCGATTCTATCCTTCGGTACGAACGGCCGCATTAACTTGAAGGAGGGCCTGGGCCGCGATCCCGCCACCCTTTCGCTGGTCCAGTCCACAACTCCCGGGCGAATCTTCGAAAATCTTCTGATTCTGGGCTCAGCCACCAATGAGGGGTACGGCTCCGCTCCGGGAGACATCCGGGCGTTCGACGTGCGCACTGGCGACTTGGTATGGACCTTTCACACCGTCCCCCATCCGGGCGAAGTTGGGTACGAAACCTGGCCGAAGGACGCCTGGAAACGGGTGGGAGGAGCCAATTGTTGGGGCGAAATCTCTGCCGACGAAAAGCGTGGAATCGTCTACGTGCCCACGGCGAGTCCCAAGTACAACTTTTACGGCGCTGATCGTCTCGGCGCGAACCTGTTCGGCGACTGCCTGCTCGCGCTCGATGCCCGCACCGGCAAACTACTGTGGTATTTCCAAATGGTCCATCACGACATCTGGGATTACGACAACACCGCCGCTCCCAAGCTTCTCACCGTGTGGCACGACGGCCGACAGGTGGACGCCGTAGCGCAAACCGCCAAGACGGGATTCGTTTGGGTGTTCGACCGCGTAACCGGCAAGCCGCTTTGGCCGGTTGAGGAGCGGCCCGAGCCGCGCTCCGACATGCCGGGAGAAGAAACTTGGCCCACTCAGCCGTTCCCGCTGGCACCTCCGCCCTTCGCCCGGCAAGCGTTCACAACCCGCGACCTGAGCACTACGATCGGCGATGCGCAGGAACTAGCCCGATTTCGCGAAGAGATGGATGCGGCGCGAAATGAGGGGCTTTACACGCCGCCATCCCTGAGAGGGACGGTTGAAATGCCCGGCAACAGCGGCGGATCGAACTGGGGCTCCTCGGCAGCGGACCCGGCTAGTGGCTCGCTTTACGTGGTTTCGATGGACCTTCCCTGCCTGCTTAAATTGGAGCGCGAACAGACGGCCAGAGCTTCCACGGGAGAGTCGATCGAACAGCAAGGCCACTTTATCTTTGAGTCGAATTGCCGCCTATGCCACGGCCACGACCTGAAGGGCTTGCCCCCGGCCATTCCCTCGCTTGCCAATATCGGCACAAGGCTGAAGCGCGAAGAGATCGAAAGCATTGTGAGGCAGGGTCGCGGTCCCATGCCGGGATTTCCGAAGCTGCCCGAGAAGGACCTTACGGCGTTGATCGCGTTTCTCTTGGGTCCATCCGGCGCTTCAGACCTGCCGTCAGTTCCCGCGGCTTACGGTTCCGCGGAAACAACGTCCCCAGCCGCGGCTGCTTCCGGAGCGGCCCGCTACCTCACCGGATTCGGCTTTATGATGACCAGCACGGGAGTTCCGGCCATAGCACCACCCTGGACAACGCTCACAGCCTATGACCTGAACAAAGGCACCATAAAATGGCAAATCCCCTTAGGTGAAGTGCCGGAATTGGCGGCAAAGGGAATGCCCGGCACCGGCTATCCGTTTCCGCGAACGGGCCCGGCGGTAACTGCGGGCGGATTGGTCTTTACCGCGACGCGGGACCACAAGGTCAGGGCATACGATGTGGAAACCGGGAAGGTGCTTTGGGAGAAGCGGCTCGACACAGCTCTCCAAGGGGTTCCGAGCGTTTACGAGGTGGGCGGAAAGGAATACCTGGTGGTTTGCGCCGCGGCGCCCGAGATGAGCGACACCGCGATTCAGGGACACATCCACGGCGCCTACGTGGCCTTCACCTTGCCCGGCAGATAGCTCCACGCGGCGGAGCCCCAACCAGCGTACGTATGTCAGCACCAGGATAAAAGGAAGCCAAAATCATCAGTCTGAAGGGAGCCAGACCTTGAGAGCCTCATCGGCGGGGACGCGGTAAGAACTCTAAATCAGACTCTACAGCCTTTCCGGAAGTGGGGTACTGCGACTTGCATCGCAAACGAGGCGCTCATAGTGTCCGAGTGGCCGACCACTGAAGCGCCACATCCGCAGGCAGGGCGTTTAACGGCCAAGTGAAAGTCTGAAATATTTGCTGCCAGCACCAAAGCAGTTCGCGCATAGGCGCAAGGCCGCAGCTGATAGAAATAGAAAAAGCAATTACGGCCCGCAATCTTTTGCGCCTTGGAGTCTCGGCGCGAAATGCTTCATCTCTTTATTAGTCGAGAGCCCGGGTGCCCGGTTGGATCTCCTTCCTTCCCTTGTCTTCTTGGACAATCGGGTGTATATGGGTTGCAGCAAACGTCGTCTCTATGACGGCGCGCTTGGCATTTGAGTTGGAACTTCTCTAACCGCCCACCGCTGACCAGGGCAGGTATGTGCAGCCCGCGCTGCACCAAGAAGGATTGTCTATGAGCGAAGAAGATAAACAACTTCCCCGACCCACATTGACTCAGTTCATTGACAAGAATCACAACCTAATTTCCACTCTCGCCATCTTTGCCACGCTGTCTGTGTTCGCGAATAGCCTAACCGATAAAGGGGTGGGAACTGTTGGCAACCTGCTGTCTTTCGTTCTTTTTAGTCTCGCCATTTTGGTTGGGATTGAGATTGTCGGGAATTTCGCGCCGATTCAAGACGGGAAGCTCGGCTGGTTCCAACATGTTTTCTTGGCCACTATAGGATTCTTTGCGTGGGTGTGGGTTCGCACGTACTATCCCTATTTGGTCTTCTTTCTAATTATGACGGTGGGGCTGGCAATCTTACTCCTAATTTTTGCCATGTTTTCGATGATCATTCGACGAACGGTTCCGAGAATTTCCTGGCTGAAGAACAAAAGCCAGCGGACGAGGGAAGTGCTTTTGCCGACGTTCGGGGGAATGCTCTTGATGATGCTTTTTATAGTGATCTCAACGCACATCAGGTCGATCCTGCCATTGTGGCAATTCTTTTCGAATGGCAAGTAGGGTCTACTTATTGAAATCGCAAACCTTGGGGCCTTTGCCCTAGGGAGTTGCATTAGAAAGAGAAAATGAAATCTGCGTGACTTCTAACCGTCGAATTTATGCCAGGGAGGGACATGAGCACCTCTGGAATAGAGCGATTGAGGGATAATCTGAACCAATTGGGGCCCTTGGCGCCTGCGGGCGCGGTACTGCTTGTGGGTGTTTACGGAAGTGGGTTCCTCGTCGTATGCCTTCATTACGCATCATATGGAATCGCCCAGTTTGACCTTCTTCGGGCGCGGGTAATATCGGCGGGCGTCTTGTTCCTTGTGTTCTTGGCCGTTTCCGCGACGGTGGCATCGCACGCGTACGGCCTTTATGGCTCCAAAGGGCTGCAGGAAAAACGCGAATTAGAGGCCGGGGCATCTATTTCCTCCCACATTCTATATAACCTTTCCGTGAAGGCTGTGCTCTTCTGGGATTTGTTCTTCCTTGACGTTGCTGTGGCCTTGTTCATGGGCATCCTGCTAGAAGACTTCGAGATTGATGCTTGGAAGATTGGGTATTACGTTAGCTCCGGTATAACAGGGGTAGTTCTTCTTCTAGTTGTCCAGCGTTGGTTCCCGAAGAAGCCAATATGGTGCGGGATCCTTGCTCTACTAGCGCTAACACTTGGACTCGGCGTCCTGATAATTCTGAAACGGTGGACGGATTTATCTTTGGTTGTGTGGTTACTCGTATCTGGGCGAATGGTTGTGTACGTGGTTCGCCAAGTCCGCGATGTAGGGGAAGGCTTCGGACCAGACCTGCATTTGTGGGTCCTGGGCACCATTGGGGTGGTCTCGCTTTTCGCAGTCTACATCTATCCTAAAGTCAAACCTGCAATCGGTGGAGGGGCTCCTGTAGTCATTGGAATGCAATTTACCGACAAGTCCCCGCTCGACGGCTCATCGAAATCCCGGTTTTGGCTAATTGACGAGAATGACAAGGGATTTTACATACTGCGATCGAAGGAAGATAAAAAGTCAGTTTTCCTAAGACGCGAACTCATTTCCGCAATTTATTATGGGGATTGAGGTTTCTCGGTTACCGTAAGGCGTTTCAATGAGGAATAGAGGGACGCTGGGATGAATGCGATGAACACTTTGAGCATGGTCGCGACTCTGCTTTTTGGTGCGCTAAGCATCGTTTTGTACTTCCGAGGTAGACGCCAAAAGCGGCTGACTTTCACGTTCGACCAGACTACGCTAATTACGAAGGCACACCCTGAGATCAAGATCACTTTCAGAGACAGGCAGGTCGCGAACCTGTCTCGTTTACGAACCGTCTGCTGGAATAGCGGCAATCAGGAGATACGCTGGGTCGATATTCCCGACAACAGTCCACCTACGGTGTTGTTTTCCGGCGCCACGGTGTTATCAGTTGCCGCTGTCGCCGCCACTGCCGGCACTGGGTTTGTGGCCAAGCACGAGAACGACCACTCGGTATCGACGAAGTTCGACTTCCTGAACCCTGGAGATTGTGGGTTTTTCGAGGTGCTATATGAGTCTCTTCCGTCCGAGAAATTCGGCGTCCAGTTCCTGGCGCGAATCATAGGTGGCCGGTCGACAGACAGCCGACCGTTTGGTGGACGGCTCACGCCTTTCGAGTCAGTAGCCGCCATCGCACTGCCGCTCATTTGGATCGCGACGGCCTACTTATGGGCGGCGCCGATTCGACGCTCCATCTCACCGGTTCCGAACGGAATTGCGATAAGGGACCCCGCCGCAGCGCAAATCCTTCTTCTCATGGGCGGGCTCATTGCGTGTATCTTTGTGTTGCAGAGGTACTTTCGCCGTTTTCATCAGTCGCGTGTGCCCAAGATTGCCAAAGAGTTTTTCGAACGGGCCCCATGAACCCGCGTGCGAGGCATACATTGTCTCAAGTGTATACGCCGACCGGCCGGTCAACTGACAGAAGGGGTAGATTCTCTCTTGAATTTCGTGAGAATCTACCTGTTGGAGGGCGTCAATATGGAAGCGGGAAATTGGCTGAAGGACCACTCTTACCTTGCGAAGTGGCTTTCATTTCGTCTCTCGTTTCAGGTGACCGTTTGGCGAACCAAAGGCGCGATGAAGCCGTCGGATATAAATTGGACGCGGGGTGGCGCAGACACCGTTTGCTTATGACTGCTCTATAAATTCACGGGTGGCGCATACATTGCCGTGTATGTATGCGACCGGAGGGGTCTGCGACTCGGAGCAGCGGGGGTTCAGCGCAGCTGATCCATCGCCAGGATGGAGCTATCCTCAAGGTAATAGTACCTCCAACTCGACCACGGCCAATCGCCGGGGTGGGCCACCAGACCGCGCGCCACGGGATTTTTGACGCAGGTTGCGGAACGTGAAGTTCGCCGTGCGCTCGGAAAGCTTCTGCATGATTTGCGAGGGGTTGGCCGCCGGGCTCGGCCCGATGAGCAAGTGACAGTGCTCGGGCATCGGCACATCGCCGAAGATTTTGAAACCCAATTCTGTCCGCAGATCGTCCAGGGTCTGGACGAACTTGCGCTTGAAGCGGTCAGAGTCAAAAATGCGCGCCCGGCGATAAATGTTCTCGGTCAGGTCGTGATAGTGATTCTCTCCGTAGAAATGCCTCAGGCGTGGCATCGGCGGAGTTTACCGCAAGGGGGAAGCGTCGCATACATAAAATTCAATGTATGCGCCACCCAATCATGCTTTGATTTCCCCCGCAACTCGTGATCACCTTGACCGTTTGTCGCCTTGTCGTACATCTGACCGCGACTCAACTCCCGGATCACGCGGCACTCGGAAGTTGGACGGTGCAGCCAAGTTGACGTGTAACGGCCAACCCGCCGAAGTGCCCTCCGCTTGCGCCAGTGAGGAGGCAGCAGCCCGTCAAGAGCTAGCACTCGCGCTTGACGGCGTGTTTAGCGATAGTCAGGCTAATCTTCCGACACAGCACACAGACTGGCCCCCCGACGATTCTTCTTGCCGTTTGATCATCATCTGCGGAAAATCACGGAGGCGCCGATTTCTGCGTGTGCTCTTGTCGGCGGAATGCGGCGAAATTGGTTCCCTTCCAAGCCAGTGCCAACATACGTATGGGCCTGCGGCGCCGGCCCAGGGCCGAACGCCGTTCGGCCCTACTCTTGCCTCCGGGCGGCGCCATCCGGCTTGATGTGCTAGCCTATCTAAACTTAACTTGAAGGCGAGTCGGCAGAAGCTTGAAAGGTCTCCAGGAATTCGATCCCGGCGACGGATCCGCGATTGTACTCCGATCGCTTGACCCATACTACACAAGACGAGACGGACTGCCCCTCGTCCCCCCACGGCACGAATTCAACCATCATCCCGGGGAACAGCATAAATGTAGTTCGAATGCGTGCACCGTGCTTTGAGAGGTCAACCGTATACGCGCCGTACTTCGTTTTCGAGTTCTTCCCCTCCAGCATGAGAGTAATTTGAAACGTCGCCGATACCCGCGGTGATCGGCGTCTCTGTTCGGAGGAACCCGGCGCCATCGGCAACCTCTCTACCCGGCGTTTGACGAAGCGACAACTTCAGAAGGTGGATGATTCGCCCTGTGGATTGCGATCTTTCCCATCGGGCAATCTTATCCGGCCTCGGGTTGGGTTGCAACCGCAACGCGGAACTCTCGGGATAGGGCACGCATCGATATGCACCTCAAGGTCTGCGGGTCGCCCCCCGGGGCAGACGGAGGCCCCCGCCACTGTCACCAGAGGGTGGTTACAAGGCGGGCAGCGACGATGCTGGCGTCCTTGGTCAACAAGGAGATGCTGTCGCCAAGCGATTGGAGATGGAGCGCAGAGCCTACAATCAGCCGGTCATGCATTTCAGGCAGCACACTGGCGCTCAGGCTCTCCTGAAAGACCTCCCAGGTCATCGGTTGAATGGAGATACGAAGATCGGCGGAAACCGATCTGAGGAGATCGGAAACATTGGGAATGGAAGTGCGTCTGTGTTCGACAATATAGGCCGCCTCAGCGAGAGCAATAATGGGCAAGACGAGGCTGCTGGTTGGATCGTCGATAACTCCTTTGGCCCGCTGGCCAAGGCGTGGGTTGCCCTCGAGATGCCACACCAGGGCGTGGGTATCAAGAACGTATTTATGGGCCATTCATCTCTCGGTCTTGGGGCCGCCACTCCGCAATTTTGAAATCATCTTCTGTCGACATTCTTCCGCCTCGGAATTCTCCGTAAATGAGGCGCCGCGATTCGGTTGGGCGCCCCGGCGTGATTAGGGTGTCAATCACGGTCCGAATGAGCCGCAGGCGTTCCTGGGGCGGGAGATCCCGAATCTCTGCGACAATGCTCTCGACGGTTGTCTGTGCCATGCACCACCTTTATGCTACGCGCCGCAATCGCGCTCTGCGTTCATGCTCAATCCTACCCCATTTATCACGCGGCCTCAACCTGCGGGAATCATACCTACAAGCACCGAACCGAGCCCAAGCTGGCAAAGGCCGGAAAGTATCGCTGAACGAGCAGAAGCGTCGCGCGCCGAAGGTCTTTTTTGAACGGACACCCAGTCCGATTAATCAGGCTACGGGAGATATGTTGTGCTTGGTTTTTTAGGATTGCTCGGATGAGATCAATTTGTCCAATCTTTCCAGAAACTCCCGGACCTCTCTAGGGTCGCGAAGGCAGAAGGCAGCCTTGGTTTTGGTCTGCCCTCCCACATGGACAGAAAGTCCTTGACCGAGGACAGCGAAAGCAGATTCGTCCGAAGTATCGTCGCCGATGAAGATGGGCAGGGTATTGGAAGGAAGTGCCGCAAGAAGGGTTTGGGCGGTCGCTCCCTTTCCGACGATGGCGTGCGGAAGTAACTCCCAGATCTTCTTTCCCTTGAGTAAGCGAAGCCCGGGCCGGAAATGGTCCCGGGTGTCGCGCATGACCCGCTCGGCCACCTGCACGGCCGCGGGCTTTGCCGCGCGGTAATGGGCCGCCAGCGCATGGCCCTTATCTTCGACCAAAATACCAGGCAGAGCGGGAAGCCGCTTGGTAAGCCAAAGCTTAGCTTGATGCAAGAGCTGCTTTTGCGCGGGAGGAAGTGTGGCCCCACGCGTTTCCCAGCCGTGCAGACCCAGCAGGTGAACGCCAGGCACTTTTGCCCGCTGCCGCAGGTCGGCAAGTCTTCGCCCGCTCATGATATAGACACTCGAACCGGGATGTTGCGCCAGCCGGCGAAGGACTCGGCGCACGGGTGGGTCGAGTCTCACACCGTCGGGATTGTCGATTACGGGGACCAATGTGCCGTCAAAATCCAGTAGCAACAACCAACGGTTCGTAGCCTTGAGCCTCCTCGTCACCTGCGGCCACGAATCGAAAAGGTGAGGAGGACCGTTCGCGCGTTGGCGCCGAGGGACCGTTATCCCACCTCCGCGTGCGTATCGAGCCGGATTTCACAGAGGCTGGTGACCAGCTCGGCGGCCCATCGATAGATATTGAAACTCTTCACAGTTTGGCGCATTCGATGCATCCGCATGCTTCTTTCCGTAGGGTCCATAACCAGCGCAAATCTAATGGCATCCGCCATCTGCTCGGTATCGTACGGATTAACGATGAGGGCGTCGCGCAATTCGCGGCTGGCCCCCGTGAAGCGGCTGAGGATCAGTGCTCCCTGATCGTCCTCGCACGCTGCCACGTACTCCTTGGCAACAAGATTCATGCCGTCGTGAAGTGAAGTGACCATGCAGAGGTCCGCAGCTTTGTAAAATCTCTGGATTTCCTCATGACTATGATGGCGATTCAAGTAAAGAATGGGTTTCCATTGGCCGGTCTGGAATCGCCAGTTGATGCGGTCCACCTCGGACTCGACTTCGCCCAAGAGATCGTGATAGCGCTTGATGTGGGTCCGGCTGGGAGCCCCAATTTGGACAAAGGTGAATTGGCCGAGATACGCGGGGTATTTCTCGAAAAACCGCTCCAGCGCGCGGAATCTCTCCAGGATACCTTTGGTGTAATCCACCCGCTCGACGCCAACACCCATATACGTCGCCTCCACACCGTGCTCCTTCAGGAGGGCGGCACGATCCAGGTAGGGCGATGCGTGCGCGGGCCGGTCGGCTTCGGGCACGTCCGAGCAGGCCACACTGATGGGGAAAGGCCGCACTTGGGTGAGGTGGCCCATGCGTTCAACGGTGAACCGCTCCCAATTCACCCGGGACTCGATGACGCGATCGACCGTTTCAAGAAAGTTGTTGCAATGCGATTGGACGTGGAAGCCCACCAGGTCGGCACCCAACAGACCGTCAATTAATTCGCGCTGCCACGGGCAAATGCCAAAGGCCTCCGGGTTGGGCCAGGGAATATGCCAGAAGATGGCGACACGCGCGCCCGGCACTCTTTCCTTCACCATGCGCGGCAACAGGGCAAAATGGTAATCCTGCACCAGCACCGCCGGCTCTTCCACCCCCTCCATTTCCTGGAACAGCGCCTCCGCGAACTTCCGGTTCACGGCTTGGTAGTACTCCCAGTCCTTGGCGCGGAAGGTGGGCCGCGTGTGGGCAATGTGGCAGAGGGGCCAAAGACCTTCGTTGGCAAATCCGAAATAGTACCCTTCTTCCTCCTCTTTGGTCAGCCACACTCGCCGCAGTGTGTATTGAGGTTCATCGGGAGGGACACGCAAGCAGTCCCGCGCGTCCACGGTTTCGCGATCGGCATCCCCTGAGCCGTGCGCGAGCCACGTGCCCTGACAGGTCCGCAGGATGGGTTCTATTGCGGTGACCAACCCACTCGCCGGGATGGTGACCTCCACACTCTTTCCGCGGTAAACGTGCGTGTAGGGCTCGCGGTTGGAAACCACGAAGAATGGCCGGTCCTCCAGCTTGCTCCTAACGTGCACCCGCAAACGTTCCGGCGTCCAGTGAGATTCGGCGTTTTCGCGAAGCCGCGCTTCCTCCTCGGCCGCCGCCCGGGCGGCTTCCAAGCTCTTTGCCAGGTTCGTCACCTCCTGCGCCAAGGGTTTGAAAAGCTCCTCGTTCCCGAGATCAGACCGTGCCGGAGTCTTGCCGGCGCGGATTTCCTGGACCCACTTCGTCGCTCGCGCCATGGGCCCCGTAATGCTCCAGCGGATGATCAGCAGGGTCACCAGGGCGATGAATACCGCCTGAGCCAAGCCGCGCAAAAAGGTGTTCCACCAAAGCCGCGAGGTCTGCGTGGTGATGAAACTGGCATCGTGAAAGACCGCCAGCGCCCCTACTACTTCCGACTCCTCTTCGAGAGGGAAGATATAGATGTGGGTAAGCTTCCCGCCTAACGTGGTAAAGCTAGCGTATTTTGCTTTACTCGAAATTACTTGGATGACCTGGGGAAGTATGAGGCGCACGGCATCTTCCAGGCCGGGGGTTTTGGCAAGGCTGTCGCCTTTCTTGCTGAAAACCGCTATTCCCCGGAGGTGCTCGATATTCCCGAAATCCGTCACCGCAGCCTGCAAACGCTTGTGCGAGCGCGCGCCCAGCAGGGGCTCGATCTTTCCTTGCAGGATATCGCCTACTATCGCAGCGCGATTCTCCAATTCTCTTCGCAGCCCGCGCTTCTCCGCCTTCACCTGGAACACCGCGAAGAGGATCGACAGGAGGGTGACACCGAATACGAGCGAGATGATCAAGCGCAAACTCATACGCATGGCTTCACGATCTCCTCGTTGTCCGCTCTGGTTTAAGAGTTAAGTGTATCAGTTTTGAGTCTCTCCGTCGTGCCCCTTTGACTTCTTGCCGCCGAGCTTCTTGACCTCACCGCCAAGACCCTTACCGATCTTACCCACACCCTTGCCGGTGCCAACGGCAACGTTTTTACCCAAGCCGCCGGCACCCTTGCCCAAAGACTCTCCGGCGCCCCCAACATTTCCATGCGCCAAGCTCCCAGCGGCCCCTGCCGTCCCTTTGGCCAAGTCTCCGGTGCCCTTGCCAACGCCTTTTCCGACGTCCTCTCCACCCTTTCCCATTTCCTTGCCGGAGCCAGTTTTCTTTCCCTTCTGGTGGGCCGCTTTCTTCGTATGAGCCGGGGAAGGGGCTGAGTTTTGGTCTGGTGCTGGGGTCGGGTGAGACCAGCCAATGGCGCCAAGGGCGCACATAGCCGCAGCGAAAAAGACGATCCGGATTGTGGATTTCATGGTTGCGCTCCTTCTCGTGCTATGCGTGAAGTTCTCGCCTCGCCGAGCCGTTTAGAACGTTCCCTCACGGCACCCACGGCAACGGGCACATCCTTGGCGGGGGAGTCACGCGCCTCAATGGAATCAATGAACTGGAAGGTCATTCCCATCGCCTGTGAAGACCGATGCGCGAGGGCCGACCACCCATTCACGCCATGGGTTCTGCTTGGCTCGGGGTGGCCGCGTGAACACTTAATTAGACGCTCACGCGCTGCTCTGAGTACTGCATTTTATGCGAGGGCAAGGACCATGCCAAAGAGCGCTGGCCTTAAAGCATTGTGCTGATTGGGGATATACCTACAAATAATGAGGCGGGAGTGTAATATTTACTCGTCCCTCGAAAATTGGAGTCTTTTTGGGGTTTCGCAGACGGCCCAGCATGAACTGTGAAGTGCGGCCTAATTCACTCATTTGGAGACACTTAATTCCTCGTCAAGCGTTTTGGCGGACCAGTTGCCTTCATAAGACATGGCCGCTGGCGGTGGACAACCGCACGTCAACGCTTAGAGGAGACGAATGCTAATACCACGCCACTCCGATGGACGGGTAATTCTGAAGGCGGCAGTTCTGGCGATCCTGGTTTCAATGCCAAGTTTTGCCGCGCCGCCGGAAGGCAGTTCCGCCGGCCAGCCACACGCCGACGAATACCGAATTTCCGTTGACGTCGGACTGGTCGTTTTGCCGGTTATCGTTACCGACCGGAAGGGTCGGGCTGTGTCGGGTCTGAATGAGAACAGCTTCCACGTTTTTGAGGACGGTCGTCCCCAGAGAATCGCGCTTTTTGAGCCCGAAGACGTACCGGTAACGGTGGGCCTCGTTGTCGACGATAGCGCCAGCACGAGCGCCAGGCGCCCCGAAGTTCTCGCGGCGGCCGAAGAGTTTGCGAAGGCCAGTAATCCGCAGGATCAGATCTTTGTCGTCAACTTCAATTCGAATGTTTCTATGGGACTGCCTCGCGATGTACCTTTCACGAGCGACGTTGAGGAACTCCAGGGCGCCATTTCCCGCTACCCTGCCGCGGGCAATACTGCCCTGTATGACGGACTCGCGGCGGCTTTGGAGCATCTGAAGGCCGGCACGGCGAGCCGAAAGGCCCTGATTGTCATCAGCGACGGCGCGGACAATTTCAGTAGCCTAACCCTTCAAGAAGTGCTGCGTCGGGCGGCGGTATCAAACGCTGAGATTTACACCCTCGGGGTTTTCGACCAAGGCTTCGCGCGTGAAAGTGCGAGCGTGCTGAGGAAGTTGGCCAAGATCACGCGCGGACAGGCCTATTTCCCCCAGTCCGCCACCCAAATTTCCGACGTCTGCCAGCAGATTGCCCATAACCTTCGACACGAGTACACGATCGCATTCGAACCCACCGATTCAAATGACGGTGGCAAATATCATGCCGTCCGCGTCACAGCGAAGGCTGCGGGAGCTGGCAAACTGCGTGTTTCCACTCGCACGGGTTACGTGGCGCCCGCTGAAGCCCAAATAACGACGCCGGCGCCAACCCAGGCAGCAATGTGAAAGACGCAAGCCACGGCGGAGGATTGGGTCCGTCGGTCGCCCCAAGCGCCTGGTTTTCTCCAGCTCGACGCTTCGTGGCCTTCTGCGTGGGCAGTGCTTTCAGTCGCTGTTGCCTTTTGAACGAAGATGAGTTTGATCGCCGCTTCACCCTACAACGGCACGTGCAAGGTTCCCACGAGTCCGGACGGAACGTCTCGGAACCCCAGACTGAAACCCGTTGTGCCCGGCGGCGTCTTCACTCGGGCGCCCAGGATGAGGCCCTGGTCCTGAACTTGGCGAAACATGGCTTCGCTGAAATTCAAGGGAATTGTCGTCAGTTGTTCCACCTTCCCCACCACCACGAGGAATTGAAGCGAGCCGGTCCACTTGCCGTCTTTAGGTGCGAGCGTGATGTTGCGCGGATCGATGGTCACCGTGGCTTTGTACCCGCCTTCCACTGCATCAAGCTGAACCGCCAGGCCGATGCCGGCTACGGCCACTGGGTTCTTGATCGCGTCGGCGAGCGGCGGAGCTACGGCCGCCTCCCGCGCAGCGACATAACCGGGGCGGTACCGCAACTTCACCCCCGGTCGATTGACGGTCACCTCCAGCCGGTGATAGGAGCCGTCGAGGCTTCCGGCCGGGGGATAAAACGCCAGTGAATAATTCACCCTAGCGTCGCTGGCCGCCTCTTGGATGGCGGTGCTCAGGTCGTTGATGTGGTGGAAAGACTGGCCACCCGTCTCCGCCGCCAGGGTGTCTAGCGTTTCGTAATTGAAGTCGGGTGGCGGAGCGGCTTTGGGTGGCTTATTCCGCTTCCCGATGGAGCTTCGATCCGCCTGGAACACCGGCGCCACAGTGACTCCCCGCGCGTCAACCGGGTAGACCGCAACATCGGCTTCATTCAACGCGCGAATGGCCCGCGCCACGTCGTTCGCAAAAGAAACACCTGTATACGGCAACTGCGAAGATGAGGTCGTCGAAGTCGATGCGCTCGATGAATTGTTGCCGCCCGATGTGCCGCTGCCCTTGCTCCCCGCGCCCGCCCCGGTTCCTCTTCCGCCGCGCCCGGGCGCGGCGTTGGTCTGCCGCGCGTTAGGGTTACCTTGGGGAATGGCATTTCCGCTATTGTACAGGCCCAGTTGAATCGGGAACCCGCCTGAAATCCAAATCAGCGTCTTCCGGCCGGGAATGCCCTGCAAATGTTCGGCGATAGTTTGGAGTGCCGCCGCCGTGCGAGTGGCCCGCACCGTCTGGGTATAGTCGATATAGGGCTGCTTGGAAGACTGGATGAAACTGTCCCACTGCGCCGTGGTCGTCGGGTCGCCGGTAAGAGAATTGGCGTAGGCCGGAGGCGCCGTGGCCGCAGCCACTTCGGGGTTGACGCGATTCGAGTGCTTTTCAACGGCGGCAAGCAGCGATGCCATATCCTGCGTAAAATCGTGAAGCAGCCCGAGTGAGTCGCCCAGCACAAAAACAGCCACCCTACTGTCCCCCCAGCGATTCCGTAAGGTATGCTTCGGCTGGGGGCAGTCGGCTGATTGGGAACAAGCTCCGCGATTGACGGAACTCGGCGGGAATCGAAATTGAGTTTTCGGTGGTGGAAAGGCGGGACAGAGTAGAC
>JBKQVI010000351.1:0-7219 GCA_052139985.1 Terriglobia bacterium
GCGCGTATGGACGTCACATCCGATAAAATGCTGCATGGCTTCGGCTCCTTTCCCGGCTCGCCTTGGTCGTTTTGAGCACTTCCAAGTCTACCGGACTGGAGCCGATGCCGTTATCTAATCAGACCGCCGCCTTTGCGGTCCGCGTCTCTTCTGCCAGTCTCTTACCTGACAGTTTCTTGCTGCCCTAAATCTTTGACCGCCGTCTGGAAGTAGCGGAACGAGAAAAGACGCGGACCGCAAAGGCGGCGGTCCGCGCTACGAACTCAGCGTATCAGGGGGTTTGTGGTCTTCAGCCCAGGAAAACGCCCAAAATCTCGGTCGGACGTCCACAATTCCTCAATGCCATGAATCTGGCAGAGCGCGGCAACCCTGGCATCGTGTATCTGCGGGCCCGCGACGCCCGCTGCGGTAAGGGTGGAGCGCAGTTCCAGCCAATAGTCCTCTGTCTCGCCAAGCAGCAACAAGCTCGGCGCTTCCAGCCATGCTTCCACCTGGGCAAGCGCCCTCGTCAAGGGCGTAGGGGGATTGTAAATATGGGGGTGCGTGACAATGGCAAGGAATTCATGGACACAGGGCCAAGGGATGGCCCAAGCTGCTCGTCCCTCGGCCAACTGGGACAACCGCGCAAATGCCGCTGCATGCCAGGGCGAGTCTTGACGGTGAGCATAGACGAGAATGTTGGTGTCAACCGCGATCACGCTCCGCGCCCTTCGTAGGCCGCATCCCGAACCTGCTGCCAGGACGCGCCTGCCATCCGAGGCTGAAGCCCCTTGCCTCGAAATGAAACCTTGCGAAGTTTGAACGGGGCTGCTCGCTTGCGCTCGGCAGTCACCCGCCGCAGCCCCTCTTCTACCAGAATCCTCAGCGTCGTGTGTTCCCGCGTCGCCAGGTTCCGCACCTCTTTCATGAGCGAGTCGGGAATCTCTACGGTTGTCTTCATATGGCCAGATATATCATGAGATATACCGAGATGGCAAGGCAGCAGCCGACACGTTGACACAACCGCCCTCATTGCCTTTCTGGAACGCTGCTGATCTGCTGATTATGATTTGGGGTTGACGGGCGCGAAGGTGGTTATTTCCCAGGCGCGTATGTGACAGCGGGCACATAATGCCAAACGCTGAAGATTGGGTCGCCAAGGCCATGGCGCTTTCTCACAAACATGCTTCGCCGCCCTCCAACCAGGAAGGCCCTCAGAAGAGAGGGTAGCGCGGACCGCCGCCTTTGCGGTCCGCGTCTCTTCTCCATCAACTTTGTACGCCGAGGAAGCAGGCGCACGGTGATGAAAGAATATCGGCCGGAAAGAAAAGGACACCGCAACTTTGACACGGCGCTGCACTACAGCAGTTTGTAACATCATAGAAAAGACGCGGATCGCAAAGGCGGCGGTCCGCGCTACGAACTTGGCGGCAGCGGGACGCTCCGGCGACAGCGGGCGAGACGCCCACGCTACCTCGCTTGGCATGGCCATCTTGGCCACGATCTCACACGGGCAAGATGCCGGTGCCACATCTTGGGAACCTCGGTTTTAACTTTTATGTCGGGCGCCCAATTGTCGGTCGTGTCCTGATTTCGGGTGTAGCGCCCGGCTTGAGAGGCTGCGGAAAAATGTGTAGCGGCGGGTTTACCCCGCCATTCGCACGTTGCAGTAATTGATGTTGTGGCGACGTAAAGTCGCCGCTACATCGCACATCCGGGATTTTTCCGCAGCCTCTTGAGCCCGGCATGTGCCGCCCTCAAGGGCGGCGCTACGTTCACAGCGGCGTAAGGCCGCCTCGGCATTAGGCTGGGCCGCTACCCGAAGACTCGGGCCACGACCGTGCCAGGAGCAACGTCATATCGTCCTGAAGCTCCGGGCTGCCCGTCCAGTCATTCACAGTGCGGTAGATTTCCGTAACCATCTCTTCCGGCGAAGAATTCAGCGTGCCCCGGATCACATCGAGAAGACGGGGCTCCCCGAACTCCTCTCCGTAACTGTTTTCCGGCTCGGTAATGCCATCCGTATAGGCCAGCAACAGATCGTGGGGTTGAAGACGGATTTCTCCCACTTCGTAGGTAGCGGAGGGAAACAATCCCACCACCGTCCCACCGGCGCGGAGGCGCTCAATCTTGCCGTCCCGAAAGAGGAGGGGCGGCAGATGGCCGGCGTTTGTGTAGGAGAGATTGCGGGTTCGCGCGTCGTACACCGCGAAGAAAAATGTCACGTACTTTTCCAGGGGCGTGTTCGCGTAGATCTGGCGATTCAGTCGATCGACAACGCGGGCCGTGGAAAGCTGGCTAAAGTCGGAACTCTGGCCGCCCGCAGCGCCGTTGTAGAATTGCGCGCGCAACGCCGATTGAATTGCCGCCATCAAAAGCGCCGCCGAGATTCCCTTGCCGCTCACGTCTCCCAGGACTAGGCCCACACGATGCTCATCCAATTTCAAGAAGTCGTAGTAGTCGCCGCTTACCGACCGCGCCGCTTTGCAGACGCCGTAGAGATCGAGACCCGGCACTTTCGGCACCGACTGCGGGAAGAGTTGGCGTTGGACTTCGCGCGCGATGTCCAGCTCGCTCTGCAACCGCAGGCGTTCCTGCGATTCCTGCATCAAGCGCTCCACCGAAGCCGTCATGCTGTCAAAAGCTTCGCCCAGAGCGGTCAACTGATCGTGGGATGGGAAATGCGTTCGATAGGAAAAATCCCCCGCCTTAACCCGCTCGGTGGCGTCGTAAAGGGTATCCACGGTGCGCGTCATCGAGCGCGTCATGCGGATGCCGATCAACAGGGCCCCGACTTCGATGACCAGAAAAACGATGGCCACGAACTTAAAAGCATAAACATAGATTTCCGAATAGTCGCCCAACGTGGCCAGCAACCGGCTATTAAGCGCGTAAATTCGGGACGACACATATACAAATGCGGGAGCCGCGGCTTTCTGTTCTTTGTCCCCTCCCCACAGTATCGGATCGAGCGAGGAGGCGCCAAAGACTTGAAAATCGAAGGAATTAGCGGGGTCCGGAAGCTTCACGGACTTGGAATTAAGCGTGTGGCTTTGGACATACGTCCCTGCGGCTGAGTCTACGCGGATCCTGGCGTCCTCTGCCGCCCGGGGCTCCACTTGCCGGGTCAAGACCACACCCACGGGGCCAATTCCCTGCCCTACCAAATCCAGGAGTTCAGGGGTAAAGGGCTGCGATAGTACCAGCGTTAAATCACCGGCGGGTGTTTCCGTGCGCTCCACGGATCGCAATACGAGTTGGCCGCGGTCGGCAACAATATTGGCGAACTCCCTTCCCTGTACCCAGCTCGGTACGACGGCGGGATCCTCCGCGGGCTCGCCATCCAGCAGGAACGAGCGCGTCACGCCTCGCAAGTTCAATGTGACGACAAGCCCCGGATAGCTCTTTGTGTAACCGACCAATTCTGTGACGTAGAAGTTTCGAATGCCGTCAAGCAAGGCGGGCGGCGATTTTTGACCACCGTACCGCGCCTCGTGGAGAACAACGCGGTTGACTTGTTCAATCTCGTCGAAGTGGTCGCGTAGCCGAAGGACCACCAGGAAAGCCGCGAATTGCCCATTGATGATGAAAGCTCCCAATAGGACCAGCACAACGATGAGGGATATAGGGACGACGCCGATGAGGACGTACGCCACCACCAGGCGGCGTTGGAGCCGCCAGAGTAAGTGAGTACGAATAAACCGCAGCAGGCGAACCAGATAGTAGACGCCGGAAACCAGCGCGCAAACCCAGAAGACGAACCAAAGTAGACCGGGGACGCCTCCCGTGGCGCGAGTGAAGCGGTCCGCCACCCACAAGGCGGCGCCATAGGCCAAAACCCACGCCGTGAATCGTGCCAAGCGGCGCGTCCGGTATTCGTGAAGTAAGAGCTCGAATGCCTTGGTGAGCATGTGTGCGCTTTGGAGTACGGGACACGGGACACGGGACACGGGATTCGGGGTTCGGGGTTCGGGGTTCGGGGTTAGGGGCGAAAGCAAATTATGAATTCTGAATTATAAATTATGAAGTCCGAACATCTCGAATCTCATCTGCGCCAGAGTAAGTCGAAGAGGCCTTGCATTCATAATTCAGAATTCATAATTTATAATTTGCCAATTCTATCCCCGAATCCCGAGTCCCGTCTCTCGTGCCCCGTTCCCCGTGTCCCGAACCCCGATTCCCTAACCCCGAATTCCGACTCCCGCTTCCCGCGCCGCCTTTTCCTCCGCAACGTTCAACACGCTATGCCGGCGACTATAGCCGAAGTAAATAACAAAGCCGATGGCCATCCATACGAACAAACGAATCCAGGTATCGCGCGGCAAGCCCAGCATCTGTCCCCCGCACACCACGATGGCCAACGGTCCCACGACCCATACCCAGGGGGTGCGGAAGGGCCGACGAATGCCGGGATGGCGCTTGCGCATCACCATCACGGAGGCGCTGACAATTACGAACGCCAACAAAGTTCCGATGCTCACCAGTTCCCCCACGATTCGCAGGGGCAGCAGGCCCCCGGCCAACGCCACGCACGCCCCCGTTAGCGCCGTGCTGACGTACGGGGTGCGGAAGCGCTTGTGAATGTGGCCAAAAGCCTTGGGCAGCAGGCCGTCGTTCGCCATGGAATAGAACACCCGCGTTTGACCCAGCATCATCACCAGGATAACCGCGGTGGTACCGAGAAGCGCGCCGATCTTAACGATAGGCGAAAGCCATGCGCGGGCAGGAGTTGCGTCGATGGCGACGGCCAACGGGTCCGCCACATTGAGGTGGCGAAACGGCTCCAAGCCCGTCAACACCATCACCACAATAATGTAAAGAATGGTGCAAACCGCCAGGGAACCCAGGATGCCAATGGGCATATCGCGTTCGGGGTTTCGAGCCTCCTGCGCCGCCGTGGAAACAGCATCAAAGCCGATGTAGGCAAAGAAAATAATTCCGGCGCCTCGCAGTACTCCCGAAAGGCCGAACTCCCCGAATGTTCCCTGGTTAGGTGGGAAGAACGGATGCCAGTAAGATCGGTGCACGTACAAAGCGCCGACGATAATGAACAGTGTGACCACGCCCAATTTCACCAGCACGATGAAGTTATTGAAATTCGTGGATTCGCGGATCCCGACGATCAGCAAGGTCGTAATCAGGACGACGATGAAGGCGGCGGGAAGGTTGAAGATCGGGTGGACCGTCGTACCATCGGCAAGCGACATTGTGTCCCACGGACTGCGGCTCAACTCCGCGGGGAATGGAAGGTGCAGAGTCCGGTTCAGGAAGGAAACAAGGTAACCCGACCAGCCGATGGAAACCGCGGTGGCGCCCACCGCATACTCGAGGATCAAGTCCCAACCGATAATCCAGGCAAGGAATTCTCCGATGGTGGCGTAGGAGTACGTGTAGGCGCTCCCGGCCACAGGGATCATGGCGGCGAATTCGGCGTAGCAAAGCCCCGCAAATGCGCAACCCACGCCGGAAAGGACCACGGACAGCACCAAGGCCGGGCCGGTATGCTGCGCCGCCACCCCGCTGAGAACAAAGATGCCTGCGCCGACAATTGCACCGATGCCCAGCGACATCAGGGCCAACGGGCCCAGGGTGCGGCGCAAACCATGTTCCGATTCCGTTGCCTCCGCGCGCAGGAGATCAAGGCTCTTTTTCTTCCACAAACCCGGCATTCCATCTCCCATCCTGAGCCTAAGCGGCTCCACCGCTTGCCGTCACAAAAATGCTTGTGCCGTCGCGCCTTGACTGCGGCGGCTCGCCGCAGTCTTCTCACCAACGTCATTCACCGACTCATGAGTAGCGCAAGGCGGCGTCGAGCCGCCGCAGTCCAAGGCACCGTAGTATCCATGCGCCTTCCGGCACACTTTGAGGCAAGCCCAAGGGCGATAGATTAGCACCGATTTCGATTCAGATGTGGACCAAAATGAACGGATCACAGGCTTGGAAAGACACCTCCCTTAATACCGTCGTCGTTGCTTCACGAGAATTTCACATCACCCACATGAGCATTTAACGCTGGGATTGTCTAATGCTTTCGCAATCCTGAGACAGCCAGCGAGACTGGCCAAGTAGTCAATTTTCGCCAGGCACGCCACCATGAGGGCGGCAGCGGCCTGGGGCGGGCGTGTGAGATTCACGGTTTCGCCAAGAAGAAAAGCTTGCATGAGCCCTATCTGTTTGTTGCAAAATAACTTGACCGCGATTGCAATCGTGGCGATTCGGAGCGATGACCACCCCCTACTCTAATTTTGGAGCCTTCACTATGATGCCATTGATTTCACGCTTCTGCCGTGCCAGTTCTATGGCGGGATCTCTGCTGCCCAAGCTGGGCTGCCTCTGTGGCTTCCTCCTTTTAACCGCTAACCTCTACGGACAAGTTGGCCGTGGCGCTTTGACCGGAACCGTAAAGGACTCTTCCGGAATGCTGGCGCCGGGCGCAACCGTGACGGTATTGCGAGATGCCACGGGATTAACTCGTATGACCGTCAGTTCGAGCACCGGCGCATACAGCATCCCGGAGTTGCCGGTCGGCATGTATACCGCTACGGTGGCCTTAAAGGGTTTCCAGACGGTGAAGTTCGAGAATGTGGAAATCGCGCTTGAGCACACGACCACCCTGAATGTAGAGCTGAGGGTTTCGAGCGCCGCCGAGCGGGTCGAGGTGGTGGGCAGCACGCAGCAGCTTGATGAAACCTCCAACACGCTGGGCACGAATATTGAACTCAAACAGGTTAAGGAACTTCCCTTAGACGGGCGGGATTGGGCCACCTTGACCACCATGGTTCCGACCGCGGTCGACACCGCCGGCGGACCCGGCGCCGGCAACCAGCGTTCGATTCGCTATGCCGGCAGGGGCCGCGACGATAACAACTATACCTACGACGGCATTGACGCTACCTATGTTATCAATCAGTCCCAGCTCTATTTCGTGCGTCTGGCGGTTCCGCTCGATACCATCGACCAGATCCGCGTCGATCCCATGCTGGCGACGGCGCAGACGGGCGAGACCGCAGGGGCCCAGTTGGCCCTGGCTTCGCCCACCGGCACGAACGGGTTCCATGGGGACGCCTTCGAATACTTGCGCAACGACGTTTTCGATGCCCTGGATCCGCTTGACTCTTTAGATCGGACGCACCAGCCGCCTTTCCACTTGAATCAGTTCGGAGGGTCTTTTGGCGGACCCATCCAGAAGGATAAGACGTTTTTCTTTGCCGCCTACGAAGGCTACCGGCAAGACCTCGGT
>JBKQVI010000352.1:0-21184 GCA_052139985.1 Terriglobia bacterium
GCGCAGTCGTTCGTTCAAGAAGTGGGGAGTCGGGTGGTTGCTACGGGAGGCTTTGGGTTGAGCACGCTCGGTATGGGACCCCCTCACCCGGCCCGCCCCCGCTGGTGAAAGCGCGGGTTGCGGTCCACCCGCTCCCCCAAGGGGGCGAGGGCTGGGATTTTTGCCTGGGGGGTGTTTTGAAATGTAGAAACTCCAGCCCGTGGGTTTCACCCACGGCTAATGACGTTCGGCCCCTTCGGGGCCGGCAGATCGACGTGACTTTGACGCGACCCTGACCCGCCGTCAGCACGCGCTGGCTCCGGCGAAGCAAATCGGGTAGAATGCCCACGCAGTTTCGGACTCTTGCAAGTCACCACCTTTAACCCGACTGGAAACGGCCGCCGTGGGCGGAAGGAGGAGCGTATGCCGGACTCGACTTCAGGTTCTTCTCTCAACATTCGAGGTTTGATCGTGGTGCCCGGCGTGATCACATTGGGGATCACGTTATTGCGATTGGCCGGAGAACTGGCGCACTGGTCGCCTCGATTCTTCAGCTCCGCGCCCGGGGGGGGAATGGCAGTCGTCGGGATTTCCTGGCTTCCATTTCTTTTCGGTCCATACTTCGCCGTCAGGCTCGCAGGGGCTGGGCATGAGGCTTCCGGCGTCTGGAAGACCTTCGGGCTATCGCTGGCCGGATTGGTGGTCATGATCGTAGGCGGCATCGTCGGGTTCGGGCCCCAGGTCAAGTTCCCCGGAAGGGAAATCCTGGGGATACTCCTGATCGTGCTCGGGCCGACCCTGGTCACGCTGGGCTGGCCCGCGCTCTTCAAGGTGCTCGTTGCCTACGGCTATGCGGCGCGGATCCCCGTAGCGATTCTGATGTTCTTCGCCCTGCGTGGACATTGGGGAACGCATTACGATGTTCTGCCTCCCAACTACTCCGGGCCGACATCTTTTCTGGGCCAGTACATGCTGATTGCTTTCTTGCCGCAAATGGTGGTTTGGATAGCGTTTACGGTGGTGATGGGCGCGTTGATCGGCGCCATCGTGACGGCTCTGGTGGTTCGAGACAAAGCCACGCCGGTGACGCCTTGACGCCGCTTCATTTCTACCACCGGGAAAGGCGTGGCGGCATCGGTGCGAGTCGGAATCCAAGGCGCGAGATCCGCGAGAGGAGGCCCTTGTGAACGAACCCTCCACAACGAGCATTGACATCAAACGCCTGATTTTCGTTCCGGCGCTGGTAACGCTGGCCGTCACCGCGGCGCGCTTGGCAGGTGAACTTGCGCATGGGCCGCGAAGGTTGTTCAATTCCGATCCGGGCGGTTCGTGGGCGATTGTCGGAATCATTTGGCTGGCGCCGATCTTTGGCATCTACTTTGCGTTGAAGTTGGCGGCGAACGGCCACGGACCCAAGTCGCTGTTCCGCGCCGTGGGGTTTGCGTTTCTGGGTGTGGCGGTGGTGTTCACATTCAGTTTCGTAGGGGCACTTCTCCACCTTCAGCAACACTTCTGGGGGCGATTGCTCTACTTTTGGACCCTTGTCGCCGTAGCGGCGCTGGTGACACTGCCCGGTTGGAGGGACCTGTTTCGAACGCTTCTGGCTTATGCTTACGCAGCGCGCGTGCCGGTGGCGGTGGTAATGCTCTTGGCGTTTTGGAGAGATTGGGGCACTCATTACGACGCCGTTCCTGCCGACCTCCCCGAGGGCCTAACCCTGACGACGAAATATTTGTGGCTTGGTTTCTTTCCCCAGCTTATTCTCTGGGTGGGCGCCACCGTCCTCGCCGGAATGCTCTTTGGAAGCCTCGCCGCCGCCATCGCCCGCCTTCCTCGCCACAAGAGACAAACTTTGTAGACCTTGTTTCGAGCGTAGCGCCGGGGCTTGAGAGGCTGCGGAAAAACCCCGGATATGCGATGTAGCGGCGACTTTACGTCGCCACAACATCAATTACTGCAGCGTGCGAATGGCGGGGTAAACCCGCCGCTACACGTTTTTCCGCAGCCTCTTGAGCCCGGCATGTGCCGCCCTCAAGGACGGCGCTACGCTCGAAATCAGGACACTACCCAGCCAGGATTTGATTTTGTGCGAGCGCTTGGGTATTTTGAAATGCCTCGCGTCTGCGTCGGAAACGTGCGATTCGGCAGCGAGGCAAGCGGATATCGAACCGCCGCAACGCCAGTTCGTCGAATACAGGAGAGAACATCGTGATCATTGCCGACCTCGCGGAAATCGCCGGCCGCACTTATCCAGCACGGCGCCGCACGCAGAATCTGGTGGGAGGAGCCAGCCCCATCCAGGCAAAAAACTTCTCGATCGGGTGCGTCACCCTGGAGCCTCACGGGGGCCAAGTCCCCTGGCACAATCAGGAACAGGAAGAGGTTTACCTGATCCTTGAGGGCGACGGCGAGATGTGCCTGGGGACCGAAAGAACAGCAGTCAAGGCAGGCCAAGCCGTTTATATTCCCTCCAAAGTCTTTCATCAACTCACCAATACAGGTTCAACAACCCTGCGCATGATTTACTGCTACGGTCCGGCCGGCGACGTGGCGCATTGGCGGCAAGAATTGGACGGCAGTTTGCCACGCGCGGGCGTGAACGCTCCGGCGCTCCCCCTCGGCGCGCAACCCCAGTGCACGGAGATCGGGAGATCCGATGATCGGAAGATCGGGTGAGCACGCGGCAACTTTGGGCACCGTAGTCGCGAAAGGGATTCCATGCGATACGACACGAGTTCCCAGATTTGACGTCTGATGCTTTTTGCTCATCCGAGCACCGGATCGCCAGATCATCCGATGTGAGGTTCTCATATGGAAAACCAGAAAATTCATCCAGTTGGAATCATCATGAACGGCGTCACCGGACGCATGGGCCTGAACCAGCACCTGCGCCGGTCCATCGCCGCCATCGTCAAGCAGGGCGGCATCAGGATTAGCGATGCGGAAACAATCATGCCTCGCCCGCTCCTGGTGGGACGGAGCGCGACAAAGCTTGAAGCCATCTCGCGGGAGTTCGGCGGCCTGCCCTACACGACCCAGCTCGATACGGCTCTCGCCGATTCGGAATACTCCGTTTACTTCGATGCCCAGACCACGGTGCAGCGCTTTGCGGGCGTCAGCAAGGCCATCGCCGCCCAAAAGCACGTTTACTGCGAAAAGCCGATCGCCGAGACCCTGGAAAAGTCGCTGAAACTCTGCCGTCTGGCGGAGTCTGCGGGGATCAAGCACGGCGTCGTGCAAGACAAGCTCTGGCTGCCGGGCCTGCTGAAGCTCCAGCGGTTGCGCGACATGGGCTTCTTTGGGCGCATTCTCTCGGTGCGGGGCGAATTCGGCTATTGGGTTTTCGAAGGCGACACCATTCCTCCCCAGCGTCCCTCGTGGAACTACCGCAAGGAAGATGGCGGCGGAATCATTCTCGACATGTTCTGCCACTGGCGGTACATCCTCGACAACCTCTTTGCCCCGGTGAAGGCCGTTTCCTGCCGCGCCACAACCCACATCGCTTCGCGGCGGGACGAAGAAGGCAAGCCTTACGAGTGCACCGCTGACGATTCCGCCTACGCCACCTTCGAGCTTGAGGGCGGCATCCTCGCTCCGTTCAACTCCTCCTGGTGCGTGCGCGTGCGCCGCGACGATCTGCTGACCCTTCAGGTGGACGGCACGAAAGGCTCAGCCGTGGCAGGGTTACGCGACTGCTGGATTCAGCCCTATGGCGCAACACCGCGTCCCGTGTGGGACCCCGACGTCCCCAGCCCGTTGAACTATTTCGACGGATGGCAAAAGGTGCCGGAGCAAGAAGTCTACGAGAACGCTTTCAAACGGCAATGGGAGTTGTTCCTTCGCCACGTCGTTAAAGATGAGCCGTTCCGTTGGGGCTTGCTGGAAGGCGCCAAAGGATTGCAGCTCGCCGAAAAGGGCCTCGAGTCCTGGAGCAAGCGCGCCTGGGTGGATATCGAGCCGCTCTGAGACGAAGGGAGTCAGGAGTCAGAAGCCAGAAGTCAGAATGAGGCACGCCATAACGGTCTGCCCATCCCGACCCCTGTCCTCTTTCTCCTGGCTCCTGACTCCTGTTCTCACGGCTTCAAGCTCACCGCTCTGCCGGTGCGAATCGATTCTATCGCCGCGTCGATGATCTCGTTCACTCCAACGTTTAATTCTGCCGACGACGGGTCCTCAATAGGTTTGTTATTCCGGATGCAATCGACGAAATAGGTAATTCCATCCGCTTTCTCGGGTGGGAGCGCACGTACTGGAACTGGCGTGCCGCTCGGATGCTCAGCGTTGGTGCTTTCCTTTGCAGGTTGGTACAGCAAGCCATCGTCCATCACCTGCAAGCTGCCCTTCGGACCGTAGAACTCCACCTGGCTTTTGTTGTAGGGCCAATCCCAGGACGGCAACAGAATGGCGGTGGCATCGGAGTATTCGAGCAAGACCACCGCATCATCCTCGACTTCATTGTGCTGGGCGGTCTTGAGTTTGAGTGAGTAGGCGAAGACGCGCTGGGGCCGTCCCTTCACCCACATGGCCCAGTTGGCGCCATAGCATGCAAAGTCCATCAGGGCGCCCGCGCCGTTCTTTTTGGGATCGTAGAGCCAGGCGTTGAATTCCTTCGACGCGCCGATCTCCTTCGGGCCCTCGTGTCCGAACTCGGCGATGATCTTTTGGATGGGGCCGACTTCGCCAGCTTTTAGACGCGCAGCGGCTTCCTGCGTCGGGGGCGACCAGACATTCCAATAATTCACCATCAGCTTGATGCCGGCCTCCCTCGCCACGCGCGCCATCTCGCGTGCGTCGGCGCCGCTGGCGGCCATGGGTTTTTCGGTGAAGTAATGGATGTGCCGCTTGGCGCACGCGCGCAGGATGGGGAGGTGCAGATTGTTGGCGGTGGTTACAATGACCGCCTCGGGCTTCGTCTGGTCGAGCATCTCCGTGTAATCGCTGAAGAATTTGACGCTCGCGGGGACACGCGCCTTGGCCTTATCAATCAGTTCCGGGTGGGTGTCGGAAATGGCCACCAGCTCCGCATCCGGGTTTTTCAAAAGAGTTTCCATCCGGCCCCACACGTGATCGTGATCGAGACCAACGATGGCGAAGCGAGTCTTCGGCACCTGGGCAAATCCCATGCTCGCTCCCAGGCTTAAAAGGAAAATCGGCAGGAACAGTCTTTTCATGGCAACACCTTTCTGGAAAAGGAACGGACGCAAGCGATCTCGGACATGCGATCAATCTACCCGCGAGAGCGCCTGGGTGCAAGCGTGGACCCGGTTGATGCACGCCGACTAGTGTGCATTGCGGCGATTTTGCGAAACGGGCCCACGGTGCGCCAGAGACTACAAGCCGTTTGTCCAAAGAATGCTAGAATCAACAGCGTCGCATCAACCGAACCGAAAGGCTGCTTCACTAGATCCCTCAAAACATGGACTCATCGAGCACTAACCTAACATGACACTCGCACCCCTGGATTGGCTCATCGTTGTCGTCTATCTCGTGTCGCTGATCGGCATGGGCATCGTCGCCAGCCGCCGGGTTAAGGACACCAAGAACTACTTTCTCGGCAAACGTCACTTCGGCAAGCTGATTATGATCGCTCAGACGTTTGGCGTGGGAACCCATGCCGAAATGCCGGTGAGCCTGGCAGGGGCGACATACAGCTTCGGTATGTCGGCAATCTGGTATCAGTGGAAGAATCTGTTTGCCACTCCCTTTTACTGGATTATGGCGCCGGTATTCCGCCGCGTGCGACGCACCACCACGGCGGAGATGATTGAGGACCGCTACGGCGCGGGCATGTCCGGCCTCTACGCGCTGTTTGCCTTCGCGTTTTTCATTATCAACATGGCCAGCATTCTCAAGGGTGCGGCAAAGGTGTTGCACCAGATGCTGGGAACGAACCTGGGCACCAACTCGATCGTGCTCGGCTTGGCTTTCATCTTTGTTCTCTACAGTTTCGTCGGAGGCCTCGTGGCTTCTGCGTGGAGCAATTTCGTGCAAGGTTTTCTGCTGATTATGCTTTCCTTCATGCTGATCCCTCTCGGCTGGGGAGCCGTGGGAGGTATGAGCGGGATGAAGCAGGCCTTGCCGCTGAATCACTTTTCGCTGGCGACACCCAAGGAAGTTGGCCCGTGGTTTATCGTGATGCTGACCCTGAACGGCATCATCGGCATCATGGCGCAGCCCCACATTCTGGCGGCGGTGGGAACGGGCAAGGATGAATACACCTGCCGCGTGGGATTCTTCCACGGAATGTGGGCCAAGCGCTTGTGCACGATCGGCTGGGCACTGGTAGGAGTGATGGTGGCCGTAATGATTAAGCGCGGTCTGTTTGGCGCGCACTCGCTCAACGACCCCGAGGATGCCTTCGGCTTCGCCTGTCAGCACTTGCTTTCGCCCGGCCTTCGCGGCTTGCTGATCGCGAGCGTTATGGGAGCGTGTCTGGCCGCCTGTTCCGCACTCATGGTGGATAGTGGCGCACTCTTCACGCAAGGGTTTTACCGGCCACGTTTGGCGCCGAAGCAGTCGGATCGGCACTACCTTTGGGTGGGGCGCGTCAGCGGGCTTGTGGCGGTAGTCGTGGCCGTCGTTTACGCGCTGTTCCTGATCCAAAGAGTGCTCTACTCGTTCCTCTTGACGGAGACCATGGCAGCTTACGTGGGCATCAGCATATTGGCGGAACTCATCTGGAAAAGAGCGAACCGCTGGGGCGCTGCCAGCAGCGTGTTTGTCTCCCTCTGTGCGAACTTTTCTTTGTACCATTGGAAACACCAGCGGTTGGATTACTGGGATCCCGGCATTTTCTTCATCTCTCTCTCCGCCGGAACCATGGCTCTAGTGGTGGTCAGCCTTCTGACTCCCGCGGAAGATGAGGCCCGCGTCGCTCCCTTCTTCACCAGAATTCAGACTCCTTCCGATCGCATCCCGGCGGGCGCTGCCGACCAGGTCAACCTGCCCGAAGATCACGAAGAGGGCAAGAATTGGGACGACAGCCTGTCGCCGGAAACCAGCCGATGGGCCGCCGAAAACGGTCGCCAGTTACTCCTCGTCAATCTTCTCCATCCGTTGCGTGGAGCATGTGGCGTGAGCTTCTTCACAGCCTATCGCGATGACTTGAAGGGCCTCCTGATCGGAGCTATGCTCAGCGCCGGGCTGGTCTTGGGCTTGTGGGCGCTATTGCAACTCTGAGCTAACGAAAGGCTGAACCAACATGACCTCACAAAACCAGACTTCCACTCCTTACCTGATGGGGACGGCGTGCGCGGGTCTTTTCACCTTCGGAGTGATGACTTCATTCCTGGGCGCGACCCTGCCGGAACTCAGTGCGCGTTCCGGCTTTGACTTGGCCCGCAGCGGCACGCTTTTCAGTTTCCTCTACCTCCCGCAAGTGCCCATGGTCTTCCTGGCCGGGCCCTTGATCGACCGCTTCGGCAAGAAGCTGGTACTGGCCGCAGGGTTTCTGTGCAGCGCGGTAGCGCTGGTGGGAATGGCCTATGTGCCCAGCTATGAGGCGCTCGGAGCGTTGCTGGTGATGCTCGGCTTGGGTGGCAGTTCCGCCATGGCCGCGGCGAACACCCTCATTCCTGATCTCTACCCGCAGAATCCTTCTTCCGCACTCAACCTGGGGAACATCTTCTTTGGTGTGGGAGCGGTCTTCTTTCCATGGCTGGTAGCGCTCATGGCTCGACGGCTGGGGCTTGTGGCTACCTTCTGGTCCATTGCTCTGTTGGTCGGTCTTGTGGCCGTGGTGGCATTGGCGCAGACGTTTCCACCCGCGAGCATGGCTGGAGGATTCGATTGGGACCAGGCGATGTCGGTGGCGGTTGATCCCGCCGTCGTCATTCTTGCCGCCGTGCTGTTCTTCTATTCTTCCCTGGAGATTTCCACCGCCGGGTGGATTCGCACCTTCCTGGAAAAAGATTTGGCCGCTACGCCTGAGATGTCCAAAATCCTCCTGGCGTCCTTCTGGATCATGATGATGCTCGGCAGGCTGATTGCGAGCCAAGTGGTCAAGCGAGTTCGGGGGCCGCAGTTGCTGCTGGGATGCGCTCTGGGAGCGATTGCCGGGCTGCTGCTTGTGGCGCTGGCGCCCAGCGTGCCGATGGCTGCCGCCGGCATCCTCATCTGCGGGCTCAGTTACGCGCCGGTATTCCCCACCACCGCCGGAACCGCCAGCACGTATTTTTCGCGTATCTTTGGAACCGTTTTCGGCATGCTCATGACTCCCGCCCTGCTGAGCGGAACGGTGGTCCCTCCTATCATCGGCTATGTCGCACAACACCAGTCCGTGCGAGTCGGCATCTGGATTCTGGTGGGCGTTGCCGTTCTGCT
Organism: Terriglobia bacterium; assembly: GCA_052139985.1. Lineage (GTDB taxonomy): Bacteria > Acidobacteriota > Terriglobia > UBA7540 > UBA7540 > Bog-366. The sequence goes on from JBKQVI010000352.1 coordinate 8,302, forward strand.
CTTTGTTGTGCAGGGCATCTTCAACCGCTATGAGCGGCGCATATTGCTGCCGGGCGCGCCGGAAGCGGTGTGATCGGGCGGCAAGCCGATGGCTGTTGGCCGGCACACAATCGCTCGCAGTTCGCCCTCCTCGAACGGGGCTAGGCATGTGGCTTGAGGAAGCTCGCCGTCTCCCCGCTGCGGCATGGCCATCCAGAGCGTGAATGCACAGGGGCGAGACCCCGAATGAACCGGCTGCCAGAACCATCTTCCCCTTCCCCATCTCCGCCCATGCAGATTTCTTATTTATTTTCAACAACATAATGGAGACACACCTCTAAGCTGCTTATTTTTCAGTAACATAATGGAGAGGTCAATTTCGGACATATTTTCTATATGTGTTTTCAATAACATAATGGAGGTTACCTTCATTTTTCCCCCCCGCGTTTTTGATGTGTCCGCCATTCAGAATACGCTAACCACCTTATTGTCAACGACATAGATTTTTGTAAGGTTTCCGCTGTTCACGGCTAACGGCTTTTGTTTCTAGTACATAATGGAGAGCCGCGGTGTCTTTTGTTCCCATAGGCCCGCCGTTCACCGTTCTCGTTTCGGCATGGCGCTGCGGAATTCCACCCGGACAGCGTTCTCCACTCTATATCCCAGCATGGTGGCAGCCATAGCCTATCGAAACGCTAGCCGGCTTCCTACCCGTAGGAAGTTTGTGACGGATTTTCTTTCGAATTTCCTGCCCGTAGGAAACGGTGTCGCGCGGTCACCACTTTCCGGGCAGGTCGAAGGGGCGGTTCGCGAACCACCCCATCTTCAACTTCTAAGTCGCGGCTGGTGTTACGAATATCATTCCGCTACCGAGTCAATCAGCGTGCGGACTGATCGCCAACAGGACAACGGCAGCACGCAGGAAACACCGAAAGGAGGGCTATAATGTGGGAGCGTCAAAACGGCAATTTCGGATAATTCAGTGATGTATTGGCAAGAACCCTACACGGGAACTTTGCGGATTCCAACACCGATCATTGCGGTGCAGTTTGCAGCCTCGCTGTGCATTGGAATGCTCGTCGGTATTGAGCGCGAGTGGGCTAACAAAGAATTTGGACTGCGGATTTTCGCGTTTGTTTCCGTGCTGGGGATGCTCAGCGCCCACATGCCGACGGCCCTTGCCTCGGTGGCTTTTGCCGGCGTACTGTTGCTGTTAGCGGTTTCCGATGCGAGGAATTATCTCGCTTCACGTCCCCCTGAACTGACCACCTCCGCGGCGGTGTTGCTGGTTTTTGTCTCCGGATACCTGGTGGGCATCGGCCACGTGTTTACCCCGGTGGCGTCGGCGATACTCATCACGATGCTGCTTGCCTGGAAGGTGGAGCTAAAGAAATTCGCCGGCGGGCTTACCCTTGCCGAGATTCGCAGCGCGGTGTTGCTGGGGTTGCTCGGCTTCGTCATCTACCCGATCATACCGGACCGTTTTGTGGACCCCTGGCAACTGATCAATCCGCGCGCTGCCTGGGTGATCGTGATTGTGATCGCCGGCATCGGATTTGTGAACTACGTACTCCTGAAGTTGTACGGGACGCGTGGCATTTATCTGAGCGGGTTTCTGGGTGGACTTGTCAACAGTACAGCGGCGGCAGCGGAATTGGCGAGGCCGTTCGGAGCAGGCAGCACATCGCTCGGCGTAGCAGTCGCCGCGCTGTTGCTCACTATTTTGGCGATGTTTGCGCGCAATCTTGCGATTCTGGCAATTTTTTCACCGGCCGCGGTTGCCACGGCCGCCGGCCCCTTGATCGCGATGGCGCTCGGCGCGTTGGTCCTGGTTAGCCGCTCACGGGCGCATGCTGGGGATACTCCGTCGGAAATTCACCTTGAGTTGCCTGTTTCGATAGGGCACGTGCTTAACTTTGCTGTGCTCTTTCTATTGATTCAGGTGGTCTCAACGCTGGGCGAACGACACCTTGGCAAATTTGGATTTCTAGGGGTCAGCATACTGGGTGGGCTGGTGAGCAGCGCGAGCACAACTGCTGCTGCCGCCAACATGGTCGCACATGGACAGTTACCGGCGGGATTAGCGGGAACGGGGGTCGTGCTGGCATCACTCGCGAGCGCTCTCATCAATCTCCCGATTATTCAGCGCCAGGCGAAGAACCATGCCTTAACCCGACGAGTCGCGACGCTCACGGTGGAGTTAACCATACTGGGCCTCGCGGTGCTTCTGCTGCGTGAATACCGCTGGCTGCTCAGCTTGTAGAACGTGGCACGGCTGGGGAAATCGCATGACAATCCTTCGCAAATGGAGTAGTTTTGGAGCATGGAAACCGTACTCTTACAGTTGCCCTCGGCACTTCTGAAGGCAGCAAATCTGGAGGAGAGAAACCTCTCCGAGGGAGCCGCTCGCTTACTCGCGCTCGAACTTTATCGAGAAGAGAAGGTTTCGCTGGGCCGCGCCGCTGAGTTGTGCCAGACCCCGCTCGCGGCTTTCCTTGACTTTGCCTCGGGGCACGGCGTCCCCCCGCTGCGATACAGCTCCGAAGATTTGGAAGAGGAACGCCGTTCCACTGGCCGTCCCGAAGCGTGACCATCGTAGCAGACTCGTCCCCGCTGGTTATTCTGGCGAAGCTTGGCTACTTCAACCTACTTAATCGACTCTTTCCACGGGTTTACATCTCCAGGGAAGTTCACCACGAAGTGGTTATCTCCGGTGCGGGCCTGCCAGGGGCACCGGAAGTTGCGGCGGCGGAATGGGTCGAGGTGAAGCAACTTCAGAATCCAGCGGCCCTGTTGGCAGCACAGGAAGAGTATGCTTTGGGTGTTGGTGAACTCAGTACAATTCTCCTGGGGAAAGAAATCCACGCGGATGTCCTGCTGCTTGACGATTACACTGCCCGCAAATTAGCAAGAGCGGAAGGCTTCCAAGTTCGCGGCACCCTTGGTCTACTCGAATCGTTTTACGTGGCAGGCCACTTGACTGACGTTCGCGCGGCGTTTAGGGAGCTCTTGGCGCACAGTTACATCGACAAGCGTCTGCTAGACCTCCGGCTACGAGCCTTGGGGCTTCCTCCGTTCGTAAGTTAGCAGGGCGGAGTTACGATGCCTGCCGCTATCCGCTCGCCCCAACACATACGTGGCGAGTTTTCGGTATTCGCAAAGAGCTTTACAGGATCACAACCATGCAGAATTATGATCTGAATGTTTTCTTGACGTGCGATTTGGGGCAATACCATCGGCGAGCGCGGACGGAACAGGTATCGCGAAGTGCGCTCGCCGTTCTTGCGGCCTTGATCTGGTTGGCGGCTGCGCCCGCGCGGGCTGCGGAAGCATTTCAGCCGCGAGCCGTGCCACTGGTGACCACCGACCCCTACTTTAGCATTTGGTCTTTTTCGGACCACCTCACCGACGACGCCACTCGTCACTGGACGGGCACGCCGCAATCCCTTGAGAGCATGATCAGGATCGACGGCGCCGTCTATCGAATTATGGGCAGGCCCGTGGATGAGGAGGCGTTGCCGCAAGTCGGGCTGGCCGTCTTTCCCACCCGCACCGTATACGATTTCGAAGGAGCAGGCGTTCACGTTACACTGACGTTCCTGACGCCGCTGTTGCCCGGCGATTTGGACGTTTATTCCCGCCCGGTAACCTATGTCAGTTGGGAAGTTCGATCTGTGGATGGCCGCGCGCACGCGGTTTCCGTTTACTACGCCAACTCCGCGCAGCTCGTGGTGAACACGGAGGACCAAGCCGTGGAATGGTCGCGCGAAAAGATTGGCGGCCTCAGTGTGATGCGCATGGGATCGAAGGCACAACCCGTTTTGGCCAAGTCCGGAGATGATCTCCGCATCGATTGGGGCTACCTTTACGATGCTGCGCCGCAGAGTGAAGTAACCGCGAGCGCCATCGCGCGTGCTGACCCGCTGCACGAAGTGTTTGTCGCACATGGAGTCCTGCCCGGCAAGGACGACGCCACCATGCCCCGTGCCGCCAACCGCGCTCCGCTCATGGCCTTCGCTTTCGATATGGGACAGGTTGGTGCGGAACCCGTTGCCCGCCATCTCATCCTGGCTTACGACGACCTCTATTCCATCGAGTATTTTCACCAGCGCCTGCGCCCCTATTGGCGGCGCAATGGCGCTCAGGCCGCCGATCTCCTCACCACCGCCGAGCGTGAATACGATTCGTTGCGGGCCGAGAGCGAGAAGTTTGATCGCGACCTCATGGCGGACCTTACCCGCGTGGGCGGCGAGAAGTATGCGCGTATCGCGGCGCTTGCTTACCGCCAAGGCCTGGCCGCGCACAAACTCGTGGCCGCACCCGACGGCCAAACGCCTTACTACTTTCCCAAAGAGAACTTCAGTTGCGGTTGCATTGCGACGGTGGACGTCATCTATCCGGCGGCGCCGGTGCTGCTGCTCCTGAATCCGCACCTGGTGGAAGCCTCGCTTGCGCCGGTGATGGACTACGTTAAGGCAGGCAAATGGCCCTTTCCTTACGCGCCGCACGACTTGGGTACGTACCCGGTCGCCAATGGGCGCGACCCAACCAAAATTGAAACCATGCCGGTGGAGGAATCCGGCAACATGCTGATCCTGTTCGCCGCCATCGCCAAAGCCGAGGGCAACACAGCGTTCGCAGAGAAGTACGCGCCCATTCTCAAGCAGTGGGCCGACTACCTCGTCGAAAATGGGTTCAATCCCGAAAACCAACTCTGCACTGACGACTTCGCCGGCCACTTGGCGCACAACACGAATCTCTCCATCAAAGCCATTCTCGGCTTGGGATCTTACGCGCAAATCCTGGAGGTGCAGGGAAAGAAGGAACTCGCTGGGCCTTACCGGGACAAGGCGCAGGAATTCGCCAAACGTTGGGTGGAGATGGCCAGCGACGGCGACCACTATCGGCTGGCCTTTGACAAGCCCGGAACCTGGAGCCAGAAATACAATCTGGTTTGGGACAAGATTCTGGGGCTGAATCTTTTTCCGCCGGAAGTCGCGCAAAAGGAAATCGCGTTCTACCTGAATCACCTGAACCGCTACGGCTGGCCCCTCGACAATCGCAAGACCTATACAAAGCTCGACTGGGAAGTTTGGTCCGCCACGCTGGCAGACTCGCCCGCAGACTGGGAAAGACTGATCTCGCCGATCTACGATTGGATCAGCGCATCGCCCACGCGCGTTCCCATGACCGACTGGTATTGGACTCGCGATGGCACCCAGGTGGGATTCCAAGCACGTTCCGTGGTGGGAGGCATCTTCATCAAGATGCTGTCAGACCCCGCCACCTGGAAGGCTTGGACTGGCCGAGTCAGCCACTGAGATCATTCGCCATTTCCCCTCTCCGTGTTCTCCGTGTCTCAAATCCTCAACACCGAGGACACGGAGTACTCTGCGGTCTCTGTGTTAAGGCTTGCCTGTCCACCGTGGATACCGAGCCATTGCCCACCATTGGGGGCGGATTGCCACCTTTCATTTGGAATTGACAAATTGTCGGTGTCCATTCTATATTTGGTTTCGATATCGAAACAGGGCATCGAAATTCAATATGGATGATAAGAGTCTCTATTCGGGACTGATCCGGCTGCACATTCTCCACCACGCGGCGGAAGAACCGCTTTATGGCATTTGGATCGCCGAGGAATTGGCGCGCCATGGGTACAAGTTGAGTGCGGGAACGCTTTACCCCATCCTGCACGGTCTCGAAAGCAAGGGCTATCTGCGCTCACACTTGAGACGCGACGGGAAATCCGGGCGGCGCATGTACAGCATAACTCCGCTCGGCCGGAAGGCGCTGCGGACGGCGCGACATCGCGTACAGGAACTCTTCGGGGAAATGTTCGGAATGGAGCACGAACACTGAACGGCATGACACGGAAAATCCAAGCGGGATTATTCGGCCTTCTGCTGATCGTCGTTTCGGGGCGCACCCTGCCGACGCAGGGGCAAGCGCTGCCCACGCACCCCTTAACGCTCGATGAGGCGATCGACTACGCCCTGGCGCACTATCCCGCGGTCCGCGCGGCGCTGGAGCAAGTGGAAAGCGCACGGAATGGTGTGGCTTTGGCGCGGACTTCCTACTTGCCGCAGGCAAATCCTATCTATCAGGCCAATCGCGCCACGCAGAACCAGGTGGCCGGAATTTTCCTGCCCTTCTCGATTGCCCCGTCGGTTGAAGGTCCGGTGCAGCCCTATTCGGGGACGAGCTTTTGGAATACCCAAGCCGGCGCGCTAGTCTCCTGGGAACCTCTGGACTTCGGATTGAGGCGCGCCGAGGTGGACCAGGCCCGGTCCGCCGAGCACAAATCGGACGCCGACGTCGAGCTGACGCGCCTGCAGGTCGCTACCGCCACCGGAGGCTACTTCCTCAATCTGATAACCGCGGGGCAAGCCGTGACCGCGGCAAAGGCTGACGTGGAGCGTTGGCAAGTGTTCGACCGGACCGTGCAAGTTCTGGTTCAGCAGGAACTCCGCCCGGGCGCGGACGGGTCGCGTGCCGACGCGGAGCTGGCGATGGCGCGCACCCGCTTCTTGCAGGCGCAGGCCGTGGAGCAGCAGGCGCAGGCCATCCTCGCCTCGCTCTTGGGAGCGGCAGGTGCGACCGTTCAAGTTGAACCGCACCCGCTCCTCGGCTCGCCGCCAACGGACTCTCTGCCGCCCTCTCCGCCCGCGAAACATCCCCTGGCAGTCGACCAGCAGGCGAGCGTGGAAGAATTGCGCGCACGAGAGCGCGTCGTCAACCATAGCGATTACCCTCGGTTCTTTGTCGAGTCGGAGGCGTTCGCGCGCGGCAGCGGAGCGAATCCGGACGGCGCTTACGCCGGGGGCCTGAAGGGACTCGGCCTTGACCGCGGCAACTGGATGGCTGGCATCTCCGTAGTCTTCCCCAATTTGTTCGATTTTTCCGCTCGGCGCGATGAAAAGCGCATGGCGGAAGCACAGGAACGCAGCCAGCAGGCGAGGTACGAGCAGACTTTGCAAGACCTCACGGGCCAGACTGCTGCCGCGCAAGCCGCCTTCCAGGCAGCAGTGCAGATTGCCCAAAATACTCCCATCGCTTTGGCCGCCGCCCGCCAGGCTGAGACCCAGGCGCGCGCCCGCTATCAAGCCGGCCTCACGAATCTCGTCGAGGTGGCGGAAGCCGAAAGCCTGCTGGCCCAGGCGGAAAGGGATGACGCCGTGGCGCGCATCGGAGCGTGGCGGGGGCTATTCGGTGTGGCCGTGGCGCAAGGGAGCTTGGAATCTTTTCTTACTACCCTGCGCGCGAAGTAATCGGGAGATCGGGAGATCAGGTGAGCAAATAGGGAGACCAGGTGATCGGGTGAGCAGATTGGGAGAGGGGATGAGCGGGGCAACACAAGACGGAGGGAGTTTTCATTTAGCGCGACCATCACGACCCCTGTCATCCTGAGCCCGCTTTTTGGGCGAAGGACCCCGGTAGTACCCAGGAATCGCGAGCGGAACGAAGTACGGAGGTCCTTCGCCCCGATGAAGAACCCGGGGCTCAGGATGACAGCGCATCACATGGGAGGTTTGATTTTTCTCAACAGCGAGGCGAAACGGCCCTGGCTACAAACCCCTAAAGCTGTTGCCGCCGCACGGAAAATGTGGAAACTCCAGCCCCCGCGAGCAAACTCGCGGAAGAGGAAAGCGGCAGCAAGCTGCACGCACTCCAAAGCTTCGCTCTGTGTGCTTGCGAGTTATGCGTTAGCGCAGGACAAGACAAACTGCGGGAGACGCGATTTCAGCAGGGCCGCCGGCATGTCGGAAGTGTCCTATCTTGGGGTGTAGCGCCGGGCTTGAGCCCGGCATGTGCCGCCCTAAAGGGCGGCGCTACGTCCAGATTAGAACATTACCGGCATGTCGGGACAGCCGCCGTTTCGCGGCGCAAGTGCAAGAGCTGATAGCTGAAAGCTGAGAGCTGAAAGCTAAAAAACATGTGGCTAATCCGAACCGCCTTGCGGCGGCCCATTTCCGTGCTCGTGCTGGTCGTGGCCATGGCGCTTTGCGCGGTGCTGGCCACGCTGCGTATGCGCACGGACATCTTCCCGAATCTCGACCTCCCGGTAATTTACGTCGCGCAACCCTACGGCGGCATGAGTCCGGCGCAGATGGAAGGCTACCTGGTCTATTACTACGAATATCATTTTCTTTACATCAACGGCATCGAGAGCGTGGAAGACAAATCGATTCAGGGCAACGGCCTGCTGAAGCTCACGTTCCACCCCGGCACGGATATGAGCCAGGCCCTCGCCCAAACCATTGCTTACGTGAACCGCGCCCACGCGTTCATGCCGTATGGCACCGTGAATCCCTTTGTCATTCGCTTTGACGCGGGCACGGTGCCGGTGGGATATCTGGTGTTCTCCAGCAAGAGCCGCACCATTGGAGAGATTCAGGATCTGGCCCTCAACCGCATCCGCCCGCTGTTTGCCACGCTTCCGGGCGTGTCGGCGCCGCCGCCGTTCGGAGGCAACCAGCGAACGATTGTGGTGACGGTTAATCCCGACCGGCTGCGATCCTACAATTTATCGCCCGACGCGGTGGTGCAAGCCCTCAGTTCCGGCAACATCTTGATGCCCGCCGGCAACGTGCGGACCGACACCCTGTTGCGAATCGTCTCCAGTGATTCCGTCTCACCTGACATTCACGATTTGTTGGACGTGCCGATTCGCACCGGGTCCGGCCCCAGCGTCTATCTGCGTGACGTCGGTGGTGTGGCCGACAGCACGGACATCCCCACTGGGTACGCCCTGGTGAACGGCCGCCGCGCCGTGTACATTCCGGTCACCAAGCGCCCCGACGCTTCCACGCTGACCGTGGTGGATGAGGTCAAGCAAAGTCTCGCGCGTTTTCGCTCCCTGGTTCCTGCCGACATCGACATCAGCTATCAATTCGATCAATCGGGCTACGTCAAGAGCGCATTGCTGTCGATGGTGCGGGAGGGATTGCTGGGGGCGGCGCTGACCGGACTGATCGTCCTACTCTTTCTGGGTGACTGGCGAAGCTCGTTCATCGTCATGACCACCATTCCCTTCGCGCTGCTGACTTCCGTGGTAGGCCTGTGGATCTGCGGGCAAACCATCAACATCATGACGCTCGGCGGGCTGGCGTTGGCCGTGGGGATCCTGGTGGACGAAGGCGTGGTGGAAGTTGAGAACATTGACAGCACGCTTCTTCAGGAGCCGGACCTGCCGGTGGCCCGCGGCGTATTGCACGCGACACAGCGAACCGTGGTCGCGCGCTTCCTTTCCATGCTTTCCATCGTGGCGGTTTTCGTGCCGTCGTTCTTTATGACGGGGGTGGCGAAGAACCTGTTCGTGCCGCTATCGCTCGCGGTGGCGTTTGCCATGGTGGCATCGTTCCTGCTTTCCAGTTCGCTGCTGCCGGTCCTTTTCCTCTGGATGCATCGCAAGAAGGCTTCGGGCTCGAATGCCGCGCCAGGGTGGTTGAATTTTGACCGCGTGCGAAACGGTTGGGGACGCGTTCTGGAACGACTGGCGCCGCTCCGCGGGTTGGTGGTCGTGATTTATGTCGTGGCGGCGCTCGGGATCCTGGCTGTCTTAGCACCGCGGGTGGGCAGGGAACTTTTCCCCAGCGTCACGGGGAATCAATTTCGTTTGCGTTTCGATGCTCCTACCGGAACCCGCGCGGAAGAGACGGCACGCCTAGTAACGAGCGTGCTGGAAGAGATTCAAGCTGCGGCCGGGCAGGGCAACGTCGATATCAGCTTGGGTTACGTGGGCACACAAGGCGCGAGCTATCCCATCAATACGGTTTTTCTGTGGACCAGCGGTCCGCACGAAGCGGTGATGAACGTCGCAATGCGGCCGGGCGTGGGCATTAGTGTGACGGCCCTGGAAGAAAAACTACGGGGAATTCTGCCGCCCAGATTTCCGGGGTGCACCTTCTCATTCGAGCCCGGAGACATCGTCAGCCAGATTATGAATTTTGGCGCGCCCACTCCTATCGAGCTGGCGGTAACGGGCCCGGACTTTGCTGCCCTTCGCACCTACACGGAAAAGCTGCGTATCGAGTTGAGCAAAATGCCGGCGCTTCGCGACCTCAGGATCGAGCAGCCGCTGAATTACCCCAGCGTTGACGTCCGGATGAACCGCGAACTGGCGGGCCAACTGGGCGTCACGGCGGAGCAGGTGGGGCGCTCGCTTTCCGAAGCCACGGCCTCCAGCCGCTTCACCACTCCCAACTACTGGACTGATCCCAAGACGGGCGTCGCTTATCAAGTGCAGGTCCAATACCCGCAGCCGCGAATGACCTCCGTCCAAGACGTGCAGAATATTCCCGTGATGCCGGGCGACGCCGCCCACCCGCTGATCGGCGACCTTGCCCGCGTAACCGAAGGAACGATGGTGGGCGAGTACGACCGCATCAATGGGCTTTGGCTGCTATCGCTCTCGGCGAATGTGGCGGGCGAAGACTTGGGCCGGGTGGCAAACCGCGTGGACGCGGCGATTCGCGGTGCCGGCGAGCTTCCGCGCGGCGCGACGGTGCAAGAGCGAGGGCAAGTTGGTCCGATGCGCACGACCCTTGCCAGTCTTGGAATCGGCCTGCTGCTGGCCATTGGGGTGATATTTCTCCTGCTCGCGGCGAACTTTGAATCGGCCCGGCTCTCTTTCATAATCTTCACCACCGCGCCGGCGACTTTGTGCGGAGTCGTCCTGATGCTGCTCGCGACTCATACGACCCTGAACATTGAGTCATACATGGGAGCGATCATGGCGCTGGGTGTGGGCACCGCTAACGCTATATTGTTGGTGACTTTCGCCGACGAGCGCCGTCGCACCGGTGATTCGGCTCTGGCCGCGGGAATTGAGGGCGCGCGCGCCCGCATGCGCCCGATTATCATGACCAGCGCCGCTATGATTGCCGGCATGATTCCCATGGCCCTGGCAATTGGAGAGGGAGCGGAAGCGGCCGCGCCCCTGGGCCGCGCCGTCATCGGTGGGCTGGCGGCCGCAACCGTGGCCAACCTCACCGCCCTGCCGTTTGTATTTGCTTTGGTGCAATCAAACGCCAGCACGCGGTCGGCTTCGCTCGACCCGGATGACGCGGAGAGCAGGTATGCGGGGTAGCACGGTCGGGACAAGGGATACGGGACACGGGAGGCACGGCTCGGGTTCGCGTGGTCCCTCAGCCCGCGAAGCGGGTGCGGTCATTTCAGGCTTGTTCAAAACTGGAGGTTCGCATCGAGCATTGACCCGCGGCTTCGCCGCTTGCTCTGCGAAAAGGCTGCGCCTTTTCGCGGAAGTAGGTCACCCGTAAGCCTCATTCCCGCCGCACGGAAGGCACAGCCTTCCGTGCGGCGGGAATGAGAGAAAGTGCTGGCGACGGGCCGAAAAGGCGGAGCCTTTTCGCTGAGCAAGGGGCGTAGCCCCAGTTCGTGTTATTACGTGGGGAAATCCCTGATACCGCCCCTTGGGGCTTGAGATCTCTCATGAAAAATCAAAACCCCGCAATTCTTCTCACACTCTCGGCCGCCACTCTGTTATGCGTATCGTGCAGCCAAGGTCCGAGCGGCGCAACGCCCCCGGCGGATTCAACCTCCCAAGCCGCAGCCGTATCCGAAGTGGAGGTCACCCGGGTGGTTGCGCAGAAGCTGAACACCACGGTCAAGCTTCCGGCGCAACTCGCAGCGTATGAAATTGTCGACGTCTATCCCAAAGTGACGGGCTTCCTGAAGTCGATTAAGGTAGACCGTGGTTCCCGGGTGAAAGCAGGCGAAGCCATTGCCCAACTCGAGGCTCCGGAACTATTGGCACAGCGCGCGGAGGCGGAATCCAAATTCCAAAGCGCCGAATCCCAACTCTCCGCCGCACAAGCAAAACTTGCCGCGGACCAAGCCACGTACCAACGGATGAGCTCCGCGGCCAAGACGCCCGGAGTGGTCGCTCAAAACGATTTGGAAGTCGCGCAGCGAACGTCCCAAGCGGACCAGGCCACTGTCGACGCGCTCGCGAAGAGCGCCAACGCGGCGCAAGAAGCGCTCCGTGCGGTGTCGCAATTGGAAGCCTATCTCAGCATCACGGCGCCATTCGATGGACAGGTCACGAACCGCTATGTTCATCCGGGAGCGTTGGTGGGGCCGAGCGGTGGTCCGGGCGCCGCGACGGCAATTGTGCAAATTCAAACCCTCACCCGCCACCGCCTGGTGGTGCCCGTTCCGGAATACGATGCCGCCGGAATTCCGGAAGGAACAGAGGTGAGCTTCACGGCGCCGTCGTTTCCGGGGAGAAGTTTTAAGGCGCCCATCGCCAGGATTTCCGGCGCCGTCGACGTTAAGACGCGCACCATGCCGGTGGAATTGGACGTTCGAGATCCCAAGGCTGAGCTTGACCCCGGTACGTTCTGCGAAGTTGCATGGCCTGTGCGCCGCGCCTATCCCACGTTGTTCGTCCCCACAACGGCAGTGGGAAATGACCTTGAACGCGCCTTTGTAATTCGCTTGCGCAATAACCACGCGGAGTGGGTGGACGTCAAAACGGGAGTAACTTCGGGCAAACTTATCGAGGTATTCGGCGACCTTGCGGAAGGCGATACGGTCGCCACTCGCGGGACGGACCAAATCCGCTCCGGCGCTACAGTTGTGCCCCGGCTCGATGCTTCCCGCTAGCCCCAACACTGTTCGCTTAGCGCGCGGTCTGAGCTGCGCTTGCGCGAAGCGCCTTGGAGTGCGGTAGCAGCAGCTACCGCACTGGAGTTTCTACATTTGCGACGACCGCCAATGTTGTAAAGGGAGACCGAGTTAAGTATGAGTTCCCAGCCCTCGCCCCCTTGGGGGAGAGGGTGGCGGGCATCCGGCATTGTCATCAGCCGGTGACCGCCGGGTGAGGGGGTCAGAGCTGTGAATACTCCGCATGCCTGTCATCATGCCACGCACCCTCGCG
>JBKQVI010000353.1:0-2961 GCA_052139985.1 Terriglobia bacterium
ATGTTGTAAAGGATAAATGCGACTTACAACGTACTATGCATGTCTACATACTTAGGGCCAAAATCGCACTTAACCCCACAAGGCAACACAAGTTATCTCAAAAACTTAGAGGTGAACATCGGCTGCATAATAGTCCCGCGCTACAGCCGTTGGCGCACGTTTGCTGCTTACTGCGTACTGCCTTCTGCCTACTTTCGTTGCTACCTCTCGCCCCACTTCAGTTTTTTCTGGAGAATCTCAAAATAGGGTGTAGCAGGCGGGCGTACCAATTCCACGAAGGAATCAGCTTTGCGGATTCGCACCACGTCTTCGCTGTGCGCCGCGATGCCGACTTGTCCGTCGACAGTCAGGTAGGCGGCCTCGCGCAGACTCTTTACCGTCACCTCAATCTTGACGGTATTAGGGAGCACCAATGGCCGATGGGTGAGTGTATGTGCGCAAATCGGAGTAACCAAGAAAGCTTCGACGGAGGGCGTAACGATAGGCCCTCCCGCCGCCAGTGAATAAGCGGTGGACCCCGTGGGCGTGGACACAATCAAGCCGTCCGACTTGTAGGTCGACACGTTCTCGCCATTAACTCGCAGTTCAAAATCCAGAATTCGCGCGATGGCGCCTTTGTTCAACACTACGTCATTCAAGGCTAGGAACGTCGTGAGGATTTCATCGGCTCGAATCAGTTCGCCTTCAATCTGCACGCGGTGATCGGTCTGGTGGGCGCCGGCCACCACCATCTCGAGGGTGGGATAAAGTTCTTCGCGGGTGATTTCGGTAAGAAACCCCAGTCCGCCAAGGTTGACTGCCAGGATCGGAACCGGTTTGCGATTCAGGGCGCGCGCCGTGGCCAGCAGGGTGCCGTCTCCACCCAGCACGACGAGCAGATCAACATGCGCCGTCATTTCGTTGCGGTTCATGCACCGCTCTTTGGTCTCCGTGATGGCGCCGGTTTCCTTATCAATGAACGCCTCGATGCCGCGTTCATCGAGCCACTTGAGCAAGCCCGGCACGATTTCGCGGACGTCAACCTTCTTCGGTTTGGAAATGATGCCGACACTTTTGACGGGCATAGGTATTCATATCCTACAGTGGATGGTAGCTAGTGGCTAGTGGTTAGTGGCGAGTGGCTAGTGGATGGTTGCCAGCAGTTAGAGGTGCGGGCGGATTGGCTATCAACTAGCCACTTACCACTAGCCACTGCTTTTCCAGACCGCATGCAAGAAGAACTCGCGATTTCCTTCCATCCCCAGCAACGGACTTTCCACTGACGCTAATTTGCTGAATCCGAGTTCCAGCAACTTGCGCGAGACTTTGGCGACAGCCTCCTGGTGCTGTACCGGGTCGCGCACAATGCCGCCCTTCCCCACCTGGCCCTTGCCCACTTCAAATTGCGGTTTGACCAAAATGATGAGTTCGGCGGGGGACGCGAGCAAGGGAACGAGTGCGGGCAGGATCAGCGTAACGGAGATAAATGAAACATCAACGGTCACCAATTCCGCAGGCGTCCCGATGCGATCAAAAGTCAGGTAACGCGCGTTAGTCTTTTCCAAAACGACAACGCGCGGATCGCGCCGCAATTTCCAATCGAGCTGATTGGTCCCCCCATCGACAGCGAAGACCTTGCCTGCACCCTGTTGGAGCAAGCAATCGGTGAAGCCTCCGGTAGAAGCGCCGACGTCGAGGCACACCCGCGCGTCCGGATTGATGCGAAAGTGTTCGAGCGCCCCCTCCAGCTTCAGTCCGCCGCGGCTCACATACTTGCAGGCTTCACCCACTATCCGCAAAGCGGCCTGAGCTTCGACCAGCGTGCCGCACTTCTCGACTTTTTGGTCGTCCACCAGAATCTGCCCCGCCAGGATAAGGCCCTGCGCCTTTTCGCGGGACTCCGCTAGGCCGCGTTCTACAAGAAGACGGTCGAGGCGGATTCTCTCGGATCGGGCGCTGGCCATAGGACCTTAGACCTTTATCCGGCAAGTCTTGAGCAACATGACATTCATAGAACCTATCACCACCAAAACACAAAGGCACCAAGGAAAAGACAAGAGGCTAGAAAACAACAAAACAGGCAGACTCCTCCTTCTTATCTTGTTTGTGTCTTGGTGTGTTGGTGGTGGATCTTTGGGGTTCCACTTTCCTAACCCGTGCTTTTCATTCCAAAAGCAATACCACCGACAGTGATCTGTAGAAGATGAAATAACGCTGAATCTTCTGCTCTGGGGGCTTCTGACTCCTGACTCCTGGCTCCTGACTTCTTGGGTTGCTGTTTGGCGTGCTGTCGGCGCCAGCGTTCCAGAAAGCGGGTCTGCAGGAAGTTGAGAGGATCAACATAAGGATTGCGCAAACGGATGGACTCCGCCAACACGTGCTGGCCTGCTAGCAGCGTCGACGAATTGGAGATTTCCAGCACCCCACGCACGCTGCGGTGAAACTCCTCCTCGATTTGCCGGAAGATTCTTTTGCCGAGCCCAGGCGGCCGTACCAGGGCTGCGTAGAGACTCGCGATGTAAAGGTCGGTTTTGGCTAGGGAATGTTCCGCATTGTTAATCAGGTTGAAGAAGAAAGGCCAACCTTCGTGCATGCCTCGGAGAATGTCCAAGCCGTGGGGAGCGTGGTCGTGCTGGAACTTTTCCAGGGCGTGGCCGAGGCCGAACCACGCCGGAAGCAGGTGCCGGGATTGCGTCCAGGCGAATACCCAGGGGATGGCCCGCAGGTCGCGCAGGTCGCTGGCTCCCCATCGGCGGGAGGGGCGCGAACCGAGGCGGATTTGTTCGATCAAATCGATGGGCGTCGCCTGGCGGAAATATTCCACAAATTCCGGCGTGTCATAAACGAGCTTGCGGAAAAAATCGCGGCTGCTGGCGGCGAGTTCCTTGGCATAACCTTCCCATTCCGGAATCTTCGCCGCTTCGACGCGGAGAGAATGGAGCAGATGCGCGTCGAGCACCGAGGTGACCAACTGCTCGAGAT
>JBKQVI010000354.1:0-21973 GCA_052139985.1 Terriglobia bacterium
GATGAGGCGGTGGTTTTGACTTTCTAACCCTCTCCCGAAGGGGATAGGGGGGACCGCAACGCGGTGGGTGAGGGGTCGTTGCGAAAGACCCAATCCCAGCGGTTTCGTTTGCTTAACGCCCTCGGCCATTCATAATCCCCTCTTCGGCCATCGAAGTGCAAAAACCGTCATGGAGTGAGGAATAACACGGACACTCTGTCGGTCCGGTGACAGGAGGAGTGAAAAATTGCGCAGCCATTTGGGATGTACCGGGTCCGTGGATTTAGGTCTCCTCCGGGACGAAACGCAGAAGCGCCTGGAGAAGATTGCGGCGAGCTGGTTGGAGTACTCACCGGAGCCTTCCTCGTTGATCGTGCGCCACGTGCAGCCGGACGATGTGCCGCCGCTTCGAGAGGTTGCGGGGGAACTCCTGGATTTCCTGCACGCGGTCTCGGAGGACGAGCGTGCCAAGATTCCCGGTGGCGCCCTTTTCTACCAGGACGCACCGACGGGCCAATACGTCCGCCTGAAAGTGTGGAAGGGAGGATTCCTGACCGTCGCTTGGGCGCGGCCGGATTATACTCGCTCGCAGTGGGTCCCCTTTCTCAACCAGCCTGTCACCCTGGTCTTTGAACCTTTCCAGAGGCTGAACGGCTCGGTGGGTTTTGAAGGTCACCCGGGCGCTGCGGACGACCTGCGCAAGCTCATCGAGAAAACCGCCGGGGAGTACTCGCAGGGTGACTACGAGATTTCGTCCTCCGTTAGCCGGGTGGAAGTCACTTTCCGCGACGTCAATGCCGACGTGCTCACGGTGGTCAATGCGTTCCGGTATATGGCCAAGGCCGGCACGCTGAGCGGCGAATTGGAGGTCACCTCGTTCCGTGCGGGCGACCTGGAAGACTACTGCCGGTTTTCGTTCCGCGCCGGAGAAACCTGGATGGCGCGCCCCGTCCTGTGGACCGACACGCCCGCCGTCCTCTCGTCAACCGCTGACTACGTGATGCGAGTGGCGTGAGAAAGGCAGTGGTTAGTGGATAGTGGCTAGTGGTTAGCGCGGCGTTCCTCCGAGGGCCAAGATCGCTGCTAGCGAACCGGCGGCTGACCGCGATTAACTAACCACCGTTCACTATGCCATAGCGACTTGCGACGGTTGACTAGCCACTAACCACTAGCCACTAACTACTGATTTCAAGGAGTTTTCATCATGGATTACGGCTTCACCGAGTATCAAACGGCCATCCGCGACTTATCGCGAGAGATTGCCGAAAAGGAAATCCGGCCGGTCGCGGCGGAATACGATCGTGAGGCCAAGTTCCCGTGGCCCATCGTCAAGGTTATGGCGGAGACCGATCTCTTTCGCGTTTACATTGACGACGAATACGGAGGGATCAGCGACGGCTCACCCATCATGAACATGGTGATCGTCACCGAGGAACTCTCGAAGGCTTGTGGCGGCATCGCGCTCAGTTTTGCCGGCACGGCCCTCGGTACGCTGCCCATCATTCTTTCCGGCAGCGAGGAGCAGAAGAAGCGCTGGCTGCCCGACATTGCCGCGGGGAAAAAGCTGGCGGCCTTCGCGCTCACTGAGCCGCAAGCCGGTTCCGATGCCGGCGCCGTGCGCACGACGGCTCTTCGCGATGGCGACCACTACGTGTTGAACGGAACCAAGCAATGGATCACCAACGGCGGCGAAGCGGAAATCTACTCGGTGATTGCCTTGACCAACCCCGCCAAGGGACCGCGTGGGGCCTCCTGCATCGTGGTGGAAAAGGGTACCCCCGGCTTTACCTTCGGCAAGAAGGAAGACAAGTTGGGAATCCGCGCCTCGGCCACGCGCGAGCTGGTTTTCCAGGACTGCCGTGTGCCCGTAGGAAACTGCCTGGGCCGCGAGGGCACGGGCTTTATCACCGCCATGAAGACGTTTGACGTTTCGCGTCCCGGCGTGGGCGCGCAGGCACTAGGCATTGCGACCGGGGCATTCGACCTGGCCCTTGAGTATGCCTGCACGCGGCGCCAGTTTGGTTCGCCCGTGGGCTCGTTCCAGGGACTGCGCTTCATGCTGGCCGATATGGCCACCAAAATCGAAGCCGCGCGAGCGCTGGTTTATGCCACGGCGCGTTACATCGATACCAAGCCCAAGGAGCGGCCCACGCTCTACTCCGCTATGTCGAAATGCTTCGCCAGCGATGTGGCCATGGAAGTCACGGTTGACGCTCTCCAGATCTTCGGCGGCTACGGCTACATGCACGACTACCCCATCGAGAAGTATATGCGCGACGCCAAGATCACCCAAATCTACGAAGGCACCAACCAGATCCAGCGCGAGGAGATGTCCAAGACCCTCATCAGCGGATTCCACTCCCGCCGGCCGAACGTGGCGCGCGCGGCGTAAGACGGATTTCGCACCGCCGGTTCAGGAGGGCGGAGCTGAAGGCAGGCGCGTCCAAGTTAGGTTCTTCGTACCCCGTCTGGATATCCCGAGAACGCTCGCTGGTGCCAGGGACCGTGGCGCAGCGTCACAATGTCGCTACATCGAGAACCAATGCCCCAACCCTGTCATCCTGAGCCCCGCTCTTCAGGGCGAAGGACCTCGATAGTTCACAGGGTTCAGTGAGCAGTGCGAACTACGGGGGTTCTTCGCCCAAAATACGGGCTCAGAATGACAGTACGCTTGCTAGTGAACTTAAGCCACCGGCACGTCGAGCGCGCGCGATCGGCGGAAACTCGACGATGAGAACGAATACTCCAACCCTGTCATCCTGAGCCCCGCTTTTTGGGGCGAAGGACCTCGGTAGTTCATAGAGTTCAGTGAGCAGTGCGAACTACGGGGGTTCTTCGCCCAAAATACGGGCTCAGAATGACAGTGCGTTCGATAGTGAATTTCAACAAACTGCACGTCGAGCGCGCGTGATCGGCAGAAACTCGACTGTGAGAACCAATACCCCCAATCCTGTCATCCTGAGCCCCGATGTTCTTTATCGGGGCGAAGGACCTCGGTAGTTCACAGGGTTCAGTGAGCAGAGCTAACTACAGGGGTTCATCTCCCAAATAACTGGCTCAGAATGACAGTGCGTACGATAGTGAATATCAACAAACTGCACATCGAGTGCGCGCGGTCGGCACAAACTCGACGCTGAGAACCCATGCCCCAACCCTGTCATCCTGAGCCCCGACGCACTTCCTCGGGGCGAAGGACCTCGGTAGTTCACAGGGTTCAGTGAGCGGTGCGAACTGCGGGGGTTCTTCGCCCCAAAAAGCGGGGCTCAGAATGACAGTACGCTCGATAGTGAATTTCAACAAACTGCACATCGAGCGCGCGCGGTCGGCAGAAACTCGACTGTGAGAACCCATGCCCCAATCCTGTCATCCTGAGCCCCGTTCTTCGGGGCGAAGGACCTCGGTAGTTCACAGGTTCAGTGAGCGGTGCGAACTACGGGGGTTCTTCGCCCAAAATACGGGCTCACAACGACAGTGCTGATGATAGCGAATTTAAACCACCCGCATGTCGAGCGCTGCGAACGGAGCGGTCACCGGAACAGAACGCTAGGAACGTCACCAGAAGAACTTCAATCCGAATTGAATGACCCGCGACGGAGCTGGAGTTAGGTTGGCGGCTTGAATGGTTCCAAAGGCAGCGCCGTCGAGTACACCAACATCCGGGTTGTTGAAGCTCACCTGATTAAAGACATTGAAGAACTCCGAACGGAACTGGAATTTATACCGCTCGGTGATGGGAATGTCTTTCAGGATGGCGAAGTCCGTACTGTTCAGCGCGGGCCCGGAAAGGGTGTCTCGACCTAGCGGCGAGAAGGTCCCCAGCATGTTGTAGTTGACCCCAAAAGGCGTGCAATTGCTCGTTTCAATGTACGTCGGATCGCCTTGGGCGAGAGTGGAATTGTAACTGCAACTGGGGTTGATAAACGCGTTGGTATTGAAGAACTGACCGACCATCGCGTTGCGGTTGGGATGACTCATGGCAATGCGCTGGCCGTTGGGGAAGGCATGTTGCGGCGCATACGTCCCGTCCACTGCCACATCCAGTCCGCTGTTGTTGAAGGTCATGGGAATCCCGCTCTGAATGGTGGTAATCCCGCTAAAGGTCCAGCCTCCCAGAAGCTCATTCTTCCAATGCTCGCTGAATTTCGCCGGTGAGGACCAAAGCCAACTGGCCACGAAGGCATTGCGGCGATCGAAGCTGGCGCGGCCGCGGACGCTATGGGTATGGAAGGGATTGGAGACGCACCCGCATCCCTCGCAGATCACCGAGCACATGTCCATGGCTTTGGATAGCGTGTAGGACGACGTCACAGACAATCCGTGGGCCATCCGGTGGGTCGCCTGTACCTGGAAACTGTGATACCAACTGCGGAAGTCGTTCCCCAGGTCCCAACTGGATGTGGAGATAATACCCGGCTCAAACAAGGCACGAGTATTGTCGTTGGAAGGGTTGGAAATGGTGTTTTCCAGGCCCGTCGCAGCGTCGTAAGTCGTGCCGGGGGTGAATGGCGCCGGATTGAAGTTCAGGAGGCCGTTCAGCTTGATTCCCATGTTTCCCACATAAGCAACCTCCAGCATCGTGGACGGCGAGATCTGGCGCTGAATCGATAAATTCCAGGCCTGCGTATAGGGTGTGCGCAAGGAGCCGTCGACAAATAGACCAAACACCGGGAGCGGGAACAGGGGGCAATTAACGCCGGGAGGAGCCGCCTGGTGCACGCAGCCGAATTGGCCCGACAGGATGACGGGGGGTTGGGTGGTGGTGAGAGTGGAAGCGAACGGGTCAGTCCAATTGCCGTTGTAGAGACTAATGAACCCGGAATAGGGCGCGTTCTGCTGGGATTCGGAGTCGGCATTGAGTTGGTTGAAGAAAACCCCGTACCCTCCGCGGACGCTGGTCTTGCCGTCGCCGAACACGTCCCAGGCAAACCCGACGCGCGGCGCCAGACTGTGCCATTGGGGAGGAACAATCGCCTTGGTGATGCCCGTGTCTCCGGGGAAAACGATGCCCGGGGGCGCATCGGGATGGACCGTGGATTGCGCCCCGAGTTTGACGGTGTCAATACGGTTGTGTTTATCGGCCCAGAACAAATTGGGCTCCCAGCGCACGCCGTAAGTCAGCGTCAAGCGCGGGGCCACCTTGAACCGATCCTGAATGAAAAGGCTGGGCGCTTTGGTGACGTCGTCGTTGTCCGCCAGCCCAAAAGGTAACAGGTCCGCACTGAACGTGCCGAGGAGGTAGTCGGCAAACGGATTTCCGGTGGCGGTGCCATTGAATTGGAAATTCTGTTGCTCGATAAAGCGCTGGAGGAAGTGGAGCCACAGCATCTCACCCCCCGCCTTGATTTCATGCCGGCCATGGATCCAGGTGAGGGAGTCGCGGACTTGCAGGTTATTACTCTTGAAAATGTTGTAGCCGTCGCCCTGGAGGCTAAAACTTCCGGATACGCTTACGCCCGGGGTGCCGTAGTAATCGTAATCCGGCATATTGATGCCGATGGCGGACGGGGCTTGCGAACGATTATCGTGGTAGGTCGAGGTGCTGCGCAGGAAGGCGACCACGACCTGATTCACCAGATTCGGCCGGAAGGTATACGTCTCGTTCAGAGCGATGTTGTCCGTTTCCTCGGGCCTTGTCGCGCTGTTATATCCCGCGATGTTGCTACCCGTAAAGGGGTCGCTGCTCTGATTGCGATCCACAAAAACGTGTCCAAAAATAGTCTGCTTCGAGCTCAGATTCAGATCGATGCGGCCCAGATACATTTCATTGTTGACGGGGCTTGAGCCTAAGGACGTCACGCTGCCGGTGGGGCTTTCCGGGACATAATTGAGCAAATTCGTGGCAGGCGCGGTGATGCAACTCGGGGCGACGATATTGTTCGCGATACAGGGCGCGCCCGTGGGCGTGGTGTAGGGCACTCCGGTATTGGGGTTGGTGTAATTGGTCAAGACGGTTCCCGGAAGCAGGTCCGTGAAGTCGCCTGTCCGTTCGGCCGCGCTCGGCACCAGCGTCGCGTTCGCGATGCCCTGCGGGCGGTTACGCAAGCCCTGGTAAGAGCCGAAAAAGTAAGCCTTGTCCTTCTTAATCGGCCCGCCGATCGCCCCACCGAATTGGTTTTCTTTGATGGCCGGCACCGTCGCCGCGAAAAAGTTGCGGGCATTCAAGTCGTTATTACGGAGGAACTCCCAAACATCGCCATGGAGGGCGTTCGTACCGGCGCGTGTGACCACCATCGCTTGGGAGCCGGCGTTGCGTCCGTATTCGGCATCGAAATTGGAAGTCAGAAGGCGAAACTCCTGGATGGCGTCGGGCGGAGGATAATTCATTCCGGTATTGCGCGAGGGGTTGTTAAAGAACGATCCGTCGAAGGTGAAAAGGTTCATATTCTGGCGACCGCCGTTGGTGTTCATCAGGGGGCCGGACCGAGCATCCGACAGCGATTCGGGCGCATGCACACCCAGCACGCCGGGAACGAGTTCGGCCAAGCTCATGATGTTGCGGCCATCGAGCGGCAGGTCCACAATCCGGCGATCGTCCACTAAACTCGAAACAGTTTGTGAAGTCGTGTCCACCAGTGCCGCCTGAGCTGTGACGCTTACCTCTTGCGTCACGGTTCCAACCGTCAAGGCGGCATCTACGCGCAAATTCTGTCCCACCGACAGGGTCAGGCCTGTCCGCACGGTGCGCTCAAAGCCCCCCTTCTCGACGGTCACCGTATAGTCCCCGGGATCCAAAGCGGGGAAGTTGTAGAAGCCCTCGGCATTAGTGTTCGCAGGGTAGACCGTGCCGTGCTGCACGTGAGTGGCGGTCACTTTGGCCTGCGGAACGACCGCACCACTGGCGTCTCGCACGTAACCGCTGATCGTGCCCGTGGCCTGAGCGCGGACGATCGCAGGCAAAGTCAGGATTGACAACCCTAGCGCTACTGCCATCGCTATGTTCCACAACCGTCGCCCAACCTTCTCCATTTAATCCTCCTGTGTGTCGGGTCGTCGTCTCCACAATGGATTGCGATCGCAGCGACGACAATTCGGTCCGCCGGGCAGCGCGCGCTTTGCCAAACGAGGATCGGCGGCCCAACTCAGCACGTCCTGGCTTCGAAGCGCATGGCGTTCGGTGGCGGTCATACCCAAACGGTGGAATGCTCGGCGGCACGTCTCGCCCCGGATTCTTGGACGGCAATGAACTAAAGTGCCCCGTAAAGGGACATTTAGACGGCCCCCACCAGTCTAAGTTTATTTGGAATGTAGAGAAATTCGCCCTTAATGTCTTTCGGCTTCTATCTATCGACCAAAGGATACTATTGCGCGGAGAATCTGCTGTCAAGTACAATCGTTACGTTTTATTTCATTAGGCATCAAATTTCTTGCTATTCATCAAAATATGATTAGATCGACCGCAGCAAGCTTGGGGAGATCCGTGTTCACGAAGCGACCATGGGCGGCCAAGGCCTTCTTGGAAGCTTAGCCAACCCATGGCCTGCTGCATTCGGAGCCATCCTGCCGGACAAGGACATTTCTACCCTGCCCGCCATCGGGGAGTCGCGGGGAATCGTGGGTTATCCAACATACCTGTTGAAACGGTATGGCGACGAGAATTACCATCTATCCAAGAGGGATCAGAGCGCCGCGAAAGCGGTAGCCACTCAAAGGGACGATGAACTACAACCAGGGTGTTCGATGCTTGGCCGCCGCGACCACATTAACCGCTGCACTCGTAACCCTGCCCGTCCGCGCTCAGGAGCAGGAACCCGAAAGAGCGCCGGGCTGCTATCTGGCGGGAGGGATTGACGCCTTTCAGAATGGAAACCTGACCCTGGCAGAGAACGAATTCCGTGGCGCCGTGAAAGCCTCTTCGGGGTCGCCGGAAGCTCGGGAAAACCTGGCCATCACGCTAGCGCGGGAGGGAAAACTGGACGAAGCCGTGGCGGAGTTTGGCACGATTCTGGTCGATCGCCCCAACTGGTCCGAGGCCAACTACAATCTGGGATTGCTGCTTCTCGATAAAAGTGACCTGGCCGGAGCGGAGCGGCATTTTCGCAAGGCCTTGGAGCTGAATCCCGGATATCCCGAGGCCCTCAACAGCCTGGGCTTGGCTTTGGAGAAACAAGGGAACACGAAGGACGCGGAAGAGGAATTCCGCGCTGCGATCAAGTTCAATCCGCAATCTGCTGAAGCGCGAAACAATCTGGGACAACTGCTGGCCGGGGAAGGGCAGACGGACGCGGCGATCAGCGTTTTTCGTGAAATCGTTGAAATGCAGCCCGACTTTTCACCCGCGCGCCTGAACCTGGGCTCGGCCTTATGGAAGAAGCACGAACTGGAAGGGGCAGAGTATGAATTTCGCACGGCCGCCGACCAAGGCAACGCGGAAGCGCAAATGCGTCTAGGCGCGTTGCTCGGGGAAGAAGGCCGGTTTGATGAAGCATTGGTGGCCCAGCGAAAGGCCGTGGAACTGCTCCCCCAAGTTGCCGAAGCCCACTTTTTGCTGGGTGGGGGTTTTCAGGAGAGCGGCAACTTAACGGGCGCGATCCGGGAATTTCGCCAGGCAGCAAAACTCGATCCCCAGTGGTCGGACGCCCAGTTGAATTTGGGAATTGCCTTACGCCAGACAGGCGACCTTCAAGGCGCGTTGGAAGTCTTACGCAGCGCCGGAAAGCTAACCGAGTCGAGCACGGATATTCATTATCAGATTGGGTTTACCTTGCGCCGGACGGGACAGTTGGCGGAAGCGGAAACCGAACTGCGGCGTTCGATCGCTTTACAGCCCAATAACGCGCAGGCCTATTACATTCTGGGACAGACGCTCGAGCAGTTGGGCAGACATCCGGATTCCGTCGCTGCTTTCGCCGAAGTCGAGCGCCTGCATCACGCGAGCACTGATTATGCTCAAGCGGTCATACAATATAATCTGGGCATGCAGGACCTGGGCAAGGGCGACCTTAACGCTTCGCGCGAAGCTTTTATGGCAGCGCTATCCCGATGGCCGGCTCTCGCTCAGGCACACACCAACCTCGGTGGAGTCCTCTTGAAGCTGGGAGATTTGAAGGGGGCCATTGGACAGCTTCGCACGGCAATTGACTTGAATCCGGACGAGGCGCGGGCCTACTTCAACCTGGGCTTAGCTCTAGAAAAGGATGGTGACTCTGAGGGCGCGAAAAAAGCCCTCGCTCGCGCCCGGCAGCTTGATCCGCAGATTGATGTCGCCCAAGGCCCGCCCAATCCTTGAGCAGGCGCCAGGGAAAGTCGAGCAGTATCCTAATTTGGACGTAGCGCCGACCTTTAGGGCGGCGCATGCCGGGCTCTAGAAGTTACGGAAAAACGTCTCAGAACTGTCATCTTGAGCCCCGATGTTCCTGATCGGGGGCGAAGGACCCCGGTAGTTCGCGAGGCGTACGAAAAGAACGAACTACAGCGGTTCTTCGCCCAAAAAAGCGGGCTCAGAATGACAGCGCTAATAGTTTTTCCGTAGCCTCTCAAGCCCGGCGCTACACCCGAGATCAGGACACTACTGGGCAGCCGGCCACCGCACTCGAGTATATTTTGATGAATCGACGCTATTTCATGACGCTTCTCAGCAGCGGATTGTTAGTTTCACAGACGCTCAGGGCGGAGCATCATGTCATTTCCGCGGATCCCCTGGAAGTGGAATTTGATCTGACGTCGCTCGAGGGCCAATATACCTCGCTGGATGATTTCTATGTGCGCAATCACTTTGCGGCGCCTGCCGCCGTGGAGGTTGCGACCCTGAAAATTGAAGGCGAAGTTGAGAAGCCGGTAAGTCTGACGTCAGCCGACCTCGCGACGTTGCCCGAGCGGAAATTCGGCGCGGTTCTCGAATGCGCGGGGAATCGGGTGGGAGCGGAAGGGTTGGTCAGCAACGGCGCTTGGGCGGGATGGCCGCTGAAAGACGTCGTGACGCTGGCCCGGCCCACCAGCGCCGGAGCGCATCTCCACCTCATCGGCCGTGATGGCTACCAGCGCAGTGTTCCCCTGGAGCGGGCGCTGACCGATGGAGTCTTGGCGACACATTTGAATTCCCGCCCTTTGACACTCCGCCATGGAGCACCCTGGCGGGCGCTGTTTCCGGGCTGGTATGGAATGGACTCGGTGAAATGGCTGGAGCGTATTGTGGTGGCAGCCGCGCCTTTACCGCCTGAAGGTGGGACGTACATGCAAACCCGCCAGACAGCTTCGGGCGAACTCGACCGGCAACCCCTGCCCCGAATTCTGGTGAAATCCGTCATCACCGATCCCAAGCAGGGGGCGGTCATCCATCGAGGCAGCGTGCAGGTTCGAGGTCTCGCCTGGTCGGCGGCGGGAAAGATTGACTCCGTTGAGGTCAGCGCCGACGCCGGAAGGACTTGGAAAATGGCGACGCTCGACTCCGGCGCGGATCTTGGGTGGAGAGTCTGGCAGGTTTCTTTGGAATTGACTCAGCCGGGGGCGATAGAATTCGTGGCGCGCGCCAAGGATGCCCAAGGCCAGAGTCAGCCGGCGGAACGCGACTCCGCACGCATGGATGGATACACGAACAACTGGTATCATCACATTCACTGTGTAGTGGTCTAGGGAGCGACAACCATCAAATACGCCGCATTACTCCGCATAGCGGTAGCGATTCTGTTGACTCCTACCCTGGGAGTCGGCCAGGGCAACGCCCCAGGGTCGGCCCATTCCCGCACGGCCCACTCCACGGGCGCCGACTGGCACTTGAAGGGCGAAGGAATGGTCTGCTGCCCTTGCGCTGTCCCTTGTCCCTGCCGCACGAATTCGGGATCAACTTACGGGCATTGCGAGGCAACCCTCTACCTGCACGTTGGGGAGGGACACTATGGAAACGTCGGCCTGAATAATCTGAATGTGGTGGACACCAGTGGACCCTGTGGAATGAGTTACGAAAAGCTCTCCGCCATTTATTGGGATCGTTCGACCCCTCCCGAAGTCCAGGAAGCCTTCTTGCAGTTGCTCGCGAGCTTTTCCGCGTCCGGCACCTCCGAATTTCCCTATGTGCGTGAGGTGCCCCTTCATGTCCAAGTGACGGACGGCCACCTGTTCCAGATTTCGATTCCTGAAATCCTGGATATGGCGGTGGATCGCAACTGGGGCCAGGCGAAGCCTCCGCTGCCGGCCTACGCCGCGCAAGACCGCTTTGCGAACTCGCTACAGTACATCCAGAACATCCGCTACCGCATGCACGACGATGGGGCCCACTTGCATTTCGATTACAGCCGGCGGCAAGCGAATTACCGGTCCATCGATCTGGACGCTGCCGACTACCGGGACCGGCGGATGATCGTCCAGTATCTGGATGGCAGCGGCTGGTTTAACGCCGCGATGCTTCAGATCATTAACGAACAACATCTGCTGCTTCCCGACTTGGCATTCATCCGGCGCGAAGTGGCACGGCTTCGGCAGGCGAGTGGAGGATCGCAGTGAGGCCCCATACCCGGTCTGCGGTGTTGTTGATGGGTCTGCTGTTCTATTTGATTCCACCGGGCTCCGCGCTCGCGCAATCGGAGATGCTCCAGAAAGGGAAGGAAGCGCTCCAGGCCAATGACTTCAAGCGCGCCGAGAATATTTTTTCGGAGTTGATCAGGCAGGATCCTTCGCCCACAAACTACGGTTATCTCGCGGTGGCGGAATTGTCGGCGGGAGACGCGGCGCAATCGATTCCACACTTCACGAAAGCCCACCAATTGGGCAACGATACCGCCAACCTGCATTTTTACTGGGGCCTAGCGTATCTTCAGAATAAGGCGCCGAGCTCCGGCATCCGGGAATTGCAGATTGCGCTCGGCAAAAATCCCAAACTATTCCAGGCGGATACGGCGCTCGGGATCGCACTAGTCAACTCCGGGCGATCCAAGGAAGCCGTGCCTTATCTTGAGCAGGCTCGCGCGCATTCCCCCGGCGATGCGGAAGTTCAGGCCAGCCTGGTGCGGGCGGAATTCGAGGCAGAACAAACCTCTCAGGCCATGGCCAGCATCGACGCGGCGGTAGATGCCATTCCGGAAAATCCCCGCCTCGACGCGACCTTGGCGTTCTTGTGCCTACACCATCGCCAGGCGCAGAAAGCGCGGCTGTTGCTGGAAAACGCCAGCGAGTTGAATCCACAGGACACCACGCTCAAGCTGCTGCTCGCCGACGCCAGCATCAAGGCGGGTGAACCCGTTGAGGCCCTGGCCGTCCTGAAGGGCGTTCCCGAGGAGGCCGGGGGCAAGGGTGAACTGGCTTTCCTCCGCGGTAATGCCTACTTGCTGGCGGATAACCCCCAGGATGCCTCTCCTTATTTGTCGGCGGCGATGGCGGCCGACCCCACGAACGTTGACTACCTGTTTGCCTATGCCAGCCTGCAAGGGTCGGAGCAACTCTACTCCGATGCCTTGGCCACGCTCGCCAAGGCGCGCCAGCTCGATCCCCAGTCGGAGAGCATTCCCTACCAAATTGCTGTGACCTATGCCTTGATGCGCCGTTATCCCGAAGCCTTGCAAGCTTGCGATGAAACGCTGCGGCTTACCCACCAACCCGACGAGCTTTACTTCCTGCGCGGTGTTATCCAGATCGAGCAGGGGAATTTTCAGTTAGCGGAGACATCCCTTCACCAGGCATTGGTTGCGAATTCCCGCGTCGCGTCTTACCATGCGGCACTGGGCGTCACCCTGTTTGAAGCGGGCAACATTGCGGAAGGTCGCCAGGAACTGGACAAAGCTTTGAGTCTCGATGCGCACGCCACTCCGGCCTACCTCTGGCGCGCGCGCGTGGAGGTAAAGCAAGGGCGGGCCGCACAAGCGCTGACGGATTACGAGACCTACACCACGCTCGCTCCGGATACCGCGAAGGCGTTTCAAGAGGAGGAGCTACTCTATCGCCAGGCGGGACAGACGGAAAAGGCCGCAGCAGCTCACACAAAGTACGTAGCCCTGAAAGCCGAAAAAGCCGAGGCAGACCGCGACCCCTCTTTCCTCGATCAACTTTGGCTCGCGCGTCTGCGTGAAGGCCTGGGCCAAGTGGCCCTGGGTCCCTAGCGCAACATCAGGAAAGCGCGTCTACCTGTAGCGCCGTCCTTTAGGGCGGCACATGCCGGACTCAAGCGGTTGCGGAAAAACGCACGGCACTGTGATTCTGAGCCCGTTCTTTGGGCGAAGAACCCCTGTAGTTCGTTCTTTTCGTGCGCCCCGAGAACCAAAAGGGATGAATATGTGCGAAGCACCTTGGACTGCGCGCGGCTTGACGCCGCCTTTGTCTTGCTGCTCGGATGAAGCGAACGTGGGTTGTGTCGAGGTCTCACACCTTACGTGCTTCCAAGGCGGCGTCGAGCCGCGCGCAGTCCAAGGTGCTTCGCACGTTTATGGTTGTGAGGGCAGTAGCAAGCTCCGATTCGGCTGGTGAACTCAGGTTAAGTTGGCGTCGGGCGGCCGGAAGATTCAACGTTCGGATGGGGAGAACTGCATGGGACTACAGATCAGGCGTTTCGCACTTTTGGGAATATTTATCCTCGAGTTCATCTGCTTAGCCGGAACGCTTCGCGCTGCCACGGCTTCGCCGCTTTTTGCGCGGGGTTATACCGTAATTCCCTCGCCGCAAAAGGTCACGCTGAGCGGCCAGGACTTTGAATTCGCGGCATCCTGGCGACTGGAGCTCGGCCCCGGCGTCAAGGCGGATGACATCGCCGTCGTCAGTCTGAGGGAAGAGTTATCAGAACGCTTTCACCTTGTCTTGGCGGAAGGAAAGGGCAAGGGCGGGTCCACGCTAAAGCTAGCTCTCGATCCGCACGCGGTCGAGGTCGGAGAAGCCACGGACCGCGAAAAGTCCGCCATCGCCGAGCAGGCCTACCACATCAAGCTGACCGCTTCCGAGATCACGATCACGGGGAACAGCGCAACGGGTCTTTTCTATGGAGTGCAAACACTGGTGCAGTCGCTTAAGCCGCAAGACGGGAAGGTCTGGTTGCCGGAAGGGGAGATTATCGACTGGCCGGACCTCGAACTTCGGGTGATCTATTGGGACGATGCCCATCACCTCGAACATCTGGATGTATTGAAGGCCGCGGTGCGGCAAGCAGCGTTCTATAAGATCAATGGATTCTCCATCAAGCTCGAAGGCCATTTTCAGTACCAACACGCGCAGCCCATCGTCGAGCCCTACGCGATGACTCCGGCGGAGTTGCAGGAACTAACGGACTACGCGCTGAAGTACCACGTGCAGATCATTCCCTATCTGGACGGGCCGGCTCATGATGCGTTCATTCTGAAGCATCCGGAATACACAGCGCTGCGGGAATATCCCGATAGCAATTATGAGTTCTGCTCCACCAACCCGGACACTTACAAATTGTTCTACGGCATGTTTGACGACCTTCTGGCAGCGACGCAGGGGAGCAAGTACTTTGTGCTATCAACGGACGAGCCGTATTACGTGGGGTTGGCGAAGAATGCGCAGTGCAACGAAGCGGACCGCGCCAAGGAGCTAGGAAGTGTAGGCAAGCTGCTGGCAGAGTTCACGACCAAGACGGCTGGATATCTGCACGATCGAGGACGGCAGGTGATTTTCTGGGGTGAGTACCCCATGGTTCCGGACGACATTGCTTCCGTGCCCAGCTACATGATTAACGGCGAGGTCTACGGCCCGAAGTTTGATCCGGTCTTCAAGGCCCATGGCAACCGCCAACTGATCTTCACGTCAACCGTTGGGTGGAAGGAATATCTCTTCCCCAACTACTATCTGCTCCCTCAGGACCAGCACATTCCAGGCCCACCCGGAGGGACTTACGAAGCGGTCAGCCAAGGGCCAGGAGTGGTGGAGGAGATGTTTGACATGATCTCGCACGATTCGTCACGCCAAAACGCCGATCTGATGGGCACGCTGGTGGCGGGATGGGCGGACGTCGGACTGCATCCTGAGACCATGTGGCTGGGTTACGCTACGGGATCGGCAGCCGCCTGGCACCCGGGGTCGCCGGACCCGCAGGAATCCATGAGTTCATTCTACAAGCTATTTTACGGACCGGGCGCGACCAGCATGGGCCGGCTCTATCAGCTCATGAGCGAGCAGGGGCAATTTTGGAAGGAAAGTTGGGAAACCAAGCCCTCGGCTGCGCGCACGCCGTTGTGGGGGGACTGGAACATCATCTATCCCACGCCCCTCCCCCGCGAGGATCAGACGTTGCCGCTGCTGCCGGTTCCCTCTCTGCCGCTCCTTACGGTCGGCTACGACTGGGCTCCCCTGAATACTCGTCGCCTTCAGATGGCGGGCAAATTCCTGGCGGACAATGATGAGTTGCTTGACCTGATTCACGCTAACATGCGCAAGGTCGAATTCCAGCATTACAACCTGGAGATCTACCTCGCTATCGCGCAGATTTTCCGCCAGAATTTGCTGATGTTGCGGGACCTCGAGGAAATCAACGCTACGCTCAAATCTGCTGAGGACCGCGCAGGCCATGCTGACACCGCAGGCGCTGTTGCCTCACTCGACCATGCTCTTGATCTTGCCGAGAGCATTCGTGGCCAAAGAAATGACATTTTCCAGGACGCGGTGACGACTTGGTACAAAAGCTGGTATCCGCGCGTACCGGAGGCCAACGGCCGCGTCTTCCTCGACAAGGTTGATGACGCCAAGGACCATTTGCCGGCTCGTACCGTGGACATGACCTACTTGATTTATCGCCAGCTTCTCTACCCGCTGGGGGATTGGGCGGAGAAGACGTTGGCAGTCCGCAATCAGTACGCCGAGGCGAACCACCTGCCATCACGAGATTTCAAGCTGGATTGGAAGAACACCGCGGAGCCGGCGGGTCAGCAGTGAATGCTTTAGGGCGGCACGTGCCGAGCTGAAGCGGTTGCGGAAAAACGCCCCAAGGCTGTCATTCTGAGCCCCGATGCACTTCATCGGGGCGAAGGCCCCCCGTAGTTCGCGGGGTGCACGAAAAGAACAAACTACAGGGGTTCTTCGCCCAAAGAACGGGCTCAGAATGACAGTGCCACTAGTTTTTTCCGCAAGCTCTAAAGCCCGGCGATCGAGTTTCTACATTTCTGGTTGGGGTTTCAACCAATCTGTTTTTTATCGCTGCCAGCCGATCGAACTCGTGCCGCTAGCGAGCGCCGACCCGGTTAGGAATCTCGGGTTCAATCGGAACTTGGGTGGCCGGAAGGTTCAACCTCCGGATGGGGAGAACTGCATGGGATTGTCGATCAGGCGTTTCGCACTTTTGGGAATATTTATCCTCGGGTTCATCTGCTTAGCTGGAACACTTCGCGCTGCCACGGTTTCGCCGCTTTTTGCGCGAGGTTATACCGTAATTCCCTCGCCGCAGAAGGTAACGCTGGGCGGCCAGGACTTTGAATTCGCGGCATCCTGGCGACTGGAACTGGGCCCCGGCGTCAAGGCGGATGACATCGCCGTTGAAAGTCTAAAGGAAGAACTGCAAGAGCGCTTTCACCTTGTCTTGGCGGAAGCAAAGGGAAAGGGCGGGTCCACGCTGAAGCTGGCCATCGATCCGCACGCGGTCGAGGTCGGAGAAGCGACGGACCGCGAGAAGTCCGCCCTCGCCGAGCAGGCCTATCGGATCAAGTTGACACCCACAGAGACTACGATCACGGGGAACGCCGCGACGGGCCTCTTCTACGGCGTACAGACGTTGGTGCAGTTGCTTAAGCCGCAAGACGGGAAGGTCTGGTTGCCGGAAGGGGAGATTATCGACTGGCCGGACCTGGAACTGCGCGTGATCTATTGGGACGATGCCCATCACCTGGAGCATCTGGATGTATTGAAAGCAGCGGTGCGGCAAGCCGCGTTTTACAAGATCAACGGCTTCTCCATCAAGCTGGAAGGACATTTTCAATACCAGCACGCGCAGCCGATCGTCGAGCCCTATGCGATGACCCCGGCAGAATTGCAGGAATTGACGGACTACGCGCTGAAGTACCACGTGCAAATCATTCCCTATCTGGACGGGCCGGCTCATGATGCGTTCATTCTGAAGCATCCGGAATACGCAGCGCTGCGGGAATATCCCGAGAGCAACTATGAATTCTGCTCGACCAACCCGGAGACCTACAAATTGTTCTACGGCATGTTTGACGACCTTCTGGCAGCGACGCAGGGGAGCAAGTACTTTGTGCTGTCGACGGATGAGCCGTACTACGTAGGCTTGGCGAAGAATGCCCAGTGTAACGAAGCGGACCGCGCGAAAGAGTTAGGAACGGTCGGCAAGCTACTGGCGGAATTCACGACGAAGACGGCCGGGTACCTGCACGACCGAGGACGGCAAGTCATCTTCTGGGGCGAGTTCCCGATGGTGCCGGACGACATCGCTTCGCTGCCGAACTACCTGATCAATGGCGAAGTCTACGGTCCACAGTATGACCCTGTCTTCAAGGCGCACGGGATTCGGGAGATGGTGTACACCTCAACGGAAGGCGAGGAGGAACTCTTCCCGAAGTACTATCCGCTGCCAGCGTCCGATCGGCTTCATCCCAAGCCTGCCGAAAGCCGGCGCGTCCAGGAAATGGTGGATCTGATCTCCTTCACATCACATGCGGCGCTCTCCTCCGTCCAACCGAACGCGCCGCAGCCAAATCAGGCAGACCTGATGGGCGCATTCATCGCGGGTTGGGCAGACCCCGGCCTACATCCGGAGACCTTCTGGCTGGGTTATGCCACGGGACCCGCTCGCGCCTGGCGCCGCGATGCGCCCAATGCCGAGGAGTTGATGAGCAGCTTCTATCCCTTGTTTTATGGCCAGGGCGCTGCGGACATGGGGCGGCTTTATCAACTGATGAGCCAGCAGGCCCGCTTCTGGGAAGATAGCTGGGACACCGGGCCGTCGAGCGCGCGCACGCCCATCTTTGGATATTCCGAAGGCGTATTCAATCCCCCACATTTCGCACACGACCAGTTTCTACCGCTGCTGCCCGTGCCATCGCCGGACTTGCTCCGCCTGCCCTACAACTGGAAAATGGAAAACCAGAAACGGCTTGAGCTGGCTGGGAAGTTCCTCGCCCAAAATGACGAGTTGCTCAATTTGATTCACGCAAACATCGACGCAGTCCAGTTCAATCGCTACAACCTCGAGGTTTACCTATCGATTGCTCAGCTCTATCGCCAAAACCTGATCATGCTGGGCGAGTTAGGCCGCAGCGAGGATGCGTTGACCTCCGCTCAAAACTATGCCGGCCACAACGACGCGGAAAAGGCCGTGGCCTCACTCGACCGGGCACTCAGTATCGCCGAGAATATCCGCCAGCAGCGCAACCAAGCCCTCATCGATGCGACGGCCACTTGGTACAAATCCTGGTTCCCGCGCGTGCCGGAAGCCAATGGTCGCAAATTTCTCGATAAGGTTGACGACGTGAAGGACCACCAACCCGTCCGCACCGTGGACATGAGCTACCTGGTGTATCGTGAGATGCTCTATCCGATGGGAACCTGGGGCGAACAGGTTCTCTCGACTCGCAATCAATACGCGCAGGAGCACAAATTACCGGCGCGAAATGACAAGCTCGAATGGATAGATACCAAGACCGGAATCTCGGCCGGAAGAGCCGCGGATGAGGAGGGAGACTGATTCGGAATTTGACGAAGCTTATTTCCCTCCAAGGATTCCCGGCAACCAGTGCACGGCATTGTCATGAAAAATCTTACGCAGCACCGGCGCCGGCAGGGAAAGACCCTGATAGCTGCGGCCCAGGTACTCCACCGAACGATTCGATGAAAAGAATATCCAGTCGCGCCGGTAGGTATCGTTCCACTCGCGCAATGCATTCTCGGTGTTGGTGCTCGGCTGAACTTCCAGATCGGTTGCATAGAGGACGCGGTCCTGGTATTTGATCAGGAAGGCCCGCACTTTGTCGCGCGGCTGCCTCATGAAGTACGGGACGCGCGCAGCGGCATCCACGGCAAAATTGGGGTAACGATCAAAGCGCCGGGCCATCTGGTCCACGTCCACTTCCATGCTGCCCAGGTGCGCACCGATGACTCGCAGCTTGGGATTCTCCTCCACAAAATGGTCCCGAGCCGCGAGAATGGCGGCTTTAGTGGGCCACTCGGGATGGGCGTAGGCATACTCTTCGGGGTGCTGCTTGTAATACGAGTAGTCGGGGCTCGCGGGATCGGGTGGCTGCCAGCAGGAATCCGGCTCGGCGATGTGCGCGACGACCGTCCGGTTGTGGGCGGCAATGTCCTGATAGACGGGCTCAAAAGCGGGGTCATCCGGCATCACGTATTTTCCCGCTTTCGACTTCATTTCCATGCCCATCACCTTGTAAATCTTCACCGCGATAGCGCCATTCGCGAAGTCAGCATTGAGCTGGCGGATCGCGCGCTGGGCGAAGCCCGGCTGCTCGAAATCGTAAGGGCTGAAAGTTGTGCAGAACACCGCACGCCCACCCGTGCTGCGGCGGACCTTGAGCACGTCGGCGCGCTGCGGTTCCAGTCCCTTGTAAA
Organism: Terriglobia bacterium; assembly: GCA_052139985.1. Lineage (GTDB taxonomy): Bacteria > Acidobacteriota > Terriglobia > UBA7540 > UBA7540 > Bog-366. Next base: position 19,423 of record JBKQVI010000354.1, read on the forward strand.
AAGGATCGCGATCGTCGATCACGCAAATGTTCAGAGCGCGCAGATTCAGGCGCTGCATGAGCGCGCCGAACCGCGGGTCATCCTGGTAAAGGTGTATGTGCGAATCAATCGGCGCGAGGGCGGCAAAGGCCGCGAAATCGGCGTCGGGCGTCTCGCCGGGTCTGGCTTCCAACCGGGAACTTGTGCTGAAGGAATTGGCGAGCACTACCAGGACCGCCATAGTAGCCCAGCACGATAGGCTTACACAAATCTTCCACTTGGGAAATTTCAACGCATTCCTCCCGCCTCGACGCTTACACGCCTGCATCCCATCCCGGTATTTGCCGATTCTAACGAATGAAACACCCAATGATCGCTCTTCAGCTACCCAGAAGCGGCAACACGCGACACCCGGCAGTTGTCTGAAGTGAACTCCGTCGCCCGAGGCAACTTGACTTATACCACGAATCGGCAAATATCGAGCACACAGTTCGAGCTATACCCGTCGATGTTCACCCTTAGTGCTGGTCAACTCCCTGATCGGCCGCACTTCGACGCATCCCACGCGCGCCGGCGGCATCTGCGAGGCGATCTGAATGGCGTCGTTCAAATCCCTCGCGTCAACCAGGTAGAACCCCGCCAACTGCTCCTTCGTCTCGGCGAAGGGACCGTCGCTTATCGACACTCTGCCGTTGCGGACCCGCACGGTGGTGGCAGCTTGGACGGGCTGGAGGGCTTCCGAAGCGAGGCATTGACCGCGATTCCTCAGGGCCTCGTCGTACGCCATACACTCGTCGTCGGTCATGGCTCCGATCTTGCTCTCTTCGCCGTAAACAAGGCATAGGTACTTCATAACCGCCTCCTCATTCGCGGTGGAAATCCCGCGTTCACTGCATGGTCGAATACGAAGGCCCAAAATCGACAACGGGCCTGGCAAGTCCAGAAAGAAAGGTCGCCGGCAATTCACTCCGGCAAACTGACGAGTCGTCGCTCGAGGAACCGCCGCTCCGGCTGTTGCCCCGCGAGCTCGATGGCCCGTTTAAAGGCAGCCCGGGCTTCCGCCGTTCTTCCCAATCGCCGGCATAGTTCTCCTCGTGCCGAGTGCGCCAGATGGTAGGCTTCCAGATCGCCCCGCGCCAGAATTGCGTCGATAAGGGCGAGGCCTGCCGCCGGACCGTCGCGCATGGCCACCGCAACGGCACGGTTCAACTCCACCACGGGCGACGGCGCGGCCCGCGCCAGCACGTCATAGAGCGCAACAATCTGGGCCCAATCGGTTGCGGCGGCGTTGGGAGCCTCGGCGTGCACGGCGGCAATCGCCGCTTGCAGCGTGTACGGGCCGAACCGGCGTGACTCAAGGGCACGTTCCACTAGCGCCGTCCCCTCGGCAATTTGATTCCTATTCCAAAGAGAGCGGTCCTGGTCCTCCAGTAGAATCAATTCCCCCGTCGGCGAGGAACGGGCTTCGCGCCGCGACTCCTGCAGCAACATCAACGCCAGCAGTCCAACGGCTTCGGGTTCCGGCAGCAACTCGACGATCAGCCGCCCCAGGCGGATGGCCTCGCCCGAAAGGTCGGGCCGCGTCAGCGAGCTACCTGCCGAAGCCGAGTAGCCTTCATTGAACACCAGGTAAACCGTTTGGAGCACGGAGTCCACGCGACCAGGCAGGTCGGCCCGAGACGGCACCTCGTAGGGAATGTGTGCGTCGCGGATCTTCGCCTTGGCGCGCACAATGCGTTGGGCAATCGTGGGGGCCGCCGTGAGGAAGGCACGGGCGATTTCCTCTGTCCTGAGGCCGCACACCTCGCGCAGGGTCAAGGCCACCTGCGCCTCCGGCCGAAGCGCCGGATGGCAGCAGGTGAAGATCAGCCGCAGCCGGTCATCCTGAATGCCTTCGTCCTCCCACCCGGCAGTGCCGCCGGTATCGGTGTCGAGCCGCCGGACCAGCTCCGGGACCGCCGCATCGAACCGGGCGCGCCGCCGCATCGTGTCGATGGCCTTGAAGCGGCCCGCCGAGACGAGCCACGCCCGGGGATTATCCGGCACACCTTCGCGCGGCCATTGCTGGATTGCTGCCGTAATCGCGTCGTGGAGCGCCTCTTCCGCCAGGTCGAAGTCCCCCAGCAGGCGGATCAGGGTTGCCAGGACGCGGCGCGAATCGGAACGGTAGACGGCGTCCACCTTCTCGCGAACTTCTTCGGCGGTGTACTCGCTCATAACTGACGGCCTTACTTCAGCATACCCAACCTCTGCCCCGAGGGGAAGCGCGCGAAACGGGCAGGGTGCGCGACATAAAGAGTGGAAGCCGGGATGCCGCGGACATGGCACGGACATCTTGCCCGTGAGAGATCATGGCTGGGATGGCCATGGCACAAAAGGTAACTTGGGTACCCGGCCAAGCCTGCAATTTCGATATTTTGGGTCGCCCGGCGAAACCCAGCCCGAGCGGTCCTGGGCGCGCGCTCCCTTCTCCGTTGTACGCTGCGGTTTGAGCTGTCGCGGTAGGGATACCGGTTACCCGGTACCCCCCGCACGGATCCGTACGTGCGCTCATTAGCGCATACGGCTCTTA
>JBKQVI010000355.1:0-2953 GCA_052139985.1 Terriglobia bacterium
CGATATGTATGAAAGCAAAGGGAGTTATCTCAAACCGCAGGGCGAAAACGGAGATGGGGGCGCGCGCAAGATCGCTCTGGCTTTGTTGCGCCGGGCGACTCAAAACTCGAAAATCCAGGCAGGGCGGTACGCCCACGCTACCTTTTGTGGCATGGCCATCCTGGCCATGATTTAACCCGGGCAGGGGAAGCTCTGTGAAAGAATCGACAAACTCGCGCAGAGACGCTGAGACGCAGAGGGTCACAACAAATAACTTCCTTATTTTCTTTTCGACCTCTGCGCCTTTGCGGCTCTGCGCGAGATGCTTTTGCTCGTCCCGTGATTTTTTCACGCCTTCGGATGTCCCTGCCACCTCCGCGCGGCTTTCACGTTTATGTCGCGCACCCTTTGTGGAGCGAAGCTTGAACCTGGCAGCGGGGACTGTTAGAGTGTCCTCTCGTTATGAGCCCATCGAGGCTCCCAGGAGACGTGATGCGCATCCTAATTAAACTCGTATTGAGTCTGTATATATCTATTTGGATGTTTCCCATCAATGGCCTCAGCGCCGCAATGAAGGCCGGCGCGGCCAAGGTAGACATTACCCCGCCCCTCGGCCTGAAGATGTACGGGTACGGAGGCCGCAAGGAGGGCGCGAGCGGCATCCTGGACCCGCTTTACGCGCGCGTGTTGGTTCTGGAAGCCGGTGAGCAGCGCATCGCCATGGTGGTCTGCGACCTGGGCCGCCCCTTCGCTCCGGCGTGGATTGAGCGCCTGCGCAAAGACGCGAAAGAGAAATACGGCATTTCCTACGTGATCGAAGCCGGCATCCACACTCACGCCGGGCCGGAAATCACCGATGACTATCCGCCGCTCGAGGGCCCCGACTGGGAAACTCCGGTGCTGGACAAAATCGAGCACGCCCTCGGAGAAGCGCGGCAAGGCGCCGTGGAAGCGCAGCTCGGCACCGGCTACGGCGTGGCGTACATTGGCCACAACCGGCTGCGCGAGCAAGCGGGCGGCCGCTTCGGCTGGTTCATGGTCAACACCACCATGGTGCCCACGGCGCCCGTCGATCCCACTGTTTCGATCTTGCGCATTGACAATACCTCGGGAAAACCCATTGCCATCCTTGTCAACTACGCCTGCCACCCCGTAGTTTTCGGGCCCGATAATTTGCAATACTCCGCCGACTGGCCGGGCGTGATGGACGCCACCGTCGAACGCGCCTTCGCGAGCGAAGGTTCCGGCCCGGCACCGCTCTGCTTCTTCCTGCAAGGTGGCGATGGCGACATCAATCCGTTCTTCGCCGTCACGCCGCTTGAGCAAAACGCCGTCGGCCGCCGCGATTGGACGGGCAATCGCTTGGGAGTAGAAGCCGCCCGCGTCGCCAAGGAAATCGCGACCAAACCGGAGCCCGATGCCACCCTGCAATTCACCGAGGACTTGCTGGATATGCACCTGCGATGGAACCCGGATAAGTTCCGCGCGGCGATCCTGACCTCTTGGGGCCAGGAAGCGGCGGCGAGCTTCGACCGTCACCGCAGTGAGCCTTTGCGCTTGCCGGTAGCGACGGTGCTCATCAACAAGCGCATCGCGTTCATGACCATGCCCGGCGAGCCTTTCGTGGATTTTCAATACGACTGGCGCAATCGCTGCCCAGTGCCCGACGCCTTCTTCATGGGCTACTCGAACGGGGACTTTGGATATTTCCCCACCGTCCTCGCCGCCTCTCGGGGCGGTTATGGCGCTGCCAGCACCTCCACCACGATCGAAGTGGGTGCGGGCGAGCGCATGGTGAATCAGGGGTTGGTTCGCGTCTACGAAATGCTGGGCCGGCTCATCGATGTTCCGGAGGATCTGCAAAAGTAACGACGCGACGGGCGGTCATCGTGGATATCCCACTGATAAGGGCTATTGCCCAAGTATGACCCTTTTGAGCCAGGGTCATATTGTCCCCACCCCCCGCAGGGCCTCACGGACATCAGGTCCGGGGCGAGGTGACATTCGTCTGTTACATTTTGTCTGTTGCATTTTGTCTTGACATGCCTCCCTTTCAGAGCTAAAAGTAAGCTTTCGATTAGACATGAAACCCCGTTCGCGGGGGTGATGCGCTTCGCCGGATGATGACGAGGCGCAACGGCTAAACCTTCGGCGTGCCGAGCGCGCGTAGTTGCGGCGGCAGCGTATTTCCATCTTCAACGAGACAACCGCCATCCTCAGTTGTGACCTCACGAGGGTGGTCTTGCACCACCCCTGAGAAGGGGACTCTAAGGTGAGTCGGGCAGAGAGGAGTACGTATGCAGATCAGGGTTTGCTTGCGAGTTCTTGCCGTCAGCCTGTTAATTTCCGTAGCACAACTCTATGGCCAGGTCGATACCGGCGTAATCCTCGGCACCGTGAAGGACCAAAGCGGCGCCGTCATTCCCGGAGCTAACGTCACGTTGAAGAATCAGGGCACGGGCCTTTCGGTTTCCCTCGTCACTGCCGGCGACGGGAGTTACGTTTTCCGGCCAGTGAAGATCGGCACCTACACCCTGGCGGCGCAATTCAAGGGTTTCGAGACCGTCCAGCATACGGACGTCACCGTAGATGTGCAGCAGCAGGTGGTAGTGAACTTCACCTTGCAACCCGGCCAGGTTACGCAGTCCATCGAGGTTTCCGGAGCCCCGCCCTCCCTGCAAACTCAGGACGCCTCAGTGGGTCAGGTGGTAGGGTCGCGCACGATCAATGACTTGCCGCTGAACGGCCGTAATTACACCTTCCTGGCCCAACTCGCAGCGGGAGTAACTCAGGACCAGCAGGATACTCGCGGTCTGGGAGCGAGCGGCAGTTTTGCGGCCAACGGAACCCGCCCCGCGCAGAACAACTACCTACTCGATGGAATCGACGATAATGCCGACCTCGTGGATTTTCTCAATGGCACGGCCTACGTCGTCCGCCCACCGGTTGACGCCATTCAGGAATTCAAGGTGCA
>JBKQVI010000356.1:0-16009 GCA_052139985.1 Terriglobia bacterium
GACCTCGTCACCCTGCTGCGCCAAGAAATCGTCGACCATCCCGAATACGCTCAATCCCTCGGCTTCCAACTCTCCGACCGCACCCTCACTCAGGCCGCCGACGCTTGAAAATGTAGAAACTCCAGGCCGTGGGTGAAACCCACGGACAGCCTCCCCCCAACAAACATGCCTCTCGACCCCGGAGGGGTCGACTCTCATCTCAGCCCATTGACGGCAAACTACGTTCAACCCCTGCGGGATTGGTAATCTGTCGCGACGCATCGTTTCCGTGGGTTACACCCACGGCTAATGACATTCGACCTCTTCGAGGTCCGCCAATCAACCCTTCAGCAGCGAAGCCGAATCTGCATCAAGATAAATGTGCGCGTGCGGATGCGTTCGCACCAACGACCCGGGGCACCGCGTCGAAACCGGTCCCTCCAGCGCATTCTTTACCGCTTCCGCTTTGCGCGCTTCCGGAACGCAGCAAATCAGGTTCTCGGAGCTCATCAGCAGCGGACAAGTCAGCGTAACGGCTTCGCTCGGGACGGCGGCGAAATCCGTGAAATGCCCCTCGCCCGCCTGTTGCCTGCGGCAGCGCTCATCCAGATCCACGCGCTTGATGCCGAGCGGGTCGTGGAAGTCGGCGACATGCGGGTCATTGAAGGCGATGTGGCCATTTTCGCCAATTCCCAGCGTGCACAAATTGACGGGCGCCGTCCGCAGGAGTTGCTCGTAGCGGCGGCACTCGGCGTCGAGGTCGGCAGCGTTGCCGTCAAGGTAATGGACTTTCCCGGGATGGACGACCTCCACGAAATGGGTCTTCAACCAGTGTTTCAGGCAGCCGCGGTCCGTTTCCGGGAGATTAACGTATTCGTCCATATGAAAAACTTCGAGCCGCGACCAATCCAGGTCTGGAACCTTCACCAGCGCGGCCACAAGATCCTCCTGGGAGTTCCCGGTGGCCATGATCAGCCGGGCACGGCCGTTTTTTGAAATCGCAGCTTTCAAAATGGCAGAGGCCCGCTGAGCCGCGGCCTTTCCCACCTCAGCTTTGGATGGATAGACCTCGACAGCGGCACGGTCAACTTGAAAAGTACGGAGTGGTGATTGCGACAAAGTTCTCTTCCTCCTGAATGAAATGGAAAAGCGAATCCCGCCGTGCCTTCTGCCCCGCACGGTTCGTTGATGCATGTAGGGCCGAGCGGCGCTCGCCCTAACCTCACCACGCTCCCCGAAGGGGAGGAATATCATTAGCCGTGGGTGAAACCTACGGAAAGGAAACCCGGAAAATCAGACTCCGACCCTGAAAGGGTCGAATTATTCGACCCCCTCAGGGTCGGAGGAACCATTTGTTGCTGTCCCAATCCGTAGGTTTCACCTACGGCTAATAATATTGTCCCCCTTCGGGGGAACAAGCCGCTGCCGCTCGGCTTTTTCATCCGCACTTTGCAGTGCCCGCGCCTTCCTGGCGGGAGCGGGACGCCCACGCTACAATCTCTGCCCAAGGGTTGGACGCGCGTAAGGCAGGCATTATCGAACCGCCGCATCGTCTGCTTGTCAATTGCCCCAATATCGTGCAAGGCCCGCATGCTTTCATGGATGGCCGCCATCGCGTCACTTCGATACTTTTTACTCATCGCTCTTGACCCTGGCGGCGCGCGATCAGCCGGATCGTGCCCATGAGCCCCGACGGGACCGGCTTTACCAATTCATTCCCCTGATCCTCGAACCTTTTGCCGTAGCGCGCGGTTAGAGCCGCGCAGTCCGGCAACGGGCTGCCCGCCATTTCATTAACCGCGAGATTACCGACCACAATGCGCAGTTCGTTTTCACCCGCGCGAAGAAAGTGTGTTACGTCCAATTCATAGGGCGGATGCCAAACCGTGCCCACCCGCTGGCCGTTCACATAGACTTCCGCTGCTTCGCGCACGGGCCCATCGAGCCACGCCTGGAAGTGGGCGGTGGGCTGAACCGGAAGGGGAGTCCCCTCACCGAAATTCAACTCCGCACGGACCCCAGCCTTCAGGAATCCGGCCGCAGCATCAAATTTCTTTTGGTACGTCGCGCGCCCCGAAAAGAACTGCAAGTCCTTCAGTGTAGTCCAAGAACGTAAACTGTCCATCGAGATTTCTTTTCCGGCGCCCTCGAAAGTGACTTGCCATCCTTTACTCAAATCGATGGGCTCCGGCAACTTTACGTCCAGCATTGCCGGCGCTTTCGGTGGTTTCCGATCACTAAAGACCACCAGCCGGGAACCGTAGGGCTCAATGTCCAGCTTCAGCACGGAGCGGCGGTCGGGAACCGCGACCGTTTCCGCGGGAGTCACCTCGGCATTGAAGAGGTTCCACCATTCCGCATCTTTGCCCTTAACGCGAAAACTGGCGGTGCCCTCAAAGCGCCGATTGGAAGTGTTAGCGATGAAATAGATCTCCGACGAGTCCGTATGGCGGTGAATAAAACCAATGTCTCGCGAACGAGGAGAAAAGGCCACGTCGGGAGGGTAAAGGCGGGTCAATTCATCTTCGAGTGGCTTAGACTCTTCGGCAACGAAGTGCCCCGGCGCGGTCGGCCCTTTGAAAAGCTCGTCCACTTGCCGCGCCACGTCCGCACGCTCCGTATCCTGGTGGAGAAAACCCGGACCGAGGGAAGGCAGGCGTCGCGTGGCGATCAGCGTCCCGCCACCTTTCGCGAATTCACCAAGTTTGGCTAAGGTCGCGGGTGGGATGCGTTCGACCGCTGGCAGAACCACGACGGAGAAATCCTGACCGGCAAAAGTCAGCTTGCCCTTTTCGACGTGTCCCTGCTGCGCCAACGTTTCATCATCGATAAAATCCAAGTTGTATCCTGCCTCCAGCAGGCTAGGCAGAAGGTTTAAACCGAGCCGCCGCCAGAGCGTTTCCCACAGGTTCACCTCACCGAGGGGCAGGTGAGCCCAAGCGTCGTGCGTGGGCAGGTAAACCGCAATGTCGTTGGCGGGCCGGCCCTGGCGCAACATGAAGCTGCCGCGCTGCAAATACCGCGCGAGGTCCGGCATGGCGAACCACCAGGGATTATGCGGGCCGAACGCTCCCGCCGCGTAGAAATGCCAGCCGGGCTCGGGTACCCCTGGCGGTGAATAAGGGTATCCGTGGGCGACGAATTGATTGATTCCTTGTAAAAAATATTCGTCGGCCGTGGCCTTGATATCGAGCGGCGTGGCGCGGAAGGGAAGTGTGTGGATCCATGTCCACGCTTCGGCGGAGATTACCGGCGCGCCATAGAGGTGTCCCGCGGAAGATGCCCAGCGCGAAGCCGTGAAGTGGTTCCAGTGGCCCGCTTCGTCACCCTGCTCGCCTTCCGGAAGGTCAACGAACCGGTAGCTGGATAGCTGTGCCGGCGGCTGGCCATAAGCCTGGACTCTTGCCAACACATGATGCTGGTGGCACCACGTCTGAAAGGGCTCGAGGAAATTCTCATTCAATAATTCGGTCAGAGTCTGGCCCCAGTCATGGCGCACGGACGCCGCCTCGGGTCCGCTGCCCGCGATGAGCGCGGGGAGGTGTGGCGTCAAATCGTATCCGCGGCGAGTTTGGAACTCTTTCCGAAAACCCTCGGTCCAGTCGGAGTCGTACACCTCCAAGCTATCGCAGAACATGGCGCGAATATTCCCGCCGCCGGCGGCTGCCAGGGGTGCACCTACAGCCTCCATGTGTTTCTGCATTGCCTCGCGGCTGTAATGGTCGAGGACATTTCCTTCTGCCCCCACCGCGGCGCGCTTCACTTGCTGCCCTGTCAATCCGGCCACAAAGAACAGCAGGACGCGTGGACCGGCGGAAGATGCGGGGAGCAGAAAGCTTCCATCCTGCTGCGGGGCGATTTGATGCGCGGAAGTCGCGTCGAAGTGCTTTGCCTCGCCGGACGCCACAAACGCTGCAAGAAAACGCTGGCCCTGCTGTAATGGCGGACCAGGGATTGCCTGCGCACCTTCCTTGATGGAGACGCGCAGGCAGAGTAAACGTTCGGCGGCAAGGTCGGGGGTAATATGAGGCCCACCGAACGGCCAGCCGCTGCCCATGGTCATGTCCATGCGCAGGCCAAGCTCGTGCGCCGTCCGCGCCGTGGAGCTGACCGCCGCAAGGAATTCCGGCGAAAGGTAGCGAAGGTTGATCAGGCCTTTACTGGGATCGTCAACCGTGAGGGGATAGACCGGCTGAACTTCAAACCCACCAATGCCGGCGTCTTTCATCTGGCGCAGCTCCCGGTCGAGCTCTGCCGTAATCACCGCCGGCCCAAACCACCACCAGCGCACCATGATCTCTGCGTCCTCCGGAGGGTGGCGAAAATTACCCTGAAGTGCGGTGAGTTCCGAGTCTCCTGCCGATTGCGGAAGCGCGGACGTGATATGGCTCCATCCGACACGACAAACGCCCGCGCCGGCAAAAACCAGCAAAGCTAACGCTACAAACTCAAAACGATCCGACTCGCGCAGATTCATGGCCGCGCCCCCACGTCCTACTGATCTCCCAGCGAGGAAGGTCGCTGTGACCCACCCGAAGTCGCCCACGGAGTGTATGGCAGTTCCACTGATTCACCTCTGGCGCCGCAGCCCCGACACCGTTGCAGGATTCTATGCCAAATCCAATAGCTCCACACTCGGGAAAATGGAATCCCAAGAACAGTTCAGAGACTGCGATTCCCTCGGGAGGGAACTGTGGCAAGTGTAGTTCAGATCCGAAGATTCGAAATGATGAAGGCCTTGAACGGATCAAAGAATCGCTGCTTAAGGTCACGGAAATCCGCGCTGGAATACGGCGTCATCTCATACCTGGCGTCTTGCGATTCGTCCTTGAGCGAACGGTACCAATTAAAAGGTTGGGGAGATTGTCGGAACAATGGTATTTGCTGAAGGGCGAGCTTTTCGCTGTTGTTCCCCGAATAGCTCTTAATTTGAAAGCCCTCCTGAGCTGCCAATGCTCGCATCCAGTGCAATGCGCTGTAAAACAAGATTGTGACCGCCCATCCCGCGAATCTTCCTTCCGCCAATTTGTAGGCGTTGAGCAACTCTTCGTTATGGAGTGCCTTGGAACGGTGTTCAGAAGGAGTGGCCATCGCTAACGCCTATAGAGGTAGATCTTCTCGCCATCATCAAACTGCTCGTGTCCAGCGGGGACGAGTGCCGTATTGAAGTCAAAGCCTACTTCCGGGAACATGTTGAGCAGTTTCCATTCGGCTTCGTAAACCAGCGAACGCTCGCCTCTGTCGGTTGAATCGATGTATGTCCAGATGGTGATTCCCGAGGGATCTTCCGTAGCGTATACCGCCCACACCTTGGGGTTGTCTTTCACGAGTTTTACAAACTCATCAATTACTGTCTTGAGCGACGGCGGAGCACTGGTCTCGTCAGGCGCGCGAGACCACAAGACGCGAGCCACCTTAAGAAATTGTACTGATTCATCCTCCGGGGCCGCAGAGGGTTTGCTGCTCTCCGATTCGCGAGGCGCTGAACCGGGATTCGATGAGGGCGCTGGCCGACCGCTCTCAGCTACCGTCACCAACTCCTCAGCGGGAGGGTGACCCCACTTCGTTTCGCTTGCTATGAAGATCGCAGTGCTCATTTAGGCCTAGCAACCTTGGGCAACAACTAGCGAAGTCGACGCCAAAGAAAGCGTCCGCGGCATCGGATAATCAATTTCCTGCATTAAATCAAGCTGATACCGCCCGGGGACCTGGAAAAGGCTCACGCTCAGGCCCCAGATCGCTTGCCACACTGAAGGGCCCTCCGGCGCTATAGAATCACGCCAATTCCCGGGGATTTCAGCTCCTGCGGGGTCAAGCACCTTAAGTGCAATCGTGCACTGCTGGTCAGCAACAACCTTGTAGAAAACACAGAAGTTCGTGGCATTATTACTGGAATCGAACCGGGGGAAACGTCTTGTCCCCGACGGTTGGGGAATGACAATCCCGTCGAACAGAGCATGGAGTGTCACTCTTCCCTGCTGATCTATTGTTGCCTTGTCGCACGGCAAGAACGCGAGCACTTTGCAGGCCGCCATGCCACAACGATACCAGAAGCAACGACCGGTATCAAATCGTCACCGACTACCGACGCTGGCGAACACTGCGCGCAAAGTGCTAGCAGCGCTTACCACGAATCTGACTGGTATGTCCGCCCAGCGGCTAGCGCGAGGCTTGAGCTCCCTTCTGCCTTCCGCCTACTGCCTACTCTCCTACACCCCCACTCCCTCGCGCTTGCGGAATTTGCGCACGTCTTCGTGATCGACTACCGGTTCCGCGTCGCACTCGATGGCGAGGACGGTGACGGGGCTGTCGGGCGCGGCGATGGGCAGGCCGGTGAATCTTACGTATTGGTCGCCCTGCTCGAAGGTCACGGGCTTGCCGGAAGCGAACAGCCGCGCTGACTTCACTTTGGCGCGCAGCCCGCCGATGGCGACCACGCTCGGTGGGTTGAAAAAGTCCAGCCAGCCTGACGCCGGCGTCTCTCCCGGCCAATGGTAGATATGCATGTACAGGGTATTACCCTTTCGGGTATAATTGGCGTAGACGTGCCAGTCCGAATGGCAGGGGTCGGACTGGTAAATCGTTGGGCCGTTCTTGTCCATCCACTCGCCCACCTCGGTGAGGATGCGCACCGATTCCTCGGGAACCGAGCCGTCGGGCTTGGGGCCGATATTCAAAAGGTAATTTCCGGCATCGTGCGCGCAGGTGGACAGATTGCGCACGATGGTCTCGGCTGATTTCCAATCCGTGTCGGCCTTCTGGTATCCCCAACTTTCGTTCACCGTCATGCAGGTTTCCCACGAACGGCCGGCTTTGGCGGGGTTGATTTCCTGTTCCGGCGTGGTGAAGTCTCCGGGCAGGCCGTTGCGGTCGTTGACAATGATGTCGGGCTGCAACTCAAACACCATCTTGTTCATCTTCTCGGATTCCCATTGTGCCGGGCTGAGCGGCCAATCGACGTCGTACCAGAGGACATCAATCTTTCCGTATTGCGTCAGGAGTTCACGAATCAAACCGTGCGTGTATTCCACAAACCGCACGCGCGCCGACTCATCGGTGAGACATCGAGCACCGTCGGGGTGGTGCCAATCCATCAAGGAATAATAAAAGCCCACGCGCAGGCCCTCGGCGCGCGCCGCTTCCACGAACTCCGCCACCAGGTCGCGTCCGCACGCCTGCTTGGGCGCGCAGTAGTTGGTGAGCTTCGTCTCGAAATTGCAGAAGCCCTCGTGATGCTTGGTGGTCATCACCATGTATTTCTGGCCGGCGCGCTTGGCAAGCTTCGCCCATTCGCGCGCGGCGTGGGGCTTGGGAGTGAAGTGCTTCGCCAGGAGTTGGTATTGCGCCACGGGAATACCTTCGACCTCCATGGCCCACTCGTGCTGGCCGATGACGGAATAGAGCCCCCAGTGGATGAACATCCCGAACCGCGCTTCGTGCCACCACTTCATCCGCCGCTCGCGGTCCGTTTGCTCCTCCGCGCTCACCGGGCCCAAGGCCACGGGCTGTGCTCCGAATGCCGCGTTGATGCCCAAGGGCAGCAGGCCCGCCGCTGAACCCGCGAGCGCGGTGGCGCCTGTCCCCAAGAAACGCAAGTGGTCACGCCTCGACATTTTGACTGGTCTCATCTGATTTCGACTCCTTTTCCGTTCGGTAGCGGCCTTGTGCGGAGCGTTGGCCCACCTAGTCGGGCGCTCGTCCCCGTAGCCGTCAAGAAAATACGCCAAACTGTGGAGTTATTCAAATTGTTTAGTTTTCGGACGGGGGCTTAAAGATAAGGGTGTCGGAGTCGGGAGCGTCAATTTCGATAATCCATTGCCCTACCCACTCGCGCCATACGTCCGTAACCCGGAGGACGCCAATCGTTTCACTTCGCTTCGGGACGAGCGGCACCACGCCTTCGGCAAACACGTTGCCTCCCAGGTTAGGCCGATTGCACAAGCGCACTTTCACGTTGTGGGCATCCGCGTCGCCGAGGTTCAGGATGTACACTCGCATCGCTTTCGGCTCGCCCATGGCTTTCCCATCCTCGGTGTAATTCGGTTCCACAAAGCTGGGGGAGACAACCAATGTTGGCTTCTTGTAGCGGCGGGAAAAGGTCTTCGCGAGTTCACGCACGTCGGCGGGTAGGCCGGAACCGTCCGTCGGAAAATCGAAATAATGGGCGCTCAAGGCGTCGGCGGCGGCGAGGAGTTCAGGGGTGCCGGAGTAAAATCCAATTCCCGGAGATTCGGGAGCGATCAGGCGAACAAACCGCATCTGCTGCTCGAGTTCCTCCTTGGTTTCCGCCCAGTTCTCGCCGGGATTGCCGCCTTTTCCGACTCCGAGGACGGGGATCGTCTTCGTCAGGATGCCGTACCTGCGCGCGGACCAAACCTGCATGGCGATCCACCAATACTGCTGCTGGTTGCCGACGTAGCTCTCGATCATCACAAGGTCCGCCGTGTCGCGGTAAGCCTCCGCTAGGACTTGCGGGATCGGTCCACGCATGTCCCAGACGACCAAGGCTAAGTCCGGTTTCTTAAGCTTCGTCTGGCGGAGCACTTGCGCGGACTTCTGATCCATCTGTCCGCCGTAGTCGAAGCCGAACTCATCAATCATTATCACCGGCTGCGGATTGCTGCCGCAGTCCTGCCCCGTCAGCGCATACACAGCTTTGTCAAGGGGTGATCGCAACAGGTCGAACCAGGTATGGCCGAGCCCCGACACCACACCCCGCGACTGCCAGTACTTCCAGTCGTCGGCGTTTACCGGGCCGACAAACGTCACGGAGTGCAGTTGCTTGGGATCGAAGTCTTTTGAGGGGCTATAAGTGAAAGCGATCACTTTGTCCAGGCCTAAGATCTTGGTCTCCGCGTGCTGCGCCGCGAGAAATCGAACGGCCGTCACTCCGCCAACTACCGCCAACATAGCCCCAGCAATGATCCGATAAAGCAAGGATCGTCTTACCAGCATAAGCCTCTCGAGCGTGGTCTGCTTGAATCGAAATTCCATTGTGGCCCCACAGCGCGGGAATGTCTACCACTCAACCTAAGGTGCTGTCCTAATTTGAGCCGTAGCGCCGGCTTCCAGCCGGCACAGGAGCCGCCAAGATGGCGGCGTTACGCTCAAATTAGGACAGTACCCAACCTAACCGGTCTTCCGCCAATGGACCGAACTCGTGGTAGCATGGGCATTGCACTCGCCGTGCGGGGGTGGCGGAACTGGTAGACGCAAGGGACTTAAAATCCCTCGGTCCGCAAGGACTGTGCGGGTTCGATTCCCGCCCTCCGCACCATTCCTTTTTTTACAATTGCAAGCGTGTGGGCTGATCCAGTTTCACCCGCTTCGGCGGGGCTGGGTAATGATTTTGGTAAAAGGCCCTCGATCCTTTCGACCGCGGTGCCCAGATTTTCCCCGCTCAGGTGGGCATACCTTTCGGTTGTAGTAATCGACCTATGACCCATCAGTTTCCGGATGGCCCGCAGAGGAACTGCTTCTATTGCCAGCCATGATCCGACGGTGTGCCGAAGCGTGTGAAGGGTGATGTTGAAGGGCGGGTCGGACATGATAAGTTCTACTAAATCTTCAAACCGATCACCAGGAAGAGTCCAAGGTCGAAAGCTTCTGACGGCCGCCTCGGAAGCCATGAGTTCATATTCTTGCGGAGTTAGGAAGCGTTCCCGAATTTGTCCGTCGTCTGGCAAATCTTTCACCTTCCTGGCCGGACTGCTTTGGGGGTTCCCCATTCTTCGGCCTTCTTCATCATGTGGCGAATACACGCCAGTTCCTTATTGACTGTCGTCCCCTTGACCTTTTCCCGCCGCCATTCCGCGTACTGCTCAATCCTCCTGGACATAATCTCAGTTGCCTGTCCGTGCCGGAGTCCGAGTGTGTCGCGCTTACGAATCGACGACTCGCGCCTTGGGCCACGTGATCGCGGGAATTGCGACCAAGTGCGTCATTTGCCGGCCGCGGCGGGCAGGGGCAGGTGAAGAAAGGCTTGATGGACTTGAAGCGGAAACAAACTGAGCAGCTCAACTAAAATATTCGTGTCATATATTCGTCTATACCATTGAAAGTGGACGCGTGGAGGAGCGCATGGAAATGCGCCCCAATTATGCTTTGCTCGCTGCTATTGAGGGGGCGTAGGCCTCAAAAATTTGAGGGCTTGGGCAAGAAACTCAGGCGAGAAAGGACAAGCACTGATGACGCACCTTCCGCATCACGAACCTGGAACTCCAATGCCAGTTGCTCGGGCACCGCACCTTCTCAACCCGATCAGGGGACTCGCGCTCTCTCCAGGAAGCTTGGTACGCCGCCTAGACCTGAAACCGAACTTCACAGTCCTGGAGCTTGGGCCCGGGCCGGGCTACTACAGCCCAGCGGTGGCCCGAGCGCTGCCGAAAGGAAGACTAGTCCTCGTGGATGTCCAGCAGGAGATGCTGGACATGGCAAAGAAGCGCCTTGATGCCAAGGGAATCCGCAACGTCGAATACCGCCGGGGTGACGCGATGGCATTGCCTGCGGAGGCCAACTCGTTTGACGTGGCCTTCTTAGTGGCCGTACTGGGGGAGGTCCCAGATCGCGGCGCTTGTCTGCGAGAAATTCATCGGGTATTGCGCCCGAATGGGCTGCTGTCAGTGACGGAGTTCACGCTTGGGGATCGCGATGTTATTCCCCTTCCTGAGCTACAGTCTTCGGTCAAGGTTGCCGGCTTTGATTTCCGTTCGCGCCATGGGCGACTATTTCACTACACGCTCGGATTTCGCAAATTCATCTGACTTTCGATCACCTCTGCGATTGCCTAGTCAGGCGAGGTGGGGAAGTCCGCCGAACGCTGGCCGTCGGTTACCATGATTGCCCCCTCGCCATGGGTCAAACTGTGCAAGTTTAGGTGCGCAACCGTGGCTTCTCGAAGGCACACGGTCGGTGCCTACATTTAAGCTCGAACGAGATTACATTATTGAAGGCTGATACGCACGGTTTCCCCAAAAGGCGCCCTTCGGCGAGAATCAGTTACCCACAGGACGGGATATTCCGGCGCTTCTGGGAACGAATCACGGCACAAGTCTGTGAGATAAATCAGGCAAACCGGCGCGACATCATTCTCAGCGACCCATTCGAACGGAGGCTGGAAGGCTGTGCGCCCCCCGCCTTTGGGGTCGAGCCGCACTGGTTCTGACGGTGCGAACTGCTGGCTCGCTTGGACCGATGCGTCGCAATACTCCACATGGATGGCTTCCGGCTGTGTCTCCTCGGAAATCGCCGAGATTTCAGCCGCGAATTGTTCAAGCTCGCGCTTTCCGATCGAACCCGACGTGTCAGCCGCAATCACGACCTCACCCAGTCCCCGGCGCTCGACCGCGGGCGAGTACAGGCCGGAAGCGATGTAGCGGCGATTGGGTGGCGTCCAGCGATAATCAGAGGGTGTAGTGGCGGCCACAAAGTCACGCAGGATCGCGCGCCAATCCTGCTGAGATTCGCGGCCTTTGCGAACAGGCCTTTCAATCCCTCTCGGTTCGCTTCCGCACGCCTTCGCCGACCGATGAGCCTGCTCCGCCGCGATGCTCCACTCGTGCTTCTGCCGGCGCTTCTCGGCGGGCGAAGCCGCATGACCGTGCTCGTCCGAGGCATCCCAAACTTTTCCGAACCCTCCGGACCGCATCGACGCCGGTCGCACGGCTTGACTCGTCTGCAGCTCACTTTGGCTTGAACCCGGCCCGCTGGAGGAGTCAGGCATCGGATTGGACGGCGCCGCGCCGTGTGTTCCCAGTGGACCGTTACCGATTCCCCCGCCAGCGTTTGTCTGCTGCGGCGCTTGCTGCGGTGCTGCGCTCGCTCCCTCGCTCCTTCTCCGCAGTAACCGGGCGTAGATTTCTTCGGCGCTCAAGTTCGCGAATGCAGGATCGATCAGCGCCCCGGCCGGAAGCGTGAAACCGTTCGCGACCAGAATAGGGTTGATGGCCAAGTCTGCTGCTTCATTCCAGAGTCCGGGATCGCGTTCGCCGCGGCGGCAGTGGTGTCCCAACGCGCAGTGTAAGACCTCATGGGCCAGTACTCCCTCAAGCTCCGCCGGCTTGAGTTCGCCCACGAAGGCCGAGTTGTAGACGATCCGGGAGCCGTCCGTAGCCATCGTCGGCAGTGAGCCCGGCACCAACTTCAACCTCAGACCCAGTGTTCCAAAGAATGGCTGATTAAGCAGAAGCTGCGTCCGTGCTCGCGTCAGCTTTTGTGCCGTGGTCATCTGAGGTGAGATTTGTCGCATAAGTGGGCAGTAATGGAAGCATAAAGTGGCAGTGGGTTTTCTGGGTTCATTATGTTTCAACGTGGCGTGAGCACCATGATTGTACGTTGCCCTTTTCTGGTGGCCTGGGCGTACCGTCGATTTTCGTCGGATATTTTGGGGCGGGATCAGTAAAGGTCTGGCAATCTGAGTTCTTGCCGGGCGGCCTTCACCGCCGCGCGGATGGCTGACCAATGATTTAGCGTTGTCTTGCTCAACAGGGCGCTCACTCGGCCTGTTGACGGGAATTTGCCTTCACGGTGAAGCTTTTCGACGACTTGATGAACCTCTTGCCTTAGCTGTTGTTGGCGGCGTTCCCTGATCTCCCTACTCGTGCGGACGTATCTTGATCGAATCGACGAGTACTCATGGGGACACGTCTTATAGAGAACATGCGGGCGCATGTTAAGCCTTCTACATACACTGGCAACACAGGGGGCAGGCCATTCCAAGAGGGCAGCCTGTAGGTTCCTTTTCAGCTCCAGAAGTTGCAACTTACGATGCAACCGCCGCCGCGTCAGAATCTTATCGCAGAGGGTCGAAAAATAAATCCTGAGGACTCCCGAACCCGCATAACCCAATCGCCTTGCCAGTTTATAAAGTGGCGGGGGAGGGTCATCATTCAGCGCATTGTTCAGGGCCATCTGCATAGCATTGATGCGTGCTTTTTTCTCCTGCCTAATTTTCTCCCTGATCGCTCGGCACAACTCCGGAAACTTGTTTTGGATGCAGCCTTCGCTGGCGCATCCGATGCTAACTGCAATAGCACCCGGAGAAATCGGGTGTTCCTCGGCGAGCGATCGTTCCAGCAGCTCACGGATCTCTGCTCGCTCACAGATCCTCGCTGCTCCAGGTTTCCGCCACCAGTGGCTCCGCCCCGATTTTCGGTAGTTCAGCACAATCTGCTTCGAAAACGCCGGATACGCGTGTCGCAGCCATTCAACACTTCTGAAATTTAGTCGTCGGGCAATATCGGAAAGGGAAGGAGGCGGTTGCTCGTGGACCGCCGCCTCCAGGGCGACAAGCACTTGCTCGCGGGTTCGGGATAAAGGAATCTTACGATGATTCTTTAGAGCAACCTCTTTCGCTCGCTCCCAATAGACAGCGGCAGCGCTGGGATCATTTACAAGGAAAGCCGTTAAGGGAATATTCAGGTGAAGGCAAATCCGCAGCAGCGTGCCCACTTCCGGCAACCCTCGTCCCTTCCACATGTACATGAGACCGGGCCTCGCTATGTGGCAGATCTGGGCGAAAGCGGCTCCGTTGCTTTCGGCCACCGCCATCACGCAGGCTCGAAAGTTTGCCTTGAATACCGCACTAGGGAAGATCAACTGCGGCGCCGCAGCTAACAGTTCACCGAGTGCCTGAGCGCGCCAGACTGCGTCAGCGTCCGATTTCTGAGCTGGCGGCGTGGTGGACACGGACGTGTCTTCGGCCGCCAGCCATTGTAGACATTTCGAACAGTGGCCTGGCCGCGCGTAGGCGCCCAGCGGCTTCATGCGTTCACCGCAATTTGGGCAGACTTCTTCCAGAGGTTGCTCATGCCGCGGGCAAACCGTCACCAGCCTCATCGTCCATAAAAGTGGTTCGTAGACTGTGGCTCCGGTACATCTCCACTGAGCGTAGCAGGCCGAACACCAGGCCCGGGTTCGGCGGAATATTCGTCCCTTGGAGAAGACGCCTTCAAACGGCAATAGCGTCAGGAATCGAAGGTTTGACTGCAGGGTGCCTCTTTCCAGGGCAACGACCCACCTTTTGGCGATCTCTGCCAAGCCGTTAGCCGAGCGCGTCCCGCAGAAACCGTGGGACCCCGCTGTTTGGGCTCGCGGCACAAACGGTCCAAAGGGGTGCGTCGGCTTCGTTCCGACGAGTGATAATTCGCGACCCACCAAGTTGCCCACTGAGACTGCGTGCGCATCGGCCAGCCGGTTGACATATCCAGTGAGGCTTTCCACGAATGGCGTGCCGATCCCCATCGGCTTCAGCGAATATAGCCGACTACGGGGCGGTACAGTTGCCGGCCTGCAGTCCCAAGATTCAAACAGAAGCGGCAGTGGCATAGCTCATCTCGGGCCGCGCGATGACATCACGCGTGGGCCGACGTTGTCCCGGTCTCCTGCGCTGCTTGCGCGGCTGCGGAACTTCGATCTCCGACACCGCCTGACTGGCCGCCGAATGCTCCGACCTGCCTAACTGCGGGCTCAGAACTTGTGACCTTTTTAAGGGCGGGGTGAAGGGGCGATGGGGGAGGAAGGCAGGAGTGGGGGGAGGGAGGACCCGTGGCGAATTTGTTGACGGCGGTTGTTGATGTGTATTAGAATACGCATATGTAAAACATTGATAACAATAATGATTTTAAATTGGGCATGAACACGGAGGGCGAACCCGACCGGCGGCCGGCGGGGAAAAGCGCGGGGGCGGTGCGGTTGCGGCGGCCGGAGCGGCGGCAGATGGCCTGGGTGGCGCAGTGTGCGGACGATCTGGTGGGGGCCGAGCCTCCGGTGCGGCGCATCGCGGAAGTGGTGGAGCACCTGGACGTGGAGGGATTTTGCGCTCCCCTCAAGGCGCGCGAAGGGGTGGCGGGGCGCGACGCGACAGACCCCAAGCTGCTGGTGGCGCTGTGGTTGTACGCGTGCGTGCGGGGGATCGGGTCGGCGCGCGAGTTGGCGCGGCAGTGCGAGGAGAACGTGACCTTCCGGTGGTTATGCGGAGGGGTGAGTGTGAACCACCGGCGGCTGTCGGATTTTCGCACCGATCATGGGGAAGCCTTGGATGCGCTTTTCACGCAGGTGATCGCCTCGTTAGTGGACCAGGGCGTGGTGAAGGTGAGCCGGATCAGCCAGGACGGGGTGCGGGTACGAGTGGGGGCGGGGGCGAGCAGTTTTCGGCGGGAAGCGCGTTTGCAGCAACTGCTGGAAGAAGCGCAGCAGCACGTGGAGGAGTTGCGTCAACACTTGCAGGCGCCGGAATCGGCGGCGCTCACGGCGCGGCAGCGCGGGGCGCGGGAGCGGGCGGCGCGCGAACGGCAGGAACGCTTGCAGCAAGCTATCGCGCAGTTGCCGGAAGTGAAGCAGCGACACGAGCAAACGGCGCAGCGGGCCGGCCGGGGCCGGCAGGGAGAGAAGATTCGGAGGCGCGAGCCGCGCGTGAGCACGACCGATGCGGAGGCGCGGGTGATGAAGATGCCCAACGGCGGATTCAATCCGGCGGCGAATGTGCAACTGGCCGCCGACACCGCGAGCCGTGCCATCGTGGGCGTGGAGGTCAGTAAGGAAGGTTCGGATGCGGCGGGGTTGAGCGCGCCGATGCGCGCCCAGGTGGAACAGCGCACGGGCGGCACGGTGGAGGAACATCTCCTGGACGGCGGCTATGTGCGCTACGACGATATCGACCAGGCGCAGCAGCAGGGCGTGGCCTTGTTCATGGCGCCCAAAGGGGCGAGAAATCCCGCTCGCCGGGGGCACGAACTGGACCCCAAGCCCGGGGATAGTGAGGCGGTGAAAACGTGGAAGCAGCGCATGCGCAGCGAGGAAGGGAAACAAATTTATAAACAACGAGCGGCCACCAGCGAAACCGTCAATGCCGACTTGCGAACCCATCGGGGACTAGGGCGGCTGAGCGTGCGGGGCCTGGCCAAAATCCGTTGCGTCGCGCTCGGGTGTGCCCTGGCTTACAACATTATGCACTTCGCGAAGGCGTTGCTGGCCTAGAAAGCTCCGGCGACGAGGGCCGGGAAGCGCTTCCCCCGCGGAGGCGCGACGGAAA
>JBKQVI010000357.1:0-25314 GCA_052139985.1 Terriglobia bacterium
ACCAGGTGCGCTCTCAGGCGCACAGTGCGGCAGCTCGCTGCCGCTTTCGGTGTGCCTGCTCGCTGGCGCGGCCTGGGCGGGCAGCAGGCTGCCGGCCCAGAAAGCGGGAGCAAGCTCCCGCACTCCAGATCGAGACGACTTTGACGTACCCCTGTCGCACCCGTCTTTAACGATTGACTCCGTTTTCGTTTCAGTGGTAGATTGCTCGCCCAGGGCACAGGTAGATCAGTCAGAGCAAAAAACCGATCGATCCCAGGTGGGCGATGAGTCCCATGGATTGGGTCCGACTCCCGGATTTGATGGAACGCGGCTAAGGGCAACGGTCGAATGCCGAGCGCGGCTCCCGAAGAACTTGCTGCGGCCATTATCGACAGCATCGCGGGAGGCGCGCGCTTTATCGACCTGAGTCGCTCCGCGGCACTTTACGGTAAGAAGGATGGCGCGAGGGAAAAGGGGCAGCCGCTGCGGCCGCACTCCCAGCGGTCCGCGCCCGCGCCGTAGATGGCGTAAATCGGTCTAGACTACACGCTCATGGAGGAGAGGAGAGTAAAGATGCCAATCGAACTGAATTCACCCTTGTGGGCCGTGCTTGCCGACTGGATAAAAATCATCCTCACGCTTCCGGACCCTGCTCCGGACCCGTTGGTGGGGTTGAACGATGTGGCCATCCTCACGGCCATTTCGGCCTTAACGGCGCGCTTGTCGCCCCCGGCGTCAACCGAACTGCGCACGGTTTTGCCCAAAATCCAAGCCCGGCTCAAAGCGGCAGCCGGCTAGGCGCTCGCAGCGCAAATTAGCCGGGGATGCCAAGACCCGCAGAAGCTGACTGTCGTCCCCGTTTGCACGTTCCGCAGCGGAGGGAGTAGTGTGCTTTCGCCGGTTCCGCCAGGAGAGAAACTTCAGGGTACATCCGCTTTTGCTCGATCTTCCCAGCCACGTCCCATTCCTGCCTGCAAAAAGTACCTAAGTACTGCAAGGCTAAGTAATTATTGCGTTTACTGGCAGCACGGGGTACCCTGTCTGCCGTGCGATAGCGCGAGACTGGAAAATCCGATTTAAACCATAGGTAGGCTTATGTTCATAAATAGGTTTGATCTTAGTATCATACATTTCCTAAATACTTTCGCCCACCGATCTTGGGTCGCCGACGCCACCCTCGCTCTCATTGGGGATAATCCCTTCGTCGTCGGCGGAGTCCTCATGACTCTGTTTTGGTGGGCCTGGATCGAGCGGGGCAAAAAGAGCCCTGAAGATCGTGAAGCTCTTGTTTTCGTCCTTGTCGCCACCAGTTTCTCGGTATTTCTCGCGAGGGCACTTGCCCTGAGTCTTCCCTTCAGAGAAAGGCCGCTGCGTAATCCTCTGCTCCATTTTCAAATTCCTTATGAAGTACACCCGGAAACGTTGATCAATTGGAGTTCGTTCCCCAGCGACCATGCGGTTGTCGCTTTCTGCGTGGCGGCCGGCCTGTGGATGGTGTCACGGCGTCTCGGCGCGTTGGCAATCGGCTACGCCGCGCTAACCAATATTCCGCGAATCTACATGGGAGTGCATTATCCGACAGATGTTCTCGCGGGTGCACTGGTAGGTATCGGGGTCGCATCTCTCGGCCGCATTGCGCCGCTCCGGAGGGCCGTAGCACACATCATTCTGGATCCGCTGGACTCGTATCCGGCTTACCTGTACGCCTTTCTCTTCGTTAGCACCTTTGAAATAGGCGAAATGTATCAGTCGCTGCGGCGATTCGGCGGTTTGGGCTTCGATATCGCGCGAAACTCTCTTCATCGACATCGACGGGTAGGGGAAGTCCTAGTCTCGGTCCTGGTGGCAGGTCTGCTCTACGTCGCTCGCCGGATCTGGCGGCAATACAAATCGCTATCGCAAGCGAAACCCGTCGCGACGACCGTCATGCTATGCCGGAACCGGGTGTTGGATTTTCCAAAATGGAAGGGTGAGTTCGACTCTCACGCCAAGAACCTTCACGATGCGGGACTCACCCTGAAGAGCGTCTGGCGGGGAATTGAAGAGCCCAACGACGTGTTTTTCTTGTTCGAGGTGACCGATCCCAACAAGGCACGCGCATTCGTCATGCACCCGGCAACAGCGGAGGCCGCAGACACGCCGGGCGTGGTCGACGAATATTATCTTCTTGAGAACAAGGCGGCGTAATAACGACCCTGGCCTACCGCCCCGCGAAAGCCGCTGCGAATATTCGCAGCTTCAACTCCAAAGTATTTTGAGGGCGGCGCCCACGCGCTCGAAATCCTTACAAGTCGCGCGCCGTGGCCGAAATTAGAACCCCGCGGCCCGTGTTGCGAAGCCCGAACCCCGTTTCCCGTGCCCCGAATCCCGTGTTCCCGTTACAAGGACCGCAGCGCGACGGAAATGGGTCTAAGCGCCGCGTGGATTGCCGGGAGCAAGCCGCCCGCCACACCCATAATGAGGGCGAAGACGATTCCGCCAACCAACAAGTCGGGCGTAATCCGAAAGGCAAAGGCCATGTGAGAAAAGGTCTGCCAGTTCATGGCGCCCGTGGTGAAGCCGTTGAGGGGCAAAACCGCCGCGCACCCGAGGGCGCCGCCCACGAAAGAGATCAGCAGGGCTTCAATAAGAAACGAAAAGACGACGGCGATCGCGCCGAAACCCAAGGCCCGCATGACGGCGATTTCACGGCCGCGTTCTGAAACCGCGGAATACATGGTATTCAGAGCGCCGAAGATCGCACCGATGCCCATAACCGCTGCAACCAGGCCACCCAGAACCGTGATGAGGCGCGTCATCATCTGCGACTGCTTCGAGTAGTAATCGATTTCGCGGCTCACATCCACGTCAAGGCGGGGGTCCTTGCTCGCCGCATCTTTGAAATTCTGAAACGCGTCGGGCGAAGAGAGGTGAACAGTGGCCGATTGGAAGATATTGTTGGGACGCTTATACACGTCATCGAGGACGCGGCCGTCGCACCAGACCTCGGAATCGAAGGCGGAGCCGCCGGCATCGAAAATCCCCACGATGGTCCAATTCCCGCCGCCGAAGCGCACTTGATTGCCCACGGTCAGGCCGGAGTAGCTGTTCGTGGCATAGCGGCCGACGACTAATTCCGAAAGGCCCGGCTGGAACAGACGGCCCTGAACAATCTTCACATTCCGGCGCACGGTGAGGACGTTGGGCGAAACTCCGCGGACCTGCACATTGGCATCCGTCCCCGTCGAGCGCAGCGGGAAAGGCGCCACCACCACAACTTCCGAAGTCACCAAAGGCTCGCCGTTCACGCGTGCCACGCCCGGCTCATCCTGGAGAATCTTCACCGAATCCAGCGTAATGCCACTCATCATTTCGGAAGTCGCGCCGGCACGCATCACGATGGCATTGTCATAGGAGCCCGATGAAACCAGCGTGGCGCGGAACCCGCGGGCCAGAGAGAGCATGGCGACAAAGACGCCGACGGTACCGGCAATACCCAGCACGGCCACGATGGCGGAGGTCCACCGAGCCTTCACACTGCGCAAGTTATAGACGACAGGAATGGCCATGTTTTAACACCAGTGGTTAGCGGTTAGTTGTTAGTGGCTAGTCGTCAGCCACATTGCTTTTCATGCAAGTAGGTGAACTGTGTTGTGGCTAGCCACTAACCACTAGCCACTGCTTTTCCTAGACTCTTCGGAACGCTTCGACGACGCGCAAACGCATGGCGCCGATGCCCGGCAGCAGACCGCTCGCTGCTCCTACCAGCAGGGCGAAGCCGAGACCGGCCACCAGCACGGATTTGGACAGAATGAGATTGGGCAGCATGCCGCTGAGGGCGGAACCGAGCACGGGAATGGCGAGGGTGGCGAGAAACAGACCCAGAATCCCTCCACACAGGGCGATAGCTAGCGCCTCCGCGAGCACCAAGAACAATACGGCGCCGTCCTTGAACCCGATCGCCTTGAGAATGGCAAGCTCGCCGGTGCGCTCGCGCACGGAAATCGCCATGGTGTTGCCCGTTACCAAAAGCAGGGTGAAGAAAACAACGCTCCCGATGACCAGGATCAGGAGCTCAATGTTGCCGAACTGCTTCACCCAACTTGCGGCAAACGCAGACTCGGTTTCGGTTTTCGTTTCGTAGGGGGAGTTGGCGAACTCGTCGTCAATCGCTTTGGCCACGCGAACGGCGTCGTCCGGCGAATCGAGCTTGACGGTATACCATCCCACCTGGCCTTTGTTCCGCTCGGGGACGCGCTCCTCAAAGTAGTCCCACTGGAACCAGAACTGCGTCTCGTCGTCCTGCGGGCGCTGGCCATGATAGATGCCGTCGATATTGAACTCCCAGGCGCCGCCGCCAAAAATCGTAGTCTTGATGGGAATGCGGTCGCCAATCTTCCAGCCAAAACGCTTGGCCGTGCTGGCGCCCACAATCGCACCCTGGCGATCCTTAAGGAAGGCATTCCACTGGTCGTCGGAAACGAGCAACTCCGAGAACACCTGGCGCTGACTTTCCGTGTCGATCGCAAACTGCGGGAAGAAGTTCTTCTCATCCTGGTAGACGCCACCGAACCAATTATCGTGAGTCACGCTTTGAACGCCCGGAATGCGCAGTATCTTGTCGCGATAGGAAAGAGGGATGGGTTGAATGATGGAGACACGATTGATGGTTACAAGCCGGTTGGCGGCGGCAACGCTCCCGCCGCGGCTAAAGGCATCCTTCACAACGGCGAGAAAGGCAAAAAGAAACAGGGCCACGGCAAAGGAACCGAGAGTGAGGAGCAGCCGAACCTTTTTGCGGAAAAGATTCGACAGGATGAGCGCCCGGAATTTCATGCCACACCTCCCGCCATAGCGTTAGCCGGAGACTTCGCCCCCTCCACAAGCACACCTTTTTCCAGATGAAGCACCTGGTGCGCGCGGGCCGCAACCAACGGATCGTGCGTCACCATCAGAACGGTCTTGTTGTGTTTGCTCACGAGCTCCTCGATGAGGGCCATGATTTCGTCGGCGCTCTTGCGGTCGAGGTCGCCCGTGGGCTCGTCGCAGAGCAGAAAAGTGGGATCGGAAACAATGGCGCGAGCGATGGCGACCCGCTGCTCCTGACCGCCCGAGAGTTGGCGGGGAAAATGGTTGCCGCGGTCCTTGAGTCCGACGATGGCGAGAGCGGCCTCGACGTGCTCTCGCCGCGCGGATCGAGAGAGCCGCGTGAGGAGGAGCGGAAGCTCGACATTCTGGTACGCCGTAAGCACCGGAACGAGGTTGTACATCTGAAAAACAAAACCCACATGGCGTGCCCGCCAATCGGTGAGCTTGCCGGAAGACATGTGGGTAATCTCATCGCCCGCGACGGAGACCGTGCCCGAGGTGGGGACATCGAGGCCGCCCAGGAGATTGAGGAGCGTGGTTTTTCCCGAGCCGCTCGGCCCCATGAAAGCAACAAAGTCGCCCTTATCGACGTCGAGATTGAGGCCCTGGAGAACCTGAATCTGCTCGCCGCCCCGCCGGTAGGTTTTGTTGAGGCCGCGGACCTGGATCAGGGCGGCGGAATTCCCAGTGACATTCACGCTGATCATGTTTTGCTCCTTGCGGTAGTGCTCTTCACTTCAGCATTTGTCGGCGGCCCATTCGTCCAGCTTCAAACCTCCTCACCCCCGACCCCCGAGGGGGCGAGGGGGGCGGTGATTTGATTTTTCTACCCTCGCCCCTTTTGGGGGAGAGGGTGGACCGCAACCGGCGTTTTCGTCAGCCGGGGCGGGCCGGGTGAGGGGGTTAACCCTAAACCCAACCGCGAGTAGTTCCCTGAAACCCCTTTGGCGAACAATATTGTTCCCACTGGTGGATTTCCACTTTTGCCCTTTGCCTTTTGAATTGTTCTTCCCGCTTGTCGTCCCGCCCTTACTGGCGGATTTCCACTTTCCCGCCCTCTTGCAGGTTCTCCGGACCGCGCACGACGAGCTCGTCGCCCGCATTCACGCCCGCCATCACTTCCACGTCGCCGGCGTTCGTGTGGCCGAGGCTCACGGCGTGGCGCTCAAGTTTCCCGTCGCGCACCGAGAATACATATGCGGCGTCACCTTCGCCATGCACGGCGCTCTTCGGGATGATGGCCCTAGCCGCAGGTGCTTTGTCCCGACTCTTGGCCTTCTTCCGTGCGGGATCTTCGCTCAGGAAAGCCACCTTCACTCCCATATCGGGAAGAATTCTAGGATCAAGGTGATCGAAAGAGATACGCACTTTGACAGTAGCCTTCTGGCGGTCCGCAGTCGGGATGATGGTTCGCACATGACTGGGAATCTTCCAGTCGGGGTAGGCATCGAGCGTGGCCATAACTTTCTGTCCGGGCTGAACGCGGGCGATATAGGCCTCGTTGACGTCCACTTCGATTTCATTCGAGTTCATGTCAACGATGGTGGCAATGCCGGTGCGGGTGAAGCCTCCGCCCGCGGAAAGGGGCGAGACCATTTCGCCTACCTGGGCGTCCTTCGAGACGATGATCCCGCTAAAGGGCGCCCGGATGACGCAGTTATCCACGTTCTGCTGGGCCTGCTCGATGCGGGTGGCTGAAGCATCCACCTGCTCCTTGGCCAGAGCAATCTTGGCTTTCAGGCTGTCCACGTTGGTCCCGGCGACGTCCAGCGCGTCCTGACTCGAAACTTGGGCATCGCGAAGTTCCTGGGTGCGATGCAAAGCAATTTCCGCATACCTCAATTGCACCTGGTAGTCGGCGATGGCGGCCTGCGACGCTTTGCGATCGGCAATGGCGGAATCGAGGGCCCGCTTGGTATCCGAATCGTCCAGCGTGGCGAGAAGTTGACCTTCCTGGACGCGCATGCCTTCGTCAAATTGCACGCTCGTAACGCGGCCGGTGATTTTTGCGGCGACCGTGGCCCGCCGGCGGGGCGTGACATAGCCGCTCGCATTGAGCAGAGTCGCGGTCTCCTGGCCGCTCGCCGGGCGCGCGGCGGCTACCTCCACCACGGGTTCGCGGGACCGCAGGGCGAAAACGCCCCCGGTGAGCAGGACCAGCACACCTAAGGAGGCGGCAAAGATACGCAACACTTTCCCGCCCGAACCGCCCGAACGGTGAGCGTCGTCAATTTTGAGGGAAGACAGGTCGGCGACTGGCATATAAGAATCGATGCCCCCCGAAACCAAAAGTTTTGCAAATACTACCGAGCCCTGCGGCTGATCCTTTACAAAGGTACTAAAGTGGTCGGAAACCCTTCGAATCCGTTCCTATTTTGTACCAGCGCGCGCATCCCGGCCAAGGAAAAATCCGCCACAAAGTCGGCCATAATGTCTATACGCTCCGGCGTAAACTTCAGTTCAGGGAACATACGTTCTGCGACCGGACGCGATGTCCGATACCAGAGGCAAAGTCCCTGAATGGCGCTTCCACCCAGAAAGACGCGAGGGTCGTTGACCGGCAACCCCATCACCTCGCTGACCAGATTGTTGAGGCGCTCCGCGGCGGGCCTGATGCCTTTTTCGATAATCAAATCCACCGCCTGCGTCGGCTCCGCGGTCTCCCGGGCAATGAGCTTTTCCAGCCAGCACGTTTCTTCCGGGTTCTGGTCGAGGAGCTGATGCAAAAAGCCGCGAATGTAAGTGCGCAACTGTTCTTCCGGCGGCCGGCCCACGCCCGACCCGAAAGCGCTGATCTTGCCCTCGTTCATTTCGGCCGCGACCACACCAATCAGCTCGCGGTAAAGGCCCATTTTGTCGCCGAAATGATAGTTGACCGACGCCACGTTCGAGCCCGCCTCCTTACAAATATCGCGGATGCTGACGTGGTTGAAGCCGCGCTCCGCAAAAAGTCTCGCCGCAGCCTTCAGCACGCGGGCGCGAGTTTCGGTGTCGTGAACTGTGCCGTTCTTTGCCATTCTAGGGGCGAAAATGCCTGTTCGAAACGCCAGTATTAAACAGTTGTTTTATTTTGTCAAATGGATTTCTTGTCGGAAGTGCCGCAAGACAAGAGCAGTCAGCCCTCCACAAAACGAGGTGGCGTGATGAATGGAGCCGACTCGAAGGCGGTTCATCGCAACGTTCGATTTGCTTCCCCGCCGTCCGCCTCCGGAACCCCGAAGGGGTGAAAATTGAGTAGCCGTGGGCAAGGGCACGCCTTCTGTGCCCGCCGCCCACGGAAGACGCCCCCTTTCATCGCGCCGACCCTGGAGGGGTCGAACCATTGGGCCCCTCAAAGGCAGACAGGTTTCTGAGACCGCCTGACCAGTTCCTTGCGCGAAAACGAATCAGAGATCCGAGAGATCGCAGATCGGGGCGAACAGCGCGAACATGTCGATGAGCGGTTACGCTAGGGCAGGAATTAGACAAGCTGAACTACCGTGTCGGGCTAATCTTCCCGCCAAACGGCGTACACAGCGAAGACCATCAAGGTGAGAAACGCGGCGGCGGTGGCGATCAATAGAAAGGTCGGTGTTTGAGTCGTCCAAGCCTGGGCGAGCCGATGGAGCCAGTTGGCGCTGGAGGGATAATCTGGCGTCGCCGCGAAGCGCGGGACGGGGGCCGAAGTCTGGAACCGATGAAACCAGCCCACCATCCGCGGCCATTGCCACACACCCAACCCCAGGGTGGCCAGCGTTCCCAGCGCATAGGCGACGCGCTCGACTAACACCATGGGCTCGGCAGCGCGCTGCTCGGCCGCACGGCGCGCCGCAAGCTGGGCCTTCCACCAAACCAGTCCGGCCGAGGGCAGCCCCGCGCCCGGCTGCTGGAGTTCGGCCTGCGCCAGCTCCACTTCGCGTTGAAACGCCTGAGCGGCAAACGCCACCTCGGCGCACACGGCACACACCGCGGCGTGCTGCCGGATCTCCTCGCCCCACTCGCTCGCCCATCGGCCGGAGCGCAGCGCGTCCACCACCTCTTGTTCCCGATCACACTGTGGAAGCTTCATGTGCTTACTCAACCGCCTTGAATAATGACTTCTTGTCAGCCCGGCCGGCCTGCCTGCCACGACCGCGGGAGCAGCTTCAAGACTTTTTGTCGTGCCCGGAACAGCAGCAACCGGACGCTACCGGCCCGTAGGCCCATCATCTCCCCAATCTCCTTGTGACTCGCCCCCTCCGCATAAGCGAGCCACAAAAGTTCACGCTCCCGGGGTTTCAGCCGACGCATGACGCGACCCAGATCCGACTGCTGCTGCACCCGCTCGGCGGTGCGATCATCCGCGGGTACCTGCTCGGGATCGGCGGTCTCCCCTTGTTCGTGGCGCGGCAGCCGGCGCCAGTGATCGCGCGCCAGATTGGTGGCGATGCGGAAGAGATACGCTTTCTGGTACGCCGCATCGTCCGATTTCAGCGCCGCTCGCAGAAAGCGGTAGTAGCTTTCCTGGACAAGATCATCGGCCAGCGTCGCACTGCCCAGGATCCGGGATAGATAGGACCAGAGAGGGCGCGCCGTGCTTTCGTAGAAAACCCGGAAGGTCTGCTCGTCCATGAGGAAAGCTTGCTCGGCTGCCTCGGTTCCGACCTTCGAACTTTCGATCTCTGCCACGCTGATATCCCAGGTGAACATACTTAGATTCTGCCACTAAAAAAGGGCCAGAGCTTAGGATTTTAGTGAGCGGCCGGCCGTGCCATTAGCGCCTTACCATCACGTCACTTCCCTGCACCGCCCCGCCGAGCAAGCCGAGATGTTTGGAGAGGCCGTAGGAAACGAGGGCCGAAAGGATGAAGCCGGCACCGAGGGTCACACCCAGCGTTCCAAATACCAGCAAGGGGGGCACGTCACTCACGGCCATTTGGCCTCGGAGCAGGAGCAGGCCAAGACCCACCAGAAGGAGGACCAATCCCGCTTGCAGCGACCAGAGGATCCGGCCGAAGACATTGGGCAGGCCCCGCGAGGCAGTGTCCACGACGGGCGGAGTCCACTCCAGAAGCCGGCGGCCCGCGTCGGATTGCATATAGGCGGTGAAATCCTGGCCGGAAGAAAACTTCTCGATCAGCTTGGTGTGCACGTCTTCGTGCACCTTGAAGCTTCGGTTCCAGCGGCGATTCTCCAACACGACCCGGAAGACCCAAAGGGCCGCGAGCAAGAAGCAGACGAACATCGCGGCTGGAATCAGATCTCCCGCCAACTCGTCGAGCTCGGACCGATGATACTGTTCGCTCCAGGTTCGCGGACTGATGAAGGCGCGCGGGTCGGCTTTCACCTGCGGGTGGCTCTCGAGAAAGGCTTGCAGCTCCGGATGGTCGTGCAGGTAGTGTGTATCGCTCATCGCGGACGGACGGCCGATCACATCGTTCGCGATCTCCGGGTGCGAGTCCAGAAAACGGTCCAGAGCGCCGCGTTGCGCGTCGATACTTGAAATATCCTGGTCCGTCGGACTGGCTGCGGTGCTCACGGCTTGGGGCTTCTGTGCATAGGCCGAGACAGACCCACCGCCCATCGCTCCCCAGAGTGCACCTGCCAAAATCGCCACCCAAAGCGCGCTGCGCCGCCTGACATTATTTGCCATCGCTTCTGTTTCCATTGCTTCCCTCTCGATCTCGGGACCGTAAACCGGTGTTGGCCCGGATTCATTGTTCTGGAGACTCACCTTCACCCGGTATAACGCTAAGCGATAAATTTGGTTAACAGCATTTGCCTGAATTTCTCGGCACATGATGAGAAGAACGGAGGGGAAACCATGATGCGATGTCACTCATGGTGTATGGAGTGCAGCTTCGGAGTGCGTGCAGCTTGCTGCCGCTTTGGCGCCAGCCAGCTCGCTGGCTGGGACTGGCAATCGTGGTAAGGAAATCTAGTGCTCGGTAGTCAGCGCGACGTCGTAGCGCCACCCTTGAGGGCGACACAACCCTGGCCACAGCCCGCCGCCCCATTTTGTACATTTCGAATGGCCCCCCAGACCAAACCCGCAAAGACTACAGCGCAAACCACATCCACAGTTTGGCGACGATACGGCAACGTGACCATCCCTGCCTGAGGGGCCGCAACGCGGTTGGATTGTTTCCGAGTGGCCGACATACGCCCGGAACCGCTTGACGCCAGATCCGTGCTTAGGGCGTTACACGGCCAAGTGAAGAGGAGCGCAGATCCAGACATCCCAGAACCCCGGGAGTTTGATTGCGATTCGCACTGTTGGGCGACAAGCCGCGGAAATGATCGTGAATTAAGAGGATATCAAATGACGATGGGGTGGACATACATAAACGACAATGTATGCGCCACCCGCGACAAATCAAGCCTTCATTCGTTCGACTAAGCGACGCCAGTTTCGGCATGACCAACTCAGCGATGGTGGAAGCTGAATTCCTTCGGGTTGTCTTATGCATGTCTGGGCCAGCTTTTTTGCGGCCGCTGCCACGCGTTTGCCATCCTTCACCCGAGGGCCTTCCTGAGCTTCATCCGTTGATCCCGTGAGCAGGAATTCAATCCAGTTTTCGAGCCGGTCCTTGGCAAACACAAACACGACTCTGTCGAAATCATCGTCCGCAATTCCATTTTGTTTTGCCTTTTC
Source organism: Terriglobia bacterium (assembly GCA_052139985.1). GTDB lineage: Bacteria > Acidobacteriota > Terriglobia > UBA7540 > UBA7540 > Bog-366. The sequence continues at coordinate 11,441 of JBKQVI010000357.1, forward strand.
GTAAAACTTCTGCCGCAACTGATCTCCATCGTCCATATCATCGTCGAGATCAGCCCATACCATCAGAGTCGTATCAGCTCCCATTGCAATACAGGTCTGCAACTCATCAGGCATTTTGGCAATCAGATTACTCCGTCCTCCGCGATCTACGAGACGAATAATATTGCTTCCCTTCCACGGCCTTATCCAGGCGGGATCAAGTTCCTTCAAGAGGGTACGAATGAAGACAGGGTCGATGCTGCGACCCCGCAGGCCTTCGTGAAGACACACGATTTGCGTACGGCTAGCCACGAACCCACCCTCTGGCCATTGCTTCGCCAGCAGTGAGCCCCACAGGGACCTTCAGAGGCCCAATACGCGTAGGCGAAGTGTGGTTGTCCCGCCACAGGTATCGTCCACAATTTTCGTCCGCATTGCTTAGAATTTCAGGGTGATGAGAAATGACGATGGCCTGGTGATTTTCATCGAGCAATTCTCTAATAGACAATATCCATGGCTGAAGTTCGGGAAGGCCCACGTAATTATCGGGCTCATCAATCAAGACTGTTTGCGCCGCCTCCGAGGTTAAGGCGGCACGCACCATGTAGAGGGCAACGAGTGTCTTTTCGCCGTCCGAGAGGGCGTCAAAGAACAGAACTCCAGATTTAGGCCCGTTTGAGCCCTCAAACCGCAGTTGCAACGCTTTGGCGTTCGAGCCCACGTCTTCGAGGCGGAAGGACTTGAAATCAGGCCAAACCTCCCGGAGAGAATCGCGCAGGCTGTCGGTCCACTCTTGATTTAGCGAAAGGGAACGGTACCATGAACTTAGATTGCTTAAATAGCGGTCAGGGCGTTTTGATTCGCTCTTGCTCTCCTTTTCCATGCTGCGTGGGTCGGGGCGCAGAACCAAAAGTTTGGAGAGTGCATCCTGGAGGGTTGTGATCTCGCGCCTGTCTCCTGCCGGCTGAATCGATGCCAGCGCGGCCTGTCGCCAATCGAGAGGGAAACCTGTTTGCGCGTCTCCCGTTCTCAAAAAGCGTACCCCTCTAAGATCTCGCTCAAAGAGGCTCCGTCCATCGCATAACGCCCGCTCTAGCACAATCCTAGGTTTCTCATAACTGGCGACTTGTTCAATATGAAGCAGATATTCGAAGGAATGCCCTCCAGAAGTAATACTGAGCTCGAATTCCTGAATTGTACTGTCCAACCAGTTGGTAAACTCAAGGGCTGGGACATTCGGCTCGCCTTCACTGCCCAGATAAGCAACTCCAGTGGCGAGATTGCGGATTAGGTCAAGAGCGTCAAAAACCGAGCTCTTGCCGGCTCCGTTTGGACCGCACAGTACCCCAAAGGAATCAAACTGCGTATCGAAGGCAACCAGGCAACGAAAGTTATTGGCGTAGAGCCTTGTTATCATGGAACCATTCTAACCGCCTTTAATCCCACGTCAATGATTGTCCGCGAAGGGGATGGCCCACAATCTTGATCCGCTTACGGTTCGCACGTTTCTCGGCGCTTCCCCTCGAAAATTCATGCTTTCCAGATTACGCTTGCGCTGGTGCCGACGGGGCCTATAACCCCGCTATCGCTTGCGCCCGCCCCGACGTCGGGGGCGCGGCTTTGCGATGATGTAATGAGGGTGGTTGGCGAATGGAAAAGCCGCTAAGGAGCGATGAAAAGCGCGCACCTCATCGCTACGTCAGCCCAACCTCCGCGGGTGGCGCATACATTGCCGTGTATGTATGCGACCAGATTTGTCGTCGGCGACCGGGGGCAACGGGCGTTCAGCGCGAGCGATGCATCACCCAAATGGAACAATCCTCCGGAGCGGCAAGGGTGGGCTCTAAAGCAAAAGGGGCCAAGTGCCGCATACATCGCACTGTATGTATGCGACCCGAACCTCGCGCCGCGACTGCCCGAGTGACAGACATAAAAAGCGACCCTGCGCCACCCAGATTTTGGTCGATCCCCGCGCGAGTTCGCGGGTGGCGCATTCATTGCACTGTATGTATGCAACCGGGGCCGCCGCCTTCCGACTCGCGCACCGGTGGTTCAGCGCAGGCGATCCACCAGAAGTGCCGCATCCATAAAAATCAATGTATGCGCCACCCAATGATAATTTCATTCCCCCCAGCTCGCGATCACCTTAACGGTAAGTCGGCATCTGTGATTCTGACAGCCCGCCTACGCTATCGAGCGGATGACGCCCTACTCGGAAACAATCCACTTGGGCGCGAACGGCCTAACCGCTGAAGGGCACGCGGCGTCGCTGGCAATGCGGAGAACAACTTAGAACCATCCTGGACGGTTGATCGCCCCAATGAAAAGAATGCGCGATAGGGGAGCGGAAAGCGGCCCCTCCGGCCGGTGGGGGGAGATCCGAAGCGGTCCGCCTGAGCAAAGCCGTGGACGGGGGGCCAGAAAGCGTGCCCTTGCCCACGGCTATTCAATGTCCACCCTTTCAGGGTTCTGGCTGCCGGGCAGCTTTATGTTGTAGCGGTGAGTTCATCCGTCAACCGACGGACCAAGTGGCGGCGTAAAGTCGCCTCAACATCAACCTACCAGTAAGGTGGCTCTTTGCAGAGATACCCTTTCTCTTACCGACTCGGGGAATAATTCACCTGCACGGTCAGGATTTCATATGGATGGATCGGTGCGGTGACCGTATCGCCTACGACTCTGAGCGCTTGTCCCTCGGGCTTCTCCATCAAGTTGGTGAGGGTCGCTCCGGTCGCGCCTTTCGGAACGTGGATTTCAACGTCGCCTGATTTGCCGCTCCATTCGTAGACCCGGAAGATGAGTGCGTTATCGTCCTCAGCTTTTTTGAGGGCCGTCAGCACCACGTTTTCCGGTTTCACGGTGGCATACGCGTGTTCTGCAGGAAGGCTGCCCGAGTGCGCTTCCACCTGCATCGCCTTGAGCTTGTAGTTGTATTCATAGCCGTGCCGCACCGTCAAAGCCTCTTTCCAGTCACCGCCGTGCGGATACAGCGCGTAGCTGAAGTGCTGATGGCCGCGGTCGGCGTCCGGATCGGGCCACGTGGGCGAGCGCAGCAAGGAAAGGCGCAGAACATTATCCTTGTCGTCGTACCCATACTTCGATTCATTCAACAGACTAAAACCGTGTTGCCCGTCGCCCAGGTCAGCCCAACGCAGCGCCGGCACTTCAAACTGCGCCTGCTCCCAGGTATTGTTGCGCGTCGTCCGCCGCTGAATGCTGCCATAAGGAATCTCGTAGGTTGCCTTGTCGCTGCTCGTCGCGAGAGGAAACGCGGCTTTCAGCAGCACATGCGTCTCATGCCAGTCAATATCATTGATCACGTCCACCTGATCCGCGCCGTCATCAAGCGTGATATCCTGCACGAACTTCGAGTTCTGCCAGGTGCGCGTCACACGAATTACGGCGCGCAAGGGCCCCTTCTCGACCAGTTCCACTGAATCCGCATTCATGATCGGAGTGAAGTGATCCAGCGTGCCGGGATCAATGTTCCACGCGTCATATTCCTTCGGCAGGTCCTTGAAGGTTTGCAACTGATTGCCGCACGCATTAGGAGCCAACGTTTCGAATTTCGTCTTCTTGTCGTAGAGACTGGTGATGCAGCCGCTTTGCTTGTCTACCACGACCTTCAGCGCAGCATTCTCCAGCGTCAACCCCTCCGCTTTCAAATCAGTGGCGAACGGCTTCGCGCCCGGAACGACGTGCAGCAGTTTGTACCCTAACGACGGCACGTCCCTGACTGCTACAAGCAGGTGGAAGCTGTTGGTTTTTGAATCGCTTTCGAGAATCTTCGACGGTACCACGCGGTTCGCTGCATCGAGCACCGTCACGCCGCTGACGGTGCGGGCCGGCATCTGCACGTCCACCATTGCTTCTCCAGCGCGATCCCAGGCCAGTGGATTAAAAACCAATATGGGCACGCCGCCTGCAACCTGGGTGTTAACCTCGGCCGCCAGCGTCTTCAGGGCCTTTTGCGAAATCTCATTCGTCGCCCAGCGCACCTGATCGAAATCCTGCTGTGCTTCCTTATAGATAATTCCGATACCGGAACCTGCCGCCAGGTCATGGAAGTCATTGAAGGTGATTTTCTTCCACGCTTCCGTCAGTTCATCGCCCGGATAATGTTTGCCGTCCAACCACGCCAGCGACGCGTATTTCTCGGCATTCAGAGCCCATTCCTCGCTGTGCCGCATGTTCCACTTGTGGTGTGCCTGCGTGGTCATGACGCCGCGATGGTACTCAAAATACATCTCGCTCTTCCACGTTGGAATCGCCACCCGACCATCCGCGTGAGCCTCGGGAGGCTTGTACCCTTTAGCAATCGAGTCGTAATCCCACAACGGGGAATCCGCCGCCAACTTGCTCTCTATCCCGGTAAAGTAGCTCTGCGCGGTCCCGAACTGCATCTTGGGCATAACCTTGTCTGGTTGCATCCAATGCGTGCCCTCATCCAGAACCGCCCGTGTCGGACCACCGCCGTGGTCACCTATACCATAAAGGTCCATCATCTCTGTCATGCCCGGAGCCTGTTTGCGCGCTGTGGCCAGATCGTAGGAGAGGCGCACCGGATTCAGATCGTTATTGGCATAATCATGCGGGAAATACGTCAGCACCTTGCTGCCGTCGGGTGACTCCCACCAGAACAGCTTGAAGGGAAGCTGGTTGGTGTCGTTCCAGGCCATCTTTTGGGTTACAAAGTAGTCAATACCGGATTTCTTGTAAATCTGCGGCAATTGCCAGGTGTAGCCAAAGGAATCCGGGTTCCAGCCGATCTGGACATCCACGCCATACTCTTTTTGGAACCAGCGCTTGCCCACCAAAATTGACCGAACCTGCGACTCGCCATCGGGCATGTTCAGATCCGGTTCCACCCACATGCCGCCCACAATCTCCCAGCGGCCTTCCTTGATGCGCTGCTTGATCTCGTCATTGATCTGCGGATATTTATCTGCCATCCAGGCGTTGTACTGCGCCGCCGACTGGGTGTACGTGTATTCCGGATATTCATTCATCAATTGCAGCGCGGTGCTGAACGTTCTTTTGACCGCGTCCACCGTCTCGGTCCATGGCCACAGCCATGCTGCGTCAATGTGTGAGTTCCCCGTCAGGTGCAGTGTGGCTCGTTGCAACATGGGCCTCAGCTCTTCGAGGGTCGCCTGCGCTTGCTTGAGAGACGCATCAAACTTTGCCTGATCTTTTGAGTCCAGAGCCCCTAGATCCACCGCGGCAATCGCCTTCTCCAGAGTCGCCGTGTCCGCCGGCGGATTCTCCGCTAAACTTGGAACCAGCAACGCCGCGGATAAAATCTCCAACCGGACATCCTCGGGGTTCGGCCGGTTTTCGGCGAAGTCAATCTTCAGATCGGTGCCCACAAATGTTTTTTTGTCGACGGTGTGGAGTAGTTTGACGGCCACCAGGACCTTGTCTCCGGGCTTCGCACTGTCGAAGAGTACAATGGGTTCCAGATCATCGCCCATTGCCACGCGCCGCCCGTTGAAGTAGATGATCTCCGGCATCGGGCCATTGGCGTCGGCTTGAATGCTGAACCAGATCCTCGCACCGGTCAGATCGTAGCCGTGCAGAGTTTGTGGAACTTCAATCCACCGCCGGAACCACACCGCCTCCTGCGGAGCTTCCATGCGCGGCTTCACCAGTTGCCACGATGAGTCCTCAAGCTCCGGCGATTCTCCATGGGCCACGTCGCCAGCGTGAAACCGCCACTCTTCCGCCGGCAACCGGTTGAGCGTGCTCAGCCGCCCGACCACCGCTTGCGCGTTACTGCTGAGCGACTTCGCGATCTGCCCCGCCTGTTCCGCGGTCTGCGCGTGTGCCTTCACTCCGTCAAGCACGCCCATCAAGGACACGAATAGCGCCGCAGCCATTAGGGTAATATTCAAAACCGGCTTCCCGAATGTCAGAGCTCGCCTGCCTGTCATATTCTTCATCGGAGATCTCCTGGTCCCTTTGGTAAACAAAGCTAGGCCGCTTCTCTGGCACGGCCCACCGCTAGATGACCGCCGCAGATTATACCTCTGCAAACAGCACTTCGGCCATCTGGAATGGCGAGCCCCGGCTGGATTTTTCGTACCGCAAACGGTATAAAATAAAGGCCTAAGTTCACCGTCGGAGGATTGGTCCATTTATGAGGAACCCAGAGACGCTGCGAACTTTAGTATTCCGCTTATTCGTTGTCACCTCACTTCTGCTTGTCACCTTCGTGCAAGTTTTCTCCTCGTGGCAAGCGATGGCCTCGGAAGCAGGTGGGCAGCCGTCGCAGGCGGAAACCCCTCTTCCGAAGGGAACGGTCTATTACGTTTCGGGAACGGGCAGTGACTCCTGGTCAGGGACGCTGGCAGAACCCAATCCTGCCAAGACGGACGGGCCGTTTGCCACGCTCACCCGCGCTCGCGACGTCATCCGGTCGATGCAAAGGCGTGAATCGCTGAGTCAACCCGTCACCGTTTACTTGCGCGGTGGGGTTTACACTCTCGCTGCTACCCTGGTCTTTCAGCCGCAGGATTCCGGAACCACCGAGTGTCCCATCACCTACGCCGCTTACCCAGGTGAAAAGCCGGTGGTAAGCGGGGGGCGCGCGATTATGGGCATGTCAAAAGCAGCGGACACCGGGCAGGGGAATCCAACCTGGACCGTAGAAGTCCCCGGCGTTAAAGGGGGAAGTTGGTACTTCCACCAACTCTTTGTGGACGGGCAACGACGGCAGCGCGCGCGCTCCCCGAACACGGGTTTCTACCGCGCCGATGGCCAGTTTCTGCCGGGCGACCCTTCGCGCTTTCAGTTCCACCCGGGTGATATTCATCCCGATTGGGCTGAGCAGGGCGACGTAGAAGTGGTGGGACTGGAAAAGTGGGGAGAGTTTCGCTTGCTCCTCACGAACGTAGACACGGCCACCAACACCGCCACACTATCCTCCCAGCGCCAGACCTACGGCGATGAGAAAGATGCGCGCTATTGGGTGGAGAATGCCGCCGACGCTCTGGACGCGCCCGGAGAATGGTTCCTCGACCGGCGAAGCGGCACGCTGTCCTACGTAGCCATGCAGGACGAAGATGTAGACCGCGCGCAATTCGTTGCTCCCGTCTTAACTCAGTTGATCCGTTTGGAGGGCAAAGAAGGAGCCAACGGGTCCGTTCATGACATCGTATTTCGCGGCCTCACCTTCGCGCATACAGACTGGACGCTGCCGCCAAAAGGTTATTTGGACTGGCAAGCCGCCTCTGACATCCATGCCGCCGTTGAACTCGCCGGCGCCCGCCACTGCCGCATCGAGCAGTGCAATTTCGCTCATCTGGGCCAATATGCGGTGGAGATTCATAAAGGCTCGCACGACGACCAGTTAGTAAACAATGAAATGACCGACCTCGCCGCAGGTGGCGTGAAGATCGGCGATACCAAAATGCCTTCGAGCGAAGCGCAGGGGACAAGCGGAATCGTTGTTTCCCAAAACTATATCCACAACATCGGCATCGTCTACCCTGCTGCGATCGGCGTATGGATCGGGCAGAGTGGCGGCAATACGGTGGCGCACAACGAAATCAGCGACACCTACTACACCGCCATTTCACTTGGCTGGACGTGGGGGTACGGCCCTACTGCCGCGCATGACAACCGAATCGAATTCAACAACCTTCACGACCTCGGCCGCGGATTGCTGAGCGATATGGGTTGCATCTACTCGTTGGGAGTCCAGCCCGGCACCGTCGAGCGGAATAACCTGTGCCACGATGTGACGCGCTACGACTATGGCGGGTGGGGGATCTACACCGATGAAGGCAGCAGCCAAATCCTGATCGAGAACAACATCGTCTATCGCACCCAGGATGCCGGATTTCATCAGCACTACGGACGCGAAAACATTCTCCGCAACAACATCTTCGCTCTCGGACAAGAGGCACAACTCCGGCGCACTCGCAAAGAGACCCACCTGAGTTTCACGTTCGAGCACAACATCGTGTATTGGAAAACGGGTAAGCTCCTCGATAGCACATGGGACGACAACCAGTTCCACTTCGATTACAACCTTTATTACCAGGTGGGCGGGCAGCCGATTGAATTCGGCAAGGAATCGCTGGCGGAATGGCAAAGCCGAGGGCAGGACGTGCACTCGCTGGTGGCGGATCCGCTCTTCCGCGATCCGGATCATGGCGACTTCACCCTGATGCCCGGTTCTCCCGCCGCGAAAATCGGCTTTAAACCTATCGATACAAGCCAGGTGGGGAGAACCAAGTGAAGAGGCGGTGAAGTCATCCTGTGCCGGGATTGAAATTTTCCCTTGCCTATTCGCCTTTTATTCGCCTAGAATATGAGGGCTATCAGCTATCAGCGGCTGGCGTTTCAAGGTTTTAATCTCATGACGGATGACTGAGAACTGATAGCTGAGAACTTCTCACACCGGAGAATAAGCCATGGCACTGACTCGTCGGCAAAAACAAGTTTTCGATTTTCTCGTTAACTTCATTAATAGCCACAGCTATTCTCCGAGCTTCGAGGAGATCGGAGCCGGCCTTGGTGTGTCATCGCTCGCCACCGTTCACAAGCACATGCAGACGCTGGAAAAAAAGGGCTTCATCCGGCGCGGGTACAACCAAAGCCGCTCAGTGGAAGTAGTAGCCATTCCTGCTTCCGTGCCTTTCTCCAAGACTGCGGTCCGGCCGTTTGGGAGACGCAAGACGGCGGCCGACGATGGCGACAATCCCGTCGCGCTGACTCCCCTGGCCGCGATTACTCCCTCGCAGGTGCTGGGGAACATGGAGTTTCCCCTGCTCGGCCGCATCGCCGCGGGCCAACCCGTGGAAGCCGTTCACAATGCGGAGACCTTTTCCTTCGGCGATTTCACCGGCGGCCGAGGCAACTTGTTTGTGCTGCGCGTCAAGGGCGACTCCATGGTGGACGACCACATCTGTAACGGCGACTATATCCTGGTGGAGGGCGCGCAGACCGCCGACAATGGCGACATCGTGGTGGCGCTGATCGAAGGCACCGACGCCACCCTCAAGCGCTTCTTCCGTGAATCCAATGGCAAGGTTGTGCGGCTGCAACCCGCGAATGCGCAAATGGATCCCATCCTGGTTCCGGCACGCGATGTGAAAATCCAAGGCCGTGTGGTGGGCGTGCTGCGTAAATACTGAACCCGACGGTCGTCCTGTCTCAGGGCCTACCAAAGCTTGGATCGTCCATCTTAGTTGCAAGCAAGTTGCATCTGACAAATGGCCTGCAACCCATAACCCCTTATCCTTCAATCCAGAATTGACATTTCGATTGAATATACCTACGATCGAAGATGTAAGTCGTTGCTAATTCTCAGGACGTAAGCTCTACTGCTAAACATGTTTCAATCCCTCGTCATTACGCTCCGGGAAGGCGTGGAAGCCGCGCTCATCCTGGGCATTGTTCTGGGCTATCTGAAGAAGACCGGCCGCCAGGCTTGGAGCCGTTATGCCTGGTGGGGGCTTGCGTCCGCCGTTGTCGCCAGCCTCGCCGCGGCCTACGTGGTTTATCGCTTCGAGGTCGTCGAGGACGCCTACGAAGGCTGGCTGATGCTGGTGGGCGCGGTCTTTGTCGCCTCCATGGTCTACTGGATGTGGCGAACGGGCAAGCGACTGAAGCAGGAAATTGAATCCAAGCTCGCGGAGCTTTCCACTTCAGCCAGCCGCAAAGCCGCGTTGGGCCTTTTTCTTTTCGTTTTTCTCATGGTGTTCCGGGAGGGCGCGGAGACGGTGCTGTTCCTCGCCGCGGTCTCGTTGCGTACCAGCGAGCTTCTGAACTTCATGGGCGGAGTCCTGGGCCTGGCGCTCGCCGTGGCGCTGGGCGTGGCTTTCTTCAAAGGCAGCGTGAAGGTTGACCTGCGAAAGTTCTTCACGGTCACGACCCTGGTGCTGTTCGTAGTCGCGGCGCAGCTTTTTGTATCCGGCGTGCATGAACTTTCGGAAGCCATGGTGCTGCCTTCCGGCCCCCGCGAAATGGCGTTGATTGGCCCCATCGTCAACAACGACGCCTTTTTCTTTGTCGTCATCGTCGCCCTGGCGCTTTTCCTGATTATCGCGCAGCGCATTCAGGCAGGCGATCCGCGTGCCGCCGAGGTGAGCCGACTGTCGCCGCCCGAGCGCCGCAAGCTTCTGGCCGATCGGCACCGCGACCGCTTCTGGAAGCTCGCCGCCACGGCCGCGAGTCTGCTGGTCATCGTATTGATTTCGGCGCAGTTCATCTATTCGCGGACCGCCCACGCCATGTCCCCGCCGGAGCGCATAAGCATTCAGAACGGCGAAGCGCTGATTCCGACCGGCCTACTGGCCGACCATGATCTGCACCGAATTGTGATTGACGCGGAAGGTACGGAAGTCCGGATCATCGCGATTCTGGATTCTTCGGGCACGGTGCGCGCGGGCCTCGACGCCTGCATGATTTGCGGGCACCAAGGTTATTACCAGGATGGAAAGAATGTGATCTGTCGCAATTGTGGCGCGGTGATTTACGTTCCCACCATCGGCCAAGCGGGAGGATGCAATCCCATTCACATTGACTATCTGATTGAAGGTGACAAGCTGCACATTGCCGCCACGGCGCTGGCCGACGCCGCCAAGCATTTCCGCTGAACTTGACATGATCTTTCGAATCGTTTTGGAATCTCTCGCCCGCCGGCGCCGGCGTAAGCTGCTGAGCGTTTTCGCTGTCGCCCTCGGAGTCGCCGTCACCGCGGCAGTGGCCACGTTGTCACTCGACGTGGGTGACAAGGTCAGCCGCGAACTGCGCTCTTTTGGCGCGAACCTTTCCGTCACGCCGGCTGCGGACAGCCTTCCCGTAGCCGTGGGTGGCGTCGATTATCGGCCTGCGGGCGCCGGGGCGTTCCTGCCGGAATCCGCACTGGTAAGTTTGAAAAGGATTTTCTGGCGAAACAACATCGTGGCCTTCGCGCCACTTCTCTACGCGCCCGCAACCCTCGAAGGTCGGCAAGTGGTGGTGATCGGAACGTGGTTTGAGAAAGCAATGACCGTGGATAAATCCGAGGTGTTTGTAACCGGGCTCGAAAAACTGCACCCCACCTGGAAGATCACCGGCAAGTGGCCCGGCGACGACGATCCTATTGGGACGCTAGTTGGCCGACGCCTTGCCGAGCGCCTGAATCTGCACCCTGGACAGGAACTGACGCTGGCCGCGGCTGCCGCGGACAACTCGCGAATTGCATCTTCCCCGTTAGCGGAGTTTGTGGTCCGCGGGATCCTCGAAACCGGCGGGCCTGAGGACAATCAGGTGTTCGCGCCGTTAGCAGCAGTGCAGAGGTGGGCAGGACTTGAGGGCAAGGTGCGGCGCATCGAAATCAGCGCTCTCACCAAACCGGAAGATTCCTTCGCACGCTCCGACGTGACGCGCCTCACCGGGGCGGAGTTCGATCGCTGGTATTGCACGCCCTACGTCAGCTCGATCGCGTATCAAATTCAACAGGCGATTCCGGAAGCGCAGGCGCGGCCCGTTTACCGCGTGGCGGAGACGGAAGGCACAATCATGAATCGCGTCGGCGTTCTGATGGGGCTGCTTGTCATCGCGGCGCTGTTGGCGGCTGGATTCGCGGTGGCTTCCATGATGCTGGCCACGGTCCTGGAGCGCCGCGCGGAGATCGGCCTGTTTAAGGCGCTCGGAGCTACTGACGCCCGCGTGGCGGCGGTGTTTCTTCTCGAGGCATCCGCCATCGGCGTGCTGGGCGGATTGGCCGGATATTTCTTCGGGAGTTTGCTGGCATGGCGTTTGGCGCTCGCCGTTTTCGGTTCGGCGGTTGGCGTACATTGGGTGATCCTGCCGGTCTGCTTGGCCGCAGCCCTGCTGGTAACGTTGGCGGGAAGCGCTCTCCCGCTCGGCCGAGCGCTCAAGACTTCGCCGTCTTTGGCCCTGCGCGACTGATCGCGAATAAAAACAAGTTTGGAGAATAACGTGGAGCAGCAAGAAATGATCGCTATCGACACAACTACGATGCCGTGGGAGGAACGGTACGTGGCAGCCCTCGGCAAGAGCAGCTTTCGCAAACTCTTGCTTCAGGACCCAGACACCGGCATGGAGGTCAGGCTGGTTCGCTACCCCGCCGGATTCGTAACCACGTGGCACACTCATTCCTGCGCCCATGGGATGTACGTGTTGGAAGGGACACTGGTCACTCACGCGGGCAGCTACGGCCCTGGAGCATTCGTCTGGTTTCCGGAGGGCATGCTGATGGAACACGGCGCGACAGCAGATAAGGATGTGGTTGCGGTGTTCATCACGAATAAAAGGTTCGATATCCACTTTGCCGGAACAGACAAGCCTTGACAATGGCAATATGTAAGCCAAATGGCCCGATCACCCGATCACCCGATCACCCGATGGCCCGATCTTCCATGTTCTGGCGCCTATGGTGGCGTGCAATCTCCGTGAAGCGCTCACAGGCCGCGCTCGCATTGGGCTCGCTGGTAGTGGGCGCCGCGATTACTTCCATGCTTCTGAATCTTTACGGCGATGTGCGCCGCAAGATGACGGAGGATTTCCGTGCTTACGGAGCCAACGTGGTCGTTGCACCCGCCTCCGCGGGGACCGGCGGTAGCGTCGAGAACCGCGCCATGCTGGGGGAAACAGCCGTCGCGCCCATCGCCCAGTTTGCCCATGAGATGCCCGGTACGTTGTTTACGCCCATTCTTTACGGCGTGGTACGCGTGTCGCCCGATCCCGCCGACCCCCGCCTACCGGAATTTGCCAATGTGGTGGCGGCGGGAGCGAATTTTGGCGCCCTCCGCCGGTTGAACCCGGGCGGGCGTGAAGCGGGTGAAGTAGTTTCCATAGACCTGCCGCCGGGCGACTGTGCGGTGGGAGCTAATCTGGCGGCGCGGCTGCACGTCCGCCCGGGCGATTCCATCCAGTTGCATCGCGTTGTTTCTGTAGCGGAAGACCCTGTCACCCCATGCGGCTCCGCTGCGTCGCTCTGCGGAAAGGCTCCGCCTTTCCGGCAAGTTTCTCATAATAATCATTTGTTGCTTCCCACGGCGCGGGCTGGAAGGCTGAGCCTTTCAGCTCGCGCCGTGGGAGTGGGTCTGCGGTCAAGCGCCACGGAAAGGCCCAGCCTTTCCGCACAGCAAACGGCAGAGCCGCAGGTGTTGGCCCTTCGCATCGCGACCGTTCTCACCACCGGCGCCTCGGAAGACGACCAGATTTTTCTTCCGCTCGGCGCGCTGCAATCCTTCTTGGGGATCCCGGGCAAGGTAACGCTCGTAGAGGTCAGCATTCCCGGTGAAACTCGCGATGTGGAAGGCGCCGTCCACCAGCTTGCCGCGCTTCTGCCGGGCACCGAGGTACGCCCCATTCGGCAGATTGTTTACTCCGAAGGGAAAGTCCTGGGAACCATTCGCTGGCTATTGCTTTCCCTCACCATCATGATTCTGGTTATCATCGCTCTTTGCGTTATGGCCACGATGACGGCCATCGTTCTGGAGCGCCGTAAGGACATTGGCGTGATGAAAGCCCTGGGTGCAGCCGACGCGTTGCTGATGCGGCTTTTCGTGACGGAAGGCGCGGGCCTGGGTTTGGTGGGAGGGGTTTTCGGGTACGCTCTGGGTGCGGTGCTTGCGCGGGTTCTGGGGGAGCGGCTGTTCGGCGTCGCGCTCGGCTTGAATGCGTGGACGCTGCCGGTGGTATGCAGCTTGACCGTGGCGCTGGCAGTGATCGCCGCGCAGGTGCCGGTGCGCCTCGTGCGCGCGATTCAACCCACCATCGTATTGAAGGGCGAATAATCGAGAATTATAGGGATAGGGAGAAGCGGTTGTCCGTCCCCCCTCCCTCCAAACCGGACAGGCGGATTTCCCGCATCCGGCTTTCCAGTCGGTGGTTCACCTCGGAGAGGATTGACCGATCCCAACCCGAGCGAT
>JBKQVI010000358.1:0-31162 GCA_052139985.1 Terriglobia bacterium
CGGTGAAAGAGGGTAGGTCTGCACTACACAGGTTTTAGAGATTGGTCAAACTGAGCCGCAATGACTTACGGACAGAGTTGGTCTGAAAAAAACCAAAATTGGCGCTGTGGTGACGAACTTGGGCTAGAGCGGTTTCGAGTTAAGTGCTTATACATGGGCAAGAGACGATGCTCATATCAAACAAGCGCTCTCGCATATTGTGTATACACTTAAATACAAAATGCTCTAACGTTTGGCGAACGCCAACCGGCGGCGAGCGCAAAAGGCAAACGGCCGGCGGATACTAACGGCTGATGACCTCCAGTTGATGGAAAGCCGGGCCGGGCGACATGGCGGAGTCCACTACCGTGCCGCGGCCATTGACCCATTTGGGTCCGCCCTGAAGTGTCTGCACTTCGCGGGTTTGGCCCGTCTGGGGATCGCGCGTGAAGGTGACGCCGTTGATGACGTCGTTAAAGCTGTCATTCTGTTGCTGTTGCATCCCCATGATCTTCGCCTGGTGATCTCGTTGCGCCGCGCCCATGGCCATGCTGGCCCGGGTGGCGTTATTAATCCTGTCGGTCTCTTGATCCACGAGTTGCTGTTCCATTTTGGCCCACTCCAGGTTTAGCCGGAGGGACTCTCCCGAGTGTTTCAGCATTTCTCCCGCCGCTTGGGATTTGTCCACTGGCGCGAGAAAGCTCCCCAGCGCCACGACGTACCATTGGGAGTTCGGCCCTCCCGTGCCCACCAACAGGGTTTCCGCATAAACACAGCCGGCCATCGCCTGCCCTTTGTCCGAGCAGGTGAAAACCGCCTCGCCGCCGGTGGTGCGGACCATGCCTTGCCCGGGCTGGTGATACTTAGGCGTCATGGCATGGCTCTGAAGCACTTGAAGGGATTGGCACATCGTCCCGAAGCGCGCCTGTCCGTACTTCTTAGAGAACACGCCGCCTGAGGGGTAGGGGGCGACGTTCGGTGTTTGGCGGGGAATCCAGGGGCTGGGGGTCGAGTAGCCTGGAATGGTGGCGTCCCCGACGCGGATGTTGCTCTTTCCGTCGGGCGAAGTCATATCGACAAAAGGTCGCGCGTCGACCATCCCAAAGCGGAACATCCCGCCGTAAATCTTCCAACCTTTAGGTACGTCGATCGAAAATGCCTGCTCGCGGGTGTCGCGGACGGTGACCCAGCTTACGGGGGACTCCGCATTCAGCATCGATGGGTGGTTAAGAGCGAGAATTGCACCCACAACCACGGCAATGACGAACAAACCGATGAACGCATTCCTCCGCACGATGGCCTCCATTCGCACTGGGGTGAAATTCCAAACGAAGCTTTAGTTGTTTTGGCTCCCTGCCGGATCGAGAATAGTATACCGCAATACGCAAATTTTCACGGACTGGGGCAATCGGTAGGGCATGGCACCCGGGCCTCGAGTTTCTACATTTCCGATCAGGGTTTCAATCCGGCTGTTTCTTCTTGCTGCCGCCCAGTCGAACTCGTACGGGTCGCGAACCAGCGGGGCTAAGGGCAGCAGCGAGCGCCGATCAGTACGGGATCTCAGGGATTTCTGCTGCCCATGAGATCTCCGGCGGAAAGACTCGACTGGCGCCTGATGCGCCAAATGTTCAGGATTATCGCCCCACGCTATGACTTCATCACGCACGTGTTCCCTTACGGCATGGACAGGGGCTGGAAGCAACTCGCCGTGCAGAAGGCTTGTTTGCCGAACGGTGCGATGGTTCTGGACCTGGCATGCGGCACGGGCGACTATTCCCAAATCGTACTGCAATTGCGGCCCAGCGCGAGAGTGGTGGCCGTTGACCTTGCCGAACCGATGCTTGAAGTTGCGCGCAGGCGCAGCCGAACAGAGGTGGTCTCGGCCAACGCTCCGTCGCTGCCCTTCGTCGATGGGTTTTTTGATTGCGTCTTCGTGGGCTACGGCCTGCGCAACTTCACCAACTTGACCGCGGCGCTGGGGGAGATTCATCGCGTCACTCGGCCCGGCGGCTTGATGGTGAGTCTGGATTTCTTCCTGCCTGCGAACGGGCTCTGGCGCAAACTCTATCTCGGATATTTGTACGCCCAAGGTGCTTTCTGGGGCTTGCTGCTGCACGGACGTCCCCGCATGTACACGTATATTCCTGACTCGTTGCGGAATTTCATTTCCATCGACGATTTGTCTTCGTTATTGCGGCGAATGGGATACGCGCAGGTGGATGCACGCCCGTACATCTTTGGCGGCAGCGGACTGCATTGGGCCGTCAAGAAATAGTGCCAGCGGGCAGTGACTCATTTCGAGGTGGCAGGGCCATCTTGGCCATGACCTAGCACGGGCAAGATGCTCGTGCCTGGATTAATGTTGGCCCCGCCCTGACGCCCGTATGCCGACAGCGTAGGGCACATCCACGGTTTGGCGACACGTCCATATGCTTGCTGGTCGCGGAGAAACCTGCCACTATTCTGAGCCCCAAAGGCCCGTCGATTCAGCCCAAGTGGGCGATTAATTCTGACGGAGGGCCGTTGATTTAGCCCCAAGGGGCGAAATAACGAAGCCCAGGCCAACGGCCTGGGATAAGATGATCCCCCGATTTTACCCCCAGCCCTGAAAGGGCGAGATAGGTGTTCCCCCATGCCGCAATCGCTCTCGCAACTCTATGTTCACCTGATCTTCAGCACCAAACATCGCGAGCCGATATTATTGTCGCCTGTGCGCGAAGACCTCCACGCCTACCTGGCGGCGGTTCTCAATAACCAGGACTCCCCGGCGCTGAAAGTCGGAGGCATGAGCGACCACGTTCATGCGCTGTTTCGATTGTCGAAGAACCTCGCGCTGGCAAAAATCGTGGAGGAAGTGAAGACCAGTTCCTCGAAGTGGGTCAAGACGCAAGGGCGCGGGTTGGCGGATTTCTATTGGCAGAGCGGTTACGGCGCGTTTTCGGTGAGCGCGGCGGACGTGGAAGAAGTCGTGGAGTACATCGCGCAACAGGAAATCCACCACCGCGTGGCCAGCTTTCAAGAGGAATTCCGGAAGCTCTTACACGCGAACGGGATCGCCTACGACGAGCGGTACGTGTGGGATTGAAAGGATTGTCCCGCCCTTTCAGGGCTCGGGTGTCGGTTGGGGTCCCGTTGACCCAGGCCGTTGGCCTGGTCTTCGTTAGATCGCCCCCTTGGGGCTCAAAAACCTGGTCTTCGTTAGTTCGCCCCGTTGGGGCTCACCCGCGCGCGCCGCGATGATCACGAGTCGCAGGGCTGTGCTCGCCATGCGCCAGCCGACCGGTGATTAACTTCTAAATTCCCATGGCCTGCGGGAAGTGCGCCAGCTCCGCCGGGGTTGAATCGTCGGGAACCGAGCATCCCGGAGCCGCAATGTACTTGGCGCCGGCCTGCTCCCGCGCTGCGGTCCATTGCCTGCGGATATCTGCCGTGGTGAGTTTCCGGAAATCGATCTCGTCCACACCTCCCAGAATGGGCTGCGCGTAGTGTTTGCGCATTTCGGCGATCGAGATTCCACTGGTTTTCACCGAGTGCTGAATGATGGGAGCGCGGAAGTCCTTGAACAGGTCTACGTACGGCCGTTCGAGATAGTGGAGGTGGAGAACGGTTAACGGAGTGTCAGCCAACGCCTGGAACACGCGCTGGTCGTAGGGGCGAGTGTATTTTTCATAGTCCTAGACCGAACCAAATTTGCTTTCGGCATTGAAGACGCTCACCAGCGTACCCGACGCCCCGATCACTTTGGCATGTCGAAGGTGATTGAGGGTGGACTGCGTAATGGCTTCCAGCGCCGTGTGCCATCCCTCCGGATTCTGCTGCTGGAACTCGTGCAGGCTTTTGATCTGCTCGTCTTTGGCTTCGTCGGATTTGGGCAGGTTGGCAAATCGGGCCTGCGTTTGGTAGAGAATCATCGCCGTCATGTAAGGACCATAGATCGTATCAATGAAGTAGGCGTCACCGTTCAGACCGTCGCGCACACGCTGGAGTGTAGCGAGTTGACCGGGATAGGGCGAATCGACCGGCTTCAGTTCATACCACTTATCGGTGCTTGACTTGGGGTAATCGAAATCGTTCATCACTTTTACGATGTCCGTGTTATACGCACGGTGAAAGGCCAGATGATCGTCTGCTTCCTGCTGCGCCGTGGGTCGCTTGTAATGATGATAGAAGGTGAAAGGCGGACGATCCACCTCCTGGCCGCGCAGCGCGTGATCGACCCGCTCCTTGTGTGACAACTTGGAAGTTCCTGTCCCCAAAAGCGGCCTGGCCAGGACTGTACTTGCAACAGCCGCAGCAGATGAAAGGAAGTTGCGCCGGTTCATCATTGAAGTCCCTCCGAAAAAGAAGTGGTTCCTGCACCATTCCCCTGACATCATTCCCTCCCCTGGGTCAATGGGCAGGCCACCCTATTTTTGTGCCTCAGCCCCAACGGGGCGAAATAACAAAGCCCAGGCTGAAGGCCTGGGTTTAGATTACACCCAAATTTTGCCGCCAGCCCTGAAAGGGCGAAATAGGTCTTCCCCCATTCCGGAATTGCCTACGACGAACGGTACGTTTGGGATTGAAAAGAATTGTTCCGCCCCTTCAGGGCTCGGGTATCGGTTGGGGTCCCGTTGACCCAGGCCGTTGGCCTGGGCTTCGTTATTTCGCCCCTTGGCGCTCACCTGCCCACCCTCGAACCCGCGGAGAAGGAAACCCATGACAGGTTGTTTACGCCTCGCACACCCGATACACTGGCGCCATGGGATCACGGGTCGTAGAGGCCGAATACGAGAAGGGCATGCTCAAGCCGAGCACGCCGTTGGCGCTTCGTCCTGGAGAGCGTGTCCATCTGATCGTGATGCGGCAGCCGGATCCGAAGCGATGGGACCTGTCCCGTCTGGCGCCGAGCCCCGCGGCGGATGAAGCGGTTCTCGCCGAGCAGGGCCGGGAGGGCTGAGCGCCGAACCTCGATGCAGAGGATCGCTAATCAGCTACGTGCAATTCCCCAGCCCGTAGCGCAGACCGCCGGGTTTGCGGTGTGCGGCTCTTTGCTCTCCAGAAAAAATCCGGGACTTAACCGAAGAGGAAACGGCAGAACGCGAACTGGCCACCGACGAGGCTCTCGGTAGGGTCGAGCCGCCACCCAAGTAGCAGCACCTAAACCCCGGGGGAGGAGAAAGGGTCCCTGCGACCGTTTCCCTCCGGGACGAACAGTCAACACAGCGTTCCCGTGTTAGTGAGGGTTGTTCTTGAACTCCGCCGCTTGTATACTCGGGAGCCGTCGAAAAGCTGAGAGATTGAGCAACAACTCTGCCCGACCTGCTACCTACCAGCGCGGAGGCCGTCATGAAACTTGAGTCGGTTGGTGTAAAGGGATTTCGTAGTATCGAAAGCTGCACGCTTGAGGACTGCGGGAGCTTTAATGTACTGATCGGCAAGAACAACTCCGGCAAGTCAAACATGCTGTCGGCCATCAACGCATTCTTCATGAGTATAACCACTGGTGACGTTGTAACCATAGATCCGCCCCTAGGTAAGGAAATTGACTTTTTTAGGAAACGGACGGAATCCCCCATCGAGATTTCTCTGACTTTCATGCTCTCGTTAGCTGAAAGGGACACCCTGATACAAGATATTATTACGCATGCCCCACAGGTGAAAACAGCCATTGAAGGGATTGACCCATCCCTTCGTTTGATTGTCGCGATAACGGTAATATCGTTGCCCCACCGGGCTGGCTATGTCAGCAAGATCTCTTTGGAGGAGACTGAAAAGTCAGGCAGTCTCCGAGTCCCAACGGAGAGAATAATACTTAGTGTAAGCCCAGCAGCGGCAATGGAACTTTATCAGCGAACATCTGTTGTGAACCAGAAGTTCAGTGACGCCGCGGTGGTTCACGCCATACAGAAAGGGTTCGATTCTGATGATTGGACACGCTACCGTGAGGCGATGAAGCAGCCTAGGGGTGTAGTTTACCGCACCTTTGCGAGGCGCTTTGGCTTGTTGGAAAAAATGAGTAGCGAAGTTCGTAACGCCGTCGATCAAGCAATTGGTGAATCAACATCATTGAAGGACTGTTTGGACGTAATTCAAGCGCTGGCGGCAAGGATAGAGGAAGAAGGCGAGCACGTCCAGCGGCAAGGTTTAAACGCTAAGATCAGAACGTTCTCTGGCGAAGAGGCCACGGTTCCGACTTACGTGACGAACCTCGTTAGCCGAATATCAAAAATGAAAGTCCTCCATCTCGGGGACCGACGTAAACCGATAGGCCCGGAGGAAGCTGAAAAACTGCTCTCGCTCAAGATTACAAGGGGTGGGGACCAGATTCTTCATAGCGTTCAGGAGACGGTGTCGGCCCTGTTGGGAGTGAAGATCGACGCGTTTCGGAGCACCGAAAATTCTGCCTCGGATGAGGTGAGTGCGGAGATGGATGTTGGTAACTTCCTTGTGGAAGCTAACGGTTCGGGAATTCGAGAGGCACTGCGGCTGATCCTAGACGTCGAGTTCGAGCACCCAGACATACTTCTTGTAGAAGAGCCCGAGATCCATCTTCACCCAGCACTGGAAACAAGCCTGATGCGTTACCTGAAGCGCATCAGTTCGTCGTGTCAGGTGTTCCTAACAACCCACTCGACAAATTTTCTTGATACCACAGACAGCAAGAACCAGTGCCTTGTGTCGAGGGCGGAATCGACACAGGTCCAGTTACTGGACAGGGAAGAAGCAGAAGCGCAACTTCCGAGGGAACTGGGAATAAGACTGAGTTCCCTCTTTATGTACGATCGACTTGTATTCGTCGAAGGTCCCACCGACGAGGATGTCTTGCGGGAGTGCGCCTCGAAACTAAACGTGAATTTCGGCCAAGCCAACGTCGGCTTTGTTCATATGGGAGGAGCACGAAACTTCACACACTTCGCCGCAGAAGCGACAATATCCTTTCTGAGCAAACGGCAGGTAAGAATCTGGTTCCTCATGGACCGCGATGAGAAGGAGGATTCAGAAGTCGCCAAACTCAAAGATCGAGTTGGGGCGGCTGGGACCGTAGTGATACTCAAGGGACGAGAACTTGAAAACTTCCTTTTGTGCCCGCGAGCAATCGCGGAGTTCATCCATCTTAAGAAAATAATCTCCGGCAATCTGGCTGCTGGGGCGGTTCCGAGCGAGATTGAGATCAGAAATGCCCTTGATCAGTGCGCTGACGGGCTGAAACAGGATACCGTTGACAAGCGCGTTGCCAAACTTCTATGCAAACCTATCTATCCATCGATAAAAGGGGTTTTGGAGGAGCAACACGAGGGGTCGACCACAGAACGAATCGGAAAGGAACTAGATAGGCTGATACGAGAAATAGACTCCATTAAGGCGCGTGCGGCCACGGTCTATGAGGAACAATCTTCCGGTGTGGACAATGCTTGGAATTCTCACAAACTGTCCATAGTACCCGGGGATGAGTTGCTAGATTGTGTTTGTCGGCGGTACGACGTCCGGTTCAAGAAGGAATTTGGAGATGGCGTCCGGCTAGCGCGGCTAATGCACGAAGATGAGATCAATACTGAAATCGCCGAGTTCATTCATTTAGTCGGAAGCGACTAAAAACCCGGTAGCAAGAACCCACGGTGAGCGGAGTGCTAAAATCCGGGAGACCATGGTTCTGATTTACCGATGTCATAGCTCCCGCCGCCTCCCACTAGGGATTAGGGGTTGGGGATTAGGGTCCTGCGACCACCCCCGGCGCGAACGCGCCGTCCCCCTCCTGAATCAGGAGGGGAGCCCGTCCGCCCTGGCAGCCTGTGGCGCGGAGCATCCGCCGGTTTTAAAGGCAGTGACGAGTGACAAGTGACGTGTGACGAGCGAGAGAGAAAAGTGAAGGTTGGTTTGGGGGACTGGGTAGGTCGCCCTTTCAGGGCTCCGGGTATCGGTTTGGGTCCCGCTGACCTGAGCCCCAACGGGGCGAAATAACGAAGCCCAGGCTGAAGGCCTGGGTTTAGATTACCCCCCCGATTTTCACCCCCAGCCCTGAAAGGGCGAAATAGGTCTTCCCCGATTCCGGAATTGCCTACGACAATCTGTACTTGTGGGATTGAAAAAGATTATTTCGCCCTTTCAGGGCTCGGGGGTTGATGGGGGTTCCGTTGACCCAGGCCGTTGGCCTGGGCTTCGTTATTTCGCCCCTTTGGGGCTCAAACCCCCGGCCTCGTTGGGCCGCACCTTGGGGCTCAACAACCTAGGCTTCGTTAGATCGCACCCCAAAAACCCGGGCATCGCTGGATCGCTTCTTTGGGGCTCAAAGACCGTGGCGGACTTTGCCCGGCTGGGCTTCGTCAGAGCGACGCCTCGGTTCCTGTTGAAACGCGGCACCAAATCCATTGCCGCCAGGGGCTGAGCAATTCAACTTGCCGGCAAACGCCCTAACCACGGTTCTGTTTCGCGTTCCGGTTATCATGACGTATTGTTGCCTCCGCTGGCGAGCCTCGCAACCCGTTTCCTACGGGCGGGAAATAGCGAGCGGGAAGGTGCGAGTACACCTGTGGCACAGGCACTCCTGCGTGTGCGTGTTTGCTTCATGAGAAGATGTAGAAACTCGCGACACGGGCAGGGTGCCCGTGCCACCGTGCCATCCTGGCCATGACCTAGCACGGGCAAGAGAAGGTGTGAAACTATTCTGCGAGCAAAAGCATTTCACGCAAAGGCGCAAAGCCCTAGAAGGCGCAAAGAAAGCAAAGGACTTGCTCCTTGCGAAACTTTGCGCCTTAGCGTCTTTGCGTGAGAATGTCTATTTTTCCACACCTTCAGATGCCCGTGCCACAGGATGGGGCGCCCGCGCTGCAAGCTTTTCGCGGAAGCGGGCTGAACGTAGCATGAGTTTTCTAGGGTTTTCCGCCTAACCGCAAACCTTGAACGCAGTCTAAGGGACAGATGGAAGCAAACGACCGAGCGACGCGAGTGGTCGCGGGAGACCAAGAGAGCTTCCGTGTGCTCGTGGAGCAGCACAGTCGCGTCATCTTTCGTCTGGCGTTTCGCATGACGGGCAATGAACATGATGCAGAGGACATCGTGCAGGAAACCTTCCTTCGAGCCTATCGCGGCCTGGGCCAGTTCGAGTCGAGGGCGAGCTTTGGCACGTGGCTGCATCGGGTGGCCGTCAACTGCGCGCTTGACCATTTGCGGCGCGCAAAGCGCCGCGAGGAGGAGCCGTACAGTGAAGATCCCGGGAGAGAAGAAGGCGGGTTTATCAGTTCCGTTCCCTCCGCCGACCCCACTCCCGAGCGGCTGCTCTTCAGCGTCGAACTTAAGAAGAAAGTTGAGGAAGCAATGGCGAAGCTGAGCGACCGCGAACGCGCGGCCTTTATTATGCGGCACTTCGATGGCTGCTCGATTGAGGAGATCGGCAAAACGCTGGGGCTTCGCGGGACCGCCGCCAAGAACACGATTTTCCGGGCGGTACAGAAACTACGCGAGGCGCTGCAGCCCATGGTGAATTCTTAAATGCGACATCTGACCCAGGACGAGTTGGTTTTGTTCTACTACCACGAACAAGGCGGTGTGGACCGCCGGCAGGCGGAAGAGCATCTGCAGTCGTGCGATCTCTGCCGGCGGGAGCTAGCGGCCCTGGCGCAAACGCTCGAAACGGTCGAGTCGGTTCCCATTCCGGAGCGCGACGAAAACTATGGTGCAGCAGTGTGGAACCGACTTCGGCCGCGTCTGGCGGATAAGGTCGAACGGCGCTGGAGTTTCTTCTTTCCCGTAAGGATGTGGGCGCTCGTGGGAAGCGTTGCGGCGCTGCTGGTGGTGGCCTTCTGGGCGGGAAGATTCTGGCAGCAGCGCCAGACGCGAGCGGTGGCCACGATCTCCGCACCCGCCCGTGAACGGATTCTGATGGTTGCCGTCGGTGACCACTTGGAACGCGCGCAGATGTTGCTGGTGGAGGTTATGAACCAGGAAGCAGAAGGTTCTGTAGACGTTTCGCAAACGAAGCAATTGGCGCAGGATTTGGTGCAGTCGAACCGCTTGTACCGGCAGACCGCGCTGCGAGAGGGAGAGCCGGGAATGGCGAACGTCCTTGACGAGTTGGAGCGCGTCCTGCTGCACATATCGCATAGTCCCAACGAGATTTCCGCGGAGGACCTCGCGTCGCTCCAACAGCAGATTGCCGCCCAGGGAATTCTTTTCAAGGTGCGAGTGGTGGAGCTGCAAGCTCAGGAAAAACAGAAAGCCGCGGGGCCGCGTGTAGCCCGAAGCACGCTGTAGTGCGTGTTTCTCGCGGCGTTCGGGTGTGGCGCGGGACAAGGGGAACGGGACACGGGATACGAAGACCGTTATGGGCCGCTTGTGTGTGGCTACCCAGGCGACGCAAAAACGTATCACCACGGGAACGCAGGTTGAATACCGCGCGCCGCAGGCGCTTTGGAGTGCGGTAGCAGCAGCTACCGCCTTTTCATCGTTTCTGACAAGAGGGCATAGACATGACAATTTGGAATAAAACCATAATAACTGCAACTGCCTTATTGATGGCCGCCGCGCCGTTGTGGGCGCAGGAGCCGTTCGCCGGCCCGGCGGTGGCGGCCGTGGCATCGCCGCGCGCGGCAAGCGCGCCGGCCGCCGATCCCGCACCGGACCGCGAGTCCGACCTATACGATGAGGGCACCAACGCTCTCAATGCCAGCCAATGGCAGAATACCCTCACGGCGTTTGACCAGGTCGCCCAGATGCGCGGTGCCCACGCCGATGGCGCTCTCTACTGGAAAGCCTACGCGCTGAACAAGCTGGGGCGGCGTGAGGACGCGCTTGCCGCCCTCAGTACGCTGGAAAAGTCCTACGCGCAGAGCCACTGGAATAACGACGCCAAAGCGCTGGAGGTCGAAATCCGCCAGTCGATGGGCGAGGCTGTTTCACCCGATAACGTGTCGAATGAAGACCTGAAGCTCATCGCCATCAACGGGCTGATGAATTCCGACCCGGAGCGCGCGGTTCCACTGCTCGAAAAGGTTCTCCAAGGTAACCAGCCGCCCAAAGTAAAGGAGCGTGCCCTGTTCGTCCTGTCGCAAAGTGGATCGCCCAAGGCACGGGCCATCATCGCGTCGATTGCGCGCGGGCAGGGGGATCGCACTCTTCAAAAGAAAGCTCTGGAGGACCTGGCCTTGTTCGGCGGGAAAGAAAGCAAGGCCGAACTCGCCGAAATCTATGCCACGAGCGACGACGTGGAAGTGAAGCGATCGATTCTGCGCGGGTTCATGATCTCCGGCGAAAAGGACCGCGTTCTGGCCGCGGCGAAAACCGAAAAGAACCCGGAATTGCGCCGCGAGGCCGTCAAGCAGTTGGGGGTGATGGGCGCGGGCAATGAGCTTTGGCAGCTTTACCAGAACGAGCCCAACCCCGAGATAAAGCGGGAAATCATCAAAGCTCTGTTTGTAGGGGGGCAGGTGGACCGCGTCGTGACGCTGGCGCAAAACGAAAAGGATAGCCAACTGCGGCGGGAGGCAATTCGCTCCCTGGGACTCATGGGACCGCGCACCTCCGACGCTCTCAGCGCGCTTTACCAGAACGAGAAATCTGTCGATGTTCGCAAGGAAATCATGAATGCGTTCTTCCTGCAGGGCAACGCCAAGGCGCTCATCAACGTTGCTCGAACTGAGAAGGACCCGGAGCTGCGCAAGACCGCCGTAGAGAAACTGTCGATTATGAATTCCAAGGAATCCACCGACTTCATGATGGAGATTCTGAATAAGTAGTACGAAGGTGCGTTCAAATTTACTGAGATCGTCTCATGAAGCGCGGCTTTGGGCCGCAACCGGGTTCCCCGAAGGGGATCAATATCATTAGCCGTGGGTGAAACCCACGGATCGGCACGCCCACCCGTAGGTTCCCGACCCCGACGGGGTCGAACCCCTTGTGGCGACGGCAAACTAAATTCAACCCCTGCGGGGTTGGGAATTTGTCGGGGACATCGTTTCCGTGGGTTTCACCCACGGCTAATGACATTGGACCTCTTCGAGGTCCCGCATGAATGTCTCTTTGATTGCACCTTGGTATAAGGAGGGGATATGCGAACCCAGCCACTTCTAATAGGCAGTGCCGTCGCACTCTTGTTGGGGTCTCTGGCTGCGAACGGGGAGCAGCTCGACATCGTACATGCCAAGCTGGACCAGGCCTCAGCCTCGGCAGGATTGCAGGCCGCAATTGCTACTGCCACTCGCTCGGATGCCGGACCGTCGTGGATCGGTTATGAGGTGCCGGCGGTCGCAGACGGGGAGGGAAGCGGACACTCGAACCGCGGGTGGAATTCTTGCAGCGCCGACCTGGAAGAAGGCTCGAATCACACGACCAGCTTTGGCGGCCCGAACGAACCTTCCAGCCGGCGCGTGCTGATATTTCTGCGCACCCATCAGCAGCAGATCGAAAAGGTTCGGATGTTCGAAGGAAGTTGCCGGGTGGATGCCGACGGCATGCCCGTGCACTGGCTCGCGGACGTCCGGCCCGCGGAGAGCGTGGAATTGCTGCGCACCTACGTCCTACGCAACTACGGCAATGAGGAAAACCATTCCAAGGGAGCAGCGGTGGCGGCGATTGCTTCCACCGACGACCCCTCCGCCGACGCCGCCATGCAACAATTCACCAGCGCGTCTTCTCCCGTCGAACTGCGCAAGGAATCTGTCTTCTGGCTGGGCGCGGCGCGGGGACGCAAGGGCTACGAAATGCTGCGCATCATCGTGAAAGCCGATCCCAGTGACGAGGTTCGCGACCGCGCCATCTTCGCACTCTCCGTCAGCCCGGCTCCCGAAGCCGTTGATACGCTCATCGACGAGGCCCGGAACGACTCGAACTCTCACCTGCGAGAGCAGGCCCTTTTCTGGCTGGCGCACAAAGCGGGAGTGAAAGCTGCCGGAGCTATCACCAGCGCCGTAGAGAATGATCCCGATACCGAGGTGAAGAAAAAAGCGGTCTTCGCGCTGACGCAGCTTCCCCCCGATCAGGGCGTTCCCATGCTCATCAAAGTCGCCGAGACCAACCGGAATCCGGAAGTCCGCAAACGGGCATTCTTCTGGCTGGGACAATCCCACGACCCGCGCGCGTTTGCTTTCATTACTCGCGTGCTCACGAACTAATGCCGTTCCACATTGGCGATGCGGGGTTGCCCGATTGGGAAGGAGGAATTCACACGGTTCACCACAGAGCGCACGGAGACCACAGAGAAGCGCTTCTCGATGTCGATAGCGACCATGTACAGGCTTGTAGGAAACAGAAGATTCAGGATCTGAGGCCTCTCAGTTCTCCGGTTCCAATCCGCAGAGAACTGATGCAACGGTCGGGCGGTTCGATCTTGGATTGAGTCAACTGACAAAGCATTTCCGCCGCCGGGGGGATTAGCTCGTGCCACTTACGTCTCTCCTCTGCGTAATCAGTGTCTTCGTTCACGTCCTGTTCATCATTTAGATAGAGAATCCAAGTTTCGACATTGCGCCTTGGAACGAGTCGCGCTATTCGCTCCCCCTCACCAACGGTTGGTTTCCCACGCTCCCGCAATGCCTGATCGAGCTGGTTGAATCGGTCTTGAACTGAAAGGGTATCGGCGTCGATCATCACGATCAAGGCAGTCCGTGCCCGTGCCTGGCGGTTGCGGCACGCGTCAGCTTCCTTAACAAACTCCTCCCGCACCCAACGTTCGGCGCTGCCCCTGCCGGACGGCGATGGGGAGATCGTTATCTCATTCCTTTTAAAGCGGCAACTGATGAGGTATCGGTAGATGAGCATTTTTTGATGCTCATCCTCCACCAAGACGATGACCCTGGACGGATTACTCATCCTCCCACCCACGGGCAATTAGTTCCGAGGGCTGTAAGTTCCCGTCAGGGTCGGCCTTGAATTTCTCCGTCCGGACATGGCCATTGTCTTCGCGATAGAAACGCAATCCATGGCTGGAAGCCCATTGATTCAGAAGCTCAGGATGGTGGGAGATGAGGATAAGTTGCCCATTATGGTCTTCGACTGCTGCCTCTGCCGCCAGCAGCCATGGCTGTATTTCCCTGAGGGCAATGAAATTATCAGGTTCATCGATGAAGACGGTGTGCCCCCGAGCGATCAGAAAGTGAAGAATCATGTACAAGGCCAGCAGGCAGCGCTGACCTTCCGAAAGCTCAGATAGTGCATAACTCACTGACGCCGTCTTGGGACCCGCAAAATCAGCCCAAAGCCTGAGCCCACCGTGCTCGTCGGAGGAAAATCTGAGCGTTTGAAATCCGGTCAAGCCCTCTTGCATGGAGTTCGTGAAGGTTACATTCTCCTTGGGGTAAGCCTGAACTAAGTGGCGGTACCACCCGGCGAGGTTCTGGAGTTCATAGCCAGGTTCATGCTCTTCCCGGTCGGCGCTCTCTTCCATGACATCAGGGTACTCGTCAATACGAAAACAATGAACGGAGTCCATCCACTCAACGAAGCGGCGAACGTGCGAGTTGCTCAATTGCGATAAGTGCAAGGCGGACCTGGTGGTTTCCAATGGTACGGTGGTTGCTTGCGCACTGTTATTGGGAAAGAAGTGAATCTCTCCGTTTGCCAGCTCGAATACCGTGGCGCCAGAGACCCTCAGCCGTTCCTGGCTGACTGTTAACTGTTTGGTTTCCGAGGCAAACCGAATCTCGACACGGTATTCATATTTCTGGCCGTCCAGGAGAGCCTCAACTTCCAAGACCTGGTTGGGACGGTCCTGCCAGCGAGTGCGGGTGGATTGGGTGAAGAGATTGTCATCGCCCTTAACAAACCGCTTGAGATAGTGAATCGCCGTGAACACTGACGACTTGCCGCTGCCATTTGGTCCGAGCAGCAGTTGCTTCCTCTCCGGCCTATATTCGAAGTTTACAAAGCAGCGGAAATTGTCGATGTAAATCCGCGTCAGCATGGTTGCACATTATACATGGAAATCAATTCTAGGTGACCGCCACAGCCTATGTTAGCAGAACAACCAACGGTTTTCCCGTCGTGGGTGACACATTCATTGTCTTCGTACCTCGGTCGTCCCTGCATAGCGCTGAGGTTGCCCACCGCAGTTGGTGGCGCTGCGACCTGCAAAACAGACCGAGCCGATGGCCGCGCATTTGTCGCACGTTGTGCCAATCCTCAAAATCCTCGGTTGACTTCCCCATGCATCATTTACGAAAAAATGCCTGCTGTCAGGTGCCCATGAAACGCTCAAACTCCGGTCATACTCTTTTACGAGTCGTCGCATGCGCAGACTGCTGTCCTCAATCCATAGGTTCCTTTGACTGCATGCGTTCGGACACCCGAAAACCAATGTCCACTTTCCATCTGGCGACTGTATACGGGTTACTTCGCCCTGTGGCAGTGAAACAACTCTCGATTGACTTGAAGCACTTGGGTTCGCTGCCACGAGCCAAAGGTTGATAACGGCGAGCACCAAAGACATAGTGCATCCTCTTCGTGCAATATATCACGCTAACGACTCGGGTTGCTGGGCCGACACACAGGGTGGGAATATGCCTGAGCGAGCAAGCGAGCGAGTAGCGCGGAGGTATTTGGGTCCGAGCCGAATTCCTCCGCGGCCCTTTCTCATTGCCCGCCAATGAGCCGGTTGGGTTTTGGATTTAGAGTGCCGCAGAGGAAAGCAAACTACGCTTACCTCTGCTACCCCTTCGAGACGATCGACTTGCCGGTAAACAGCCATAACCGTGGTGATGCTCGTCGGAGCCAACCTCTAGGCCACAAGAACGATATGGCGACTAACCAGCCTAGTGGAAGGCGGTCTTGACGTCTTTCGCTTCCATTCAACGCCTCCTAGGCGTGATATGTAGGCCGCATACCCGTCTACCTGCAAATGGAAAATTGACCGGACCTACTCTTCATGGCAGCCGTCGAGGAGGCGGTTGTCCATGAGAAAAAATCAAAAGAGCAGCGGAAAAGGGTGCCATCGACCGAAAGCAAGGCTTGGACTGCCCGACCTGGATCAAGCGAAAGCGGCGGTCTTAGGCTGCCTGCGGTCACGGGAGGCGGAACGCGGCTATCGACACTCCATCAACGAATTCATCACCTGGCATTGTTCCGAGCCCCGGCTGTCGTTCAACAAGACCGTCGTTACACGGTACCGAATCCACCTCGAAAGTCGTCAACTGGCGCCAGGAACAATCAACGTGCGGCTTGCCGCTGTACGCCTCCTCGCGTATGCGGAGGAGGCTCGCCGTCTCTGGCAGTCCCCAGGAAGCCAGACCCTCAAAGGTAAGCGCGATAGAGCGCTTCTTGCTGTTTTGCTAGGCTGCGGGCCCCGCCGGCGAGAACTGGCCGAACTGACCCTTGACCTCCTCCAGCGGCGCGAAGACCACTGGGCCATCGTAGACTTGGTCGGAAAGGGTGGACATATTCGGACCGTTCCCGTTCCGGACTGGGTAAAGGAAACTCTCGACGACTGGCTGCTGGCAGCCGGAATCGTGACGGGAAGGGTCTTTCGGTGTGTTTGCAGGGCTGGAAAAACGTGGGGTAATGGGATGACAGAAAGGGTCGTGTGGCATGTCGTCAAGGAATACGCCGGAAAGCTCAATCTCACAAGACTCGCTCCGCATGACCTGCGCCGCTCTTGCGCTCGCTTGTGCCACGCGGAGAGATGGAGCAAATTCAATTCCTGCTGGGCCATGTCTCAGTACAAACCACAGAGACCTACCTTGGATGCAAGCAGCGTCTTCACGGCGCAGTGAACGACCGAATCGGCATCGAGCCATGAATGGCCGAATGCCGTTTAGATAGGAGGGAATCGACGCGGTTACCGCGCTGTGGGAGCAATCGGGGGCTGAGGGCAAGCCCGAGGCAGGCGGCAGACTGAATGCAGTTGTTTTGTGGGTCATATCAAAACGAAGGAGCGAGCCTTGTATTGAGCAAACTCGTGTCAGGCGGCACGGCAAACCTCGCGGCCAGGCGGAGGACGTCGATGGTTTTGTCCGGCAGCGCGATCTCCACTTTGGCGTCGGCCTGAACGGTCACCGGCTGGCCGAGTGCAGCAAGGGCGCTCCACAGTCTTCGCTCATCGTCGCTAAGATCATTCGGCCGGCCGAGGACAAGGCGGGGGGACAAGCGTTCTGCTGCGAGTGCACGATAATGCCCAGGAGGAACAGCCAAGATCCGCAGCTTGGAATCGTCATCGCCCCACCGGTAGCCAACCAGGACGCGTGGCTCAACTGATGCATCGGCATCGGCGTCCGGGGAGAAAAGCGGATCGGGAAAGAGAATTAGTTGGTGCTCCGGCCAAGCTTGAGTCTGGCAGGTCTCCCGCACGGGCGGCTCCGCCACAGGTAGAGATGGATCGGGTGTAACCGTGGCGTCGAGCTGCCCGCTGTCAGCGCTTACCTCAACCTCCAGATGGCCAGACGCTGCTGGTGCCAGATGGAAGTAGCGTCCTCTGATTTCGTGGCCATTCAGCCGGACAGAACGGATGTAGAGCGGATGTCGTAGGTTAAGATAGACCTCGAAGTCGCCCACGTCTTCCGGACCAATGCTAAATCCTCCGTCTGCGGAGAGCTTCGACGAAAAGGGCGCCGCATAGATACGTGGAACCAGAGTAATGCGCTGTGCGCTCACATCGAACTTTTTCCAGTCGGCAGGAAGATTCGTAAAATGCACAGTTCCGGTTACCGTGGGGAGGTCCATTGGCATGATCTTCACGTCCCGGACATCCTCGCCCTGGACCTCGATGGTTTGCGTCGCCAAAAGGTGCGACACCGGACCGTAAGGGCCCGACCAAATGTGGGGCTCAGGCCCGTACGCGCTATGAAGTTGCAGCAGAAATCGGCCGTTCGGCACTGCGTTGATGCGAAACCGATGCTCGTCGTCAAGTTGCCCACTTGCTACATATGGCTGGGTGCCGGGCGTGTTTACATCCCATGCCACGGAGACCCAGAAGCGGTCTCCCATTCTCGCCGGTAACTCGCCGACAACGTAGCCCCAGATCGTGTACAACTTGTTAATTCCCGTTGGCACGCGAAGTTCCAGCGGTGCTTCTCCGTCACAGCCAATATTTTCTCCAGCATGCAAGCGGACCGGTGTCGCTGCACTCAGACTGCCATCGTTGGAAAAGTACACGAGCGGTCCACCATAGGGAAGCGCTGGGAAGTATTCTCCCGGCAGAAGCCCTTCTGCGCGAAAGCGGCCGTCTGCATCCGTTAACAATTCAGGAATTCCCTTGCTTCCCCGCAGGTAGTTGCCATAGAACGTTTCGACGAAGATCCTCGTATCCGTCTGTGGGACGCCATTCGCATCGGTAACTCTGCCGCAAATTGTGCTAAGTTTCGGCGGCGCGAGCGTAAGTCCCTCGACGCGAGCGCCACGGGCGACAATGATTGGCGCGCCTCGCTCACCCGCCTCGTGTGCACCGTATTCGTACTCGACCGAGGCCCCACTCTCCGCCCGCAACGTGTACACGCCGGGGTCGACCGAATCGAAGTGGAAGCTGCCGTCGGATGCGGCCCGTTCTGTGTACTCGGCGGAGGCGTTAGAATTGTAGCGGGCCGAGCGCAGTTTCAGCGTGAAGCCATGCTTCGTGTCCCCGAGAACCTTTCCGGCCACGGCCCCCTTCGGCCTTGTCCATGCTACCTCCCAGCGAGGTTCGCTGCGCAGATCGGCAGAGACGTGCCCGTCCGCCTGCGCAATGTCGCCGCTTAGCGTCACCTCCATCGAGACTGGCTTCGCCTGCTTTATCGAGAAGCGGCGGCCATCGGCTGCTTCGCCGTCCACCAGAATGGATTTTACATAGATGGCCTCCCGCAGATAGGGGCCAAGAAAAAGTCTGTAATTTCCCGGCGCGACATTCTGAAATTCGAAGCGGTTCTTATTGCTCAGAACGACGGATTGAAATTGTCCGTCGCCCTCCCTCAGAATGCGTATCTGCTGACCACCCAGCCCCGGACAGCTCGCATAGGTGGTCATTCCCTCAAAATGGATTTCGCCTGCGATTGACGCCATGGGATGCGGTGTCAACACCACGCCGTCGATCTCTGTCGGACCGATTGTTATATGCTGGTTGTCGAAAACTACCTTATGGGACGGAAATTCGCGCCACGAGTCGATTCTCTCCTGATCGCTCAGCACAACATCGTAGTCGCCTGGGCACACTGAAGCACTGAAGTTGTCGCCGGCCTTATATACACTGTTGAGATTGCTGCCCACTGTAGTCGGCATATTACCACCAGCGGCATTCCGCTCCAGGAAGTTCACTTGGTATTGCCCATTGTCATTGGCGAGGGATGTCGCGATCCGCCCGTTCACTTTGGTTACATAGCATCCGGCGTACTGCAATGGGATATCGAAGGAGCACTCCGTCCTGCCCGCGTCCACAATAACCTGCTTTGCACCATTGAAGCTAAACGAACCCGGATACCACGTCGTATAGCCTTGCAAGTAGTAAGTTCCCGGAGCAAGGTCCGTAATACGATAGCTGCCATCCGCGCCTGTGCTCGGGACAGATGAGACCAATGGCTGGGAGAGCGTGCCGAACTCCGGTTTGTAGAGGAAAGCGTTCATCCACGTTTTCCTGGGTATGCCGTTTTCCGTCACGCGGCCGCAGAGCACACGCCGAGGTATCAAGGCGATCATAACTCCTTTGCGTTTCTCGTTAGCATGCAGAGTGATTGGCGCGTCGGCTCCACGGACGGGCGTGGCACACATAAACCCGCTCGCCTCTGCCGTCAGCCGATAAGTCCCTGGTTTGATCTCGGCGAAGTAAAATCTGCCATCTTTTTCTGCTGTAACTTCGTAGCCGTCATAATAGCGCGCGGGATTGTCATTCACAGGCTGCAGATGGAGCACGACAGAAACCCCCTCGGTGCCCCGCACCACGCCGGCAATCGAAGCTGTCCCATCTTTCTTCGTTTGTGCTACGGCCACCCCATACATTAAGAAAACCATCGTCAGCCATCGGACCAGTTGCAGCCGCATCTCATCCCCCATGCAAAAGCCTGACAATAACGATTGCGAATCATACTCTCGTCACCAACCTACCGCAAAGCATACGATGTTCCCGCGAAAGATTCCGCGAGATTGTCGTTCTGAATGGAACGGCCGATGAGATCACTAAAGGTATGGGAACGGACCCAAAGCCCACGTGTGCGGCACGGCAATCCACTTGGCCGTTCAAACGGCCTTGCCGCCGAATTGTTTCGGGCCGGGGGGCCTCGCTAGGCGGGGTTGATTTGCGCCTCTGGAAAAGTTGAAACTCCAGGAAAAGGCGGAGAAGCTGAGAAAGAAACTCCGAATCCAGATTCACCACCGAGGCACGGAGGCACGGAGGCACAGAGGGTTGAAGAACATCGACTCTTTTCTCTGCGCCTCTGCGCCTCGGTGGTGAACAGCATGATTTTTCACGGCTTCGGAGCCTTTTCGCACAGCAAGCGGCGAAGCCGCAGGTCGACCCTCCATGCGGACCTCCTGCTCTGGACAAGAATCCCCCGCGAGCGGCTTTCCAGGCTGCGGCACATTTTTCAGCCGCCCACTCTCCACTCAAGCTTCCATTGCAGTCGGCAGGAGGGAGCGCTACAATCCACAAATAAGGGCTGTCGGTGACCTGGCGCCAACTCCGCTGCGGTCACGAAGGGATTGGGTCATGACGCGATCTCATCCTGCACAAACTGTGTTCACCTTTCGCTGGGGCGTGGGGTTTCTTATCGCTTTAGTTTGGCCGTTCACCATACCGGGGCGAAGCGCGCAGAATACCGCTCTCCTCAACAATGGACCGCCTCCTCCGGCTGTGGTGAATAACGAGGCGGCGCCGCCTACTTCCAAGCCGAAAGACGATCCTAAGAAGTCCAAACTCGAGAAGACGAAAACCGATGCGGCAGAACTTTCGACCTTGGCTGACCAACTCCGCGATGAGCTGAACAAGATGAACGTCAATATCCTCCCGATTGATGTCATCCAAAAGACCGAAAAGGTGGAGAAACTGGCAAAGAAGATCAAGGGAGAGGCTAATGAGGACTGAAGTCGAAATGAGGTGTGGCTGGCTGGCCGGGCGGCGGGGAGTGATGCTGACGCTGCTTGCTAGCGTTACTTTCCTCATGCCAGCTCTTGCCTTGGCTCAAGGCTCGGTGTCGCCGTTACAGAATCGTTCTCCACATGACATGCTAACGAGTAGTCCCTCGTCCGATTCTGACATCCTTCCGTCGCTGAGTCCGAAGCAAAAGCAAAGTATTGTGCGTGCCAACTTTGAAAAATCGAAAAATGACGCCGCGGAAATGGCCGCCCTGGCGAAGGAACTCTGTAAGGAACTGAGTAAGCCGAACGTGGATGTTCTTTCCGCCGAAGTCGTCAATCGGGTGGAAAAGATCGAGAAGCTGGCAAAGAAGATTCGAGACGAAACGAAGGGATTCTGAAGGGTTTCTTTCGGCGGGATTGAACCCCGACCTTGCGGCGATTTCCCCAATACATCCAAGCCTTGAGCTTGCGGGCACGCCGCCCGAAGGAGCGGCGTGCCTGCAAAGGATTTAGGCTGCCTTTTTGTTGGCCTCAGATTTCGAGCCCATCCAAACGCCGCCAATCCGCATTCCGTAGAACGACCGGTAGACGAAGCAAATCGACACGGCGAAGAAAATTGCCGCCAAGATGTGCGTCAAGCTTGAGCCGTTGGTGGCGGTCAACTTGACGGCCAATTCCACCGCCAGGAGGCCGAAAAGCGTGGTGAATTTGATGACGGGGTTGAGCGCCACGGAAGACGTGTCCTTGAACGGATCGCCCACCGTATCGCCCACGACGGTCGCGTCGTGCAGCGGGGTGCCCTTCTGCTTCAATTCCACTTCGACAATCTTCTTGGCGTTGTCCCACGCGGCGCCTGCATTGGCCATAAAGATTGCCTCGTAGAGACCGAAGATGGCGATGGAAATCAAGTAGCCGATGAAAAAGAACGGCTCCAGGAAGGCGAAGGCCAGCGTGGCGAAAAAGACGCCGATGAAGATGTTGAGCATGCCTTTCTGCGCGTATTGCGTGCAGATGGCCACCACCTTCTTGCTGTCCGACACCGAAGCCTTTTCGGCGCTTTCCAGTTTGATGTTGGCTTTGATGAACTCGACGGCGCGATATGCGCCCGTGGAAACCGCTTGCGTGGCCGCGCCGGCAAACCAGAAAATCACCGCGCCGCCGGTAACCAGTCCAAGGAAAAAGGGAGCGTGCAGCAACGACAATTTAGTGACGTCTTCCGTGAGGCCGTGAGTGAGCGCCATGATGATCGAGAAGATCATGGTGGTGGCGCCGACCACCGCGGTGCCGATCAGCACCGGTTTGGCCGTAGCTTTGAAGGTGTTGCCCGCGCCATCACCTTCTTCCAACATATCTTTCGCACGATCGAAGTTTGGCTCGAAGCCGAAGTCTTTTTTGATCTCGGCTTTTACGTTGGGCACTTGCTCGATCAGCGAAAGCTCATAAACCGATTGGGCGTTGTCCGTAACCGGCCCATAGGAATCGACGGCAATCGTTACCGGTCCCATCCCCAGGAAGCCGAAAGCCACCAACCCGAAGGCAAAGACGGCCGGGGCAAGCATCAGGCTGGCCAGGCCCAAAGTGCTGACAATGAATCCAATCGACATCAACAGCACCATGGCCAAGCCCAAGTAGTAGGCGGAGAAGTTTCCGGCCACGAACCCGGAAAGAATACCCAGCGAGGCGCCGCCTTCCGAAGCGGAGGTCACCACCTCGCGCACATGCCGCGATTCCGTGGAAGTGAAGATCTTGACGAGTTCCGGAATCAGCGCGCCTGCGAGGGTTCCGCAGGAAATGATGGTCGCGAGCTTCCACCACAACGAGGAATCACCCATAAGGCTGGGAATGACGAGTTTCGAGGTAACGAAGGTAAACGCGATGGACACTAACGAGGTGATCCAGACCAGTGAAGTGAGCGGGCCCTCGAAGTTAAACCTGTCGGCGTTGCCGTACCGGGCTTTGGCAATGGCGCTATTCAGGAAGTAAGCGAACGCGCTGGCTACCAGCATGATGACGCGCATCACGAAGATCCACACCAGCAATTGTACCTGGACGGTCGGGTCTTTCACCGCCAACAGGATGAAGGTGATCAATGCGACGCCGGTGACGCCATAGGTTTCAAAGCCGTCGGCGGTGGGCCCGACGGAATCGCCCGCGTTGTCGCCCGTGCAGTCTGCAATTACGCCGGGGTTGCGGGCATCGTCTTCTTTAATCTTGAAGACGATCTTCATGAGGTCGGAGCCGATATCGGCGATCTTGGTAAAGATGCCGCCCGCGATACGTAGCGCGGCAGCGCCCAGCGACTCCCCGATGGCGAACCCGATGAAGCAGGGTCCGGCATAGTCACCGGGGATAAAGAGCAGGATGATCAACATCATCAGAAGCTCAACGCTGATCAGCATCATGCCGATGCTCATGCCGGCGCGAAGCGGAATCTGGAAAATAGGGTAGGCCTTACCGCGCAGGCTGGCAAAAGCCGTGCGGGAATTGGCGAACGTGTTAACGCGAATGCCGAACCATGCCACTCCGTAGCTGCCGGCGATTCCCACCAGACTGAACAGGAGGATGACCAGCACCCGAAGTGCTTCGTATTTAAGAAGCACGCCAAAATAAAGCAGGATGATGGCGGCAATGAACACCCAGAGCAACAGCAGAAACTTACCTTGCGTCACCAGATAGGTCTTGCAGGTTTCCCAAATCAACTGGGAGATTTCTCCCATGGCGCGGTGCACAGGCAAGTTCTTCAAACTGCTGTAAATAACCAATCCGAACAGTAGCCCGAAGATGCAAAAGAGAATGCCGACCATCAGCAGTTTATGGCCGTCCACGCCCATGAACTGCACCTGGGAAAGGTCGGGGAGCTTAAGGTTGGCTTCGCCAGCCGCCTCCTCGCCACCGGCGGCAAACGCCGCTGGGGTCGCAAGCGCCAGGAAGGCTACACCCGCCGCCAACGCCTTGGCAATCGAACCGCGGCGTGCCCAAGCGCCGGAAAATAAGTTCCGCGTAACCTTTTGGACTGAATCAGACAGAATTAATGTGAGCACACATAAACTGACAATTGGAAAAACATGCATTGGATTTCCTCCGACCGAAACTTCCTCTTCGTACCCCAAGGTGGGTTATATTTGTCTTCTCCCTAATTCAATTGCGGGAAAATTGTCCTAGGATAGCTTGAGGATAAACCATAAGAGCGGTGCATAATAGCACACAGGAAAATTTGACGTCAAGCAAAGACGGCCTAAATACCTTAAAAACCATGGACTTCTAGTCCAGCCAACCGCAAAATGGCCCGCCTTTCCCGTCTATGAGATGATTCCAAACGACGAAACGGGTGCCAGCAGATTCTGTTAGCAATTCCGAGTCCGATCTACGTGAAGATTCGCACCTTTGTCGGTTTGGGGCGGTCACGTATAATCACCTGCCGAGCCGCACTTTGGGAGTGGACCCGGACGAAAACCATCCGGCGAGAGTATTACCCATCAGTCGCCGCCCGGAAGGGCGAGGTCATAGCTTATGAAAAGTTCCGTCTATTGTGTTGGTAACGCGGTGGCCGACGTGCTGGCGCGACCGGTGGATCACCTTGCGCCTTCGGGTACCAGTCAACCGCTTGAGGACGTGGTGCTTGGCCCCGGCGGCAACTGCGTCAACACGGCGATCGCACTGGCTCGCCTGGGGGTATCGGTGAGCATTGCTACCGCCATCGGCAACGACCGATTCGGCCAACTCCTGCGTGACCGGATCCGCGCCGAGGGCATTGATGACGCGGGTATGGACATACTGTCCGGCGCCAAGACGTCCACCTCGATTGTGCTTGTCGAAACAAGCGGCGAGCGCCGGTTCCTCCACTTGCGCGGCGTGAACGTCTCTTATTCGGGTCAAAACCTCGATTGGGGGAAAATCGGGGAGTCTCGGATTGTCCATTTTGCCAGCGCCTTCGCTCTTCCGGCATTTGATGCAGCAGGCCTTGCGCCCGCACTCAAGCGAGCTCGCGAATTGGGGTGCCTGACTTCCGTGAACATCTGCTGGGATGTCAGCGGACGGTGGCTCAAGACCCTTCAACCTGCCCTGGAGTACACCGACTTCATTTTCCCCAATCAGAAAGAGGGCCGCCAGCTAACCGGGGAAGCTGAGCCTACGGCGATCGCGAGCCGGCTTCGGCAATTGGGGGTAGCTACCGTCGTCGTCAAGCTGGGAGCAGCGGGTTGCTACGTGGATTCACCCCAGGGGTCGTTCACTTCGCCGGGTTTTGCGGTGCGGCCTTTGGATACGACCGGCGCGGGCGATTGCTTTGCCGCAGGATTCCTTGCCGCCATTTGCCGGAACCAATCCCTGCCTCGGGCGGCGCGCTATGCCAATGCCACCGGAGCTCTTGCCACGCTCGGTTTGGGCGCGGCCGATTCCGCCCCAACATTCGCCGAACTAGAAGATTTTCTGCGGAAGCAAGCGGCTTTCTGAACATCTGGGTCAGCACATCCCGCTGGTGCCTGACTGTTGGGTCGGGAGATTGCGTCACTACTAACCTAGAAGGTGAGGCAGGCCGAAGACCGCAATGACTTCCAACCCGAGGTTGAGGCAGGTATCCTGCACAATATGCATGTAGCGGACATGACGGCGATCCATCCGGGAGCGGGCGATGAGTCCGACGAGTCCGGAAATAAAGCCTATCCCACCCCATTGAAGCGATTCCAAGAGCGGCAGCCGATCTCGAAGAGCGAGGATCAGAAACGCCGTGCCCGCCAACACATGCAGCGTTAAAATGAACAGGATTTCAATAGGCATCCAACCCCCGATCGGGAATTCTCCCAGCAACACTATCCCGGCGTCAAGAGGAGCGATGAAAAATGGCTCGGCCGGGGCGTGACCTCAAAAACGTACGCTGGCGACTTCGTGCCTTTCCGCCACGGCCTCGACATAGTTCCGCTCCAGGCTCGCAAATGCGTGGGACCACGTCTTGCCTTCGGCGTATCTGCGGCCGTTCAATCCCAGCTCCGTGCGGAACGGGACATCCTCGATCAGACGCTGAAGCCCCCGCGCGAACTCTTGCGCCGAATTAGCCAGAAGGCCGGTC
Organism: Terriglobia bacterium; assembly: GCA_052139985.1. Lineage (GTDB taxonomy): Bacteria > Acidobacteriota > Terriglobia > UBA7540 > UBA7540 > Bog-366. Next base: position 25,982 of record JBKQVI010000358.1, read on the forward strand.
TTCTCATGTTGTACCACGTCGCGAACCCCTCCGGCGTTCATAGCCAGGACAGGTACGCCCGAGGCCATCGATTCCATCGAGACCAGACTCAGGGTTTCCGTGGTCGAGGGGAGAGCGAAGACATCCGCCGAGGCCAACAGCGTGGCCAGTTCTTCACCTCTCTTCCAGTTTGTAAACGTTATGCCTGGATGTTTAAACCGCTTGGTTAAAGCCCGTCGCTCGGGCCCATCGCCCGTCACCACCAAGCGTGCCGTGGGATGTTCCCCATCCAATAATAGGAAGGCTTTCAACAAAACGTCCAAACTCTTTTCCTTTGATATCCGACCCGCATACAAAACCAACACTCCGCCAGGTGCAACACCATATGATTCGCGAACGGATTCGCGGCGTTTGCCAGGATGGAATTGCACGTCATCCACGCCGCGCTCGAACACCCGGACGTCGCGAATGCCACCGTTGATCAACTGATTTTGCGTCACCCGGGAAGGGGTGTAAGTGTGGTGGCAATTGTTAAACAGCCAGCGCAGATAGCGCCAAAGCAGAGGCTCGAATCTGGCGAAGCCGTAATAGTGCATGTAATGAATGATATCCGTTTCGTAGGAGGCCACCACGGGACATCCGTGCCGCCTGGCCCACACCTGCCCGAAATACGCCAGAACACCCGGGCTCATCAAGTGAACCAAGTCCGGCTTGAAGGCTTCCACCTGCGCAAACGCCCGGCGATGAAATCTCCAGTGAGGAAGAATGATCGGCATTTCCGGATAGAGTGGAAAGGGGATGGCCCTAAATCTCACCACCAGTTCGTTTCCGGGGTTCACACTGTTGGAAGGAACCGCTTGCAGAACTTCGTGCCCACGTTGGCGAAGGTAGCGGACGAGCTCAGCCTGGGTTCTCACCACCCCGTTAATCTGGGGCGCGAAGGCTTCTGAAAACAGCGCGATCCGCATGGGGTGATTATCCGCGGAAATGAGGATTCGTAGAAAGGGTTTAATCCTGATCGGGGCTTGTCAGGCGGACCGGTAAACCGCGGGGCCGACACCATGACTGAGCGCGAGAACCCCGTTGTCATCCTCCACCTCTCATATCGGCTGGCTGTGAAAGACTACCCAGTAGATGACCATGGTCAGGAGGAACGTAACTTGGCCGGAAAAGAAAAAGTTCAGGATCGGAAGTTCTCCGGACAGTAACTTCGATTTGTACCCCAGATAGGAAAAAACGAGGCAAGAGATGGCCGTTAGTGCAAACCCGATGTGAGTGCAACTGCCAGCAATGGCCCCGTGGGCGAATAATAGTCCGAAGAGAGTCCCGAAAAACGAAACCGATGATCGGGGCCTGCACCCCAAATGGGGTCTCTTGAGTTGCCCCAGTATGAGTGCCGCGAACAGCAATTGCCAGCCAATATGGGGAACGACATGGCCGGCCACTTGACGGATCCAGTGGAAGTTGGCTTTGATTCCCAACACGGAGCCTTCGTTCACGGTGGAAACTATTTGTTCGTTAAGCTTGGCGGTAAGATGGATGCCGTTTCCCACAGCCACCCAGGCGAGCGCGGCCACAAACATAAAGTCGATGGCACACTCCGGCAGGGCGAAATCCGGACTTTCTTCATAGTGCCTGACTCCATGGAAGTAAGCCATGCCGAAGGCGGGCAGCGCCAGGAGAGTGAATGCCACTTCCAGCAAGGCATCAACAGTGAAGCGCGCCTGACCCAGGGAAATGACCGGGTTGGTGGGCCTGAAGAAGTAGAGGGCGGCAAAGCTCATGTAGCAACAAAATCCGAACGCGACCCCTACCATCCGCATACTGCGAAACGGCCGCCACGTTGCCGTTTCCACTCTTTCCGCGATTGCCGTCTCTACTCTTTCGTCCACTCCCGTTGATATTTCACCACTCATCCAGGGGATCCTCCAATTTCCTATTTGTGAAATTCTCATCCGGGGGGCGGTAGGGATGCCAAGCGCCGGAGCGCGAACTTCGGTCTTGAATTGCCGGGCGGTAATATACATCGGACCGCGCCCGCACACAACGGTCCCTTCCATCTTTCTGTGCCAGGGTACTTCCAGAGATGGGCCGGAGGAAAGTGCCGCTGCCACCATTACTTCTTTGATTATCGCCGCGGTGGCGTCCGCTCTCCGCCCTCGATTGTGGAATTGACCTCCCTGCGTGCTTATGATATCACCCCTAATTCAATTCTTTTTGGGAGAAACAAGTGAGCCTACCTAAAGTTTTTATTACCCGCCCTCTGCCGCAAGCGTCGGTCGAGCGCATGGCAACGAAATGCGAGGTCACGGTGTACCCGGAGGACGTCCGCATGCCCCCCGACCAACTGGCGGCAGCTTGCCGGGACGTCGATGGCTTGGTGGCCTGCGGCGTTCAGGTGACGGCGGAATTGTTGGAGCAGTCCCCGCGCCTGCGGGTGGTCTGCACTGTGGGAGTCGGTTACGACAACATTGACGTGGAAGCTTGCACGCGCCGCCGCGTCATGCTAACCAATACTCCCGGTGTGGTTACAGAGGCGACGGCTGACCTCTGCTTCGCGCTTCTCATGGCTGTGGCCCGACGGATTGTAGAGGCTGACCGCTTCGTCCGCGAAGGCCAATGGCGCTATTGGACGTGGGGATGTATGTGGGGCACTAATCCCTCGGGCAAAACCCTGGGCATTTATGGCTTTGGACGCATCGGCCAGGCGGTGGCACGCCGCGCGCGCGGGTTCTCCATGCGCATCCTGTACTATGACCAAAATCGCCCCACGCCGGAGGTTGAAAAGGAGCTTGGCGCCCAATACGTGGATGCCGCGACGCTTCTGCGCGAAGCGGATTTCCTGAGCCTGCATGTTCCTTTCGCTCCCGACACCCATAACCTGATCGGCCGGGCCGAATTCGCTCTGATGAAACCCACTGCTTTTCTTATTAACGCCTCTCGCGGCAAGGTGGTGGAGGAAGCCGCCCTGGTTGAGGCGCTCCGGTCGAAACGGATCGCGGGCGCGGGCCTTGACGTCTTCGAATTTGAACCCCAGATCGATCCCGTCCTTCTCGCCATGCCCAACGTGGTCGTTAGTCCGCATATGGGCACCGCCACCAGTGAGACGCGCCTGGCTATGGCTATGCTTACTGCGGACAACCTGCTCACCGCCCTGGCGGGCCAGCGCCCAGCGAATCTGGTAAACACAGAAGTCTGGAAGGAGAAGTGACTGTCAGGGGGATAGGCTAACCCGCTACACGCTGGAGCGTCTCGAAGAAATCCGGAAAGGAAATATCCACGCAGGAGCTGTCCTTGATCACGGTGGTACCTTCGGCCACCAGAGCGGCGATGGCGAAGGCCATGGCAATGCGGTGGTCGGCGTGCGGATCGATTTCCGCGCCGCGCAGTTTTTGACGGCCGGCCACGCGCAGCCCGTCAGGAAATTCCTCCACCTCGGCCCCCATGCGGCGCAGGTTCTCCACCACTGCCGCCAAGCGGTCGCTCTCCTTCACGCGCAGTTCCGCCGCGCCCCGGAAGGTTAATCCCTGGTCGGTTTGCGTGCCCATGACCGCCAGCGCGGGCAGTTCGTCGATCAGGCCCGGAACCAGTTCTTGCGGAATCTCTCCGCCTGCAAGTTGACTGGCATCGACGTGCAGGTCGCCGAGCAGTTCCCCGTTGAGTATCTCGAGGTTCACTACCTTCACGCGACCGCCCATGGGAACCAGCAAGTCCAGCAGCGCCGTGCGGGTGGGATTCAGGCCGACGTTGTGCAGCATCAAGTTGGAGTTCGGCACCATCAGCCCGGCCACGATGAAAAACGCTGCGGAAGAGATGTCCCCGGGAACGTAGAGCTTTTTCCCTTCCAGGTGCGCGCGGCCGCGTACGGCGATGGTTCGCTGGTGACGGCCAATATCGGCTCCCATTTGCTCCAAGGCGATTTCGGTGTGGTCGCGCGTCGGGAGTTTCTCCACCACCTCCGTTTCGCCCTCGGCAAAGAGACCCGCCAACAGGATAGCGGACTTCACCTGCGCGCTTGCTACCGGCATCTCATAGCGAATGGCATGCAGGTTGCCGCCTTCAATCTCGACCGGCGGGCAGCCTTTGTCGGCCGTTTTGATGCGGGCGCCCATAAGGGTAAGCGGGTCGGCCACACGCTTCATGGGGCGGCGGGAGAGCGATGCGTCGCCCCCGAGCACGGAGCGAAACGGCTGCCCGGCCAGAATCCCGGAAAGCATACGGATGGTTGAACCGGAATTCCCCGCGTCGAGCGTGCCCGACGGCGCGCGCAGTCCGTCAAGGCCCGCACCCGCGATTTTCACCGCGTTGTCTTTGCGCTCGATCTTGACGCCCAGCGACTTCAGGCAGTTCAGTGTGGACTGGCAATCGGCGCTCGTGGAAAAGAAGTGGATCTCACTTTCCCCTGACGCGATGGCCGCCAGCATGGCATAGCGATGGGAAATGGATTTATCCCCGGGGAATTGGACGGCCCCTTCCAGCTTCTTCGCGGCGCTTAGTTTCTTCGACTTCGACCCAAACAAGCCCATACGCTCACCCTTGTTCAAAACAAAACCGGATCACCACCAAGGCACGAAGACACCAAGGAAAAATCATGAGAATTGAAGATTATCAGGCCTGTTGTTCCCTATTTCTGCCTTTCTTTGTGCCTTGGTGTCTTGGTGGTGAATCTCTTTTGTCCGTCGATTCACGCTGCCTTCTGCCGCTGCGCCGCCTTTTGGCCGTCCGGCTTCGGCATAAAGATATCCTGCCACGTCAGTCCGCACTGCTTGACCATCGCCAAAGCATACTCCATGCGCCCCAGGTTGGCGTCGCCGTTATTCGTGCCAAAGGAGAACTTCACTCCGGAGTTTTTCGCGCGCTGGATGAATGCCGGGCTCGGAATCCGGTAGCGATTGTTGATCTCAATCGCCACGTCGTTGGCTTTGGCGGCATCGATGACCTTCTGCATCCGTTCCGGAGTCCACAGGCGATCGTAGTCGTGGGCGATGACGTCCGGCAAGAACGTGGGATTGGCGTGGATATCGATGGGTTCGGTATTCAAGATGCCAACGATGCGGCTGACAAACATTTCCATGAATTGCTCGGGGTCGCCAATTTCCCCTACCTCCTCGGCAATCCACAAGCGCCGGCGCACGCCCCGGTCGTCTGAGAACGTCATGCAATCGGTATAAGCGTAGTCAAACTTGGCAATCGCTTCGCGGG
>JBKQVI010000359.1:0-18819 GCA_052139985.1 Terriglobia bacterium
CCTGCATCTTTTCCAGTAACGCTGAGACACTCTTGCTGCCATCGATCTTCAGTGGCCGGGTGGGTGTGGAGAGAATTTCACTTTTGCGCATTTCGCCCCCTATGGATTCGACAGTCTTTGGCCTTGCGGTTGGGATGGCAAGCAGCGGTCAGGAGGGTGGACGTATGAGTGTGGCTCGCCAATCAATCACTCATCGATTCCCAGCAAGATGGCGGCAGTAAGCACCGTTGTCCAGAGGCCGCGCTTGTCACCGATTGCCGATTGCGTGATGTGCATCGTGCGGACGATCTTGTTGGAGATCTGGTAGATCTCCTTTTTTTCATTCCAGCTTCGGTCGGAATCGAACTCAACGCCCAGCGTGGTGGCAAGCATTTCAGCGGCAAGTTCTTCGGCGTATTCCCCCGCCACCTCTTCCGTTTCTCCAAACGAATGGTGCTCGGAAAGGTAGCCAAAGGTATTCCGGTCACTGGGAAGGGCGACACCCACAGACGCGGCGATCAAACGGTGCGGCTCGCGCGTCGAGTTCTCACTGATCACTACGAACGTCACTTGCCCGGGCCTCAGTTCTTTCACACCCTCGGCGCGGGGAATCATTTTGCACCGGGGAGGAAAAATGCTGGAAACCCGCACGAGATTGCATTGAGCAATTTCCGCGGAACGCAACGCCAGCTCAAAGCTGGTCAGTTTTTCGCGGTGCTTTCCTACACCTTTAGTAAGGAACATCCGCTTTGCTACGAACATTCCGCTTCCTGCTTTCTCCTTGAGGGTTGGATTCAGTGTGTGAGTCTCAAAGGATTAAATCCGGCCTCAGGACATGAAGTTTCGTTCTCGCACGGGAGTTTTTTACCGTAGCAAAAACTTTAGAAAAGTGTCAATGGATTTTTGGGCCTGCCTTTTTGCCATGTTACACGTTTGTTACACGCCGCCCGCAGGCCAGGAGGAGAAGTTGCCGGCATGGGCGTCCATCCCTTTGGAAAGCGGTGGACAAATATTCGGAGCCGCGGAAGAACGCGGATCAACGCAGGTGAAGACTAAGTTTTGATCCGCGCCAATCTGGGGCAATACGCGGCTTCGCTTTTTTCGCACCTTCTAGGGCTCGAAAGCACTCTCGAACGTGATTCAGTGACTCATGACTTGCATTGCTGCGGTTTGCACGGCTGCGAGCATCGTCTCGATATCTCGTTCCGTGGTGCCGCAATGAAGAATGCAGGCCCGCAACACGAAACGGCCCGCCAGCAGCACGTCATTCAACGGTTTCCCGCCGGCCAAGGTCGTGCATGTGAATGAGTGATGAGGGGCGTTGCGTGACGACGAGAGGCGACTTTCTAGCTGAGGAATAGCTTTCAGTGATTCCTTGCGGCGCGAAGAAGGCCCATCTCCGTTTTGCCTATCCAGAAACCTTCAGCGTCTTCACCAGAATTTTCGAGTTACGTCCGCTTTGGTCGTATTTTGCCCGGCGGGCCGGCGGAAGGTTATCCGGTGTACCCTCGACAAAGCCGGCCTTCGACTGGAAGTAAGTAAACGCCTGCGTCGAGAGGGTGATCAGTTCCGTCATGCCGGCCTCGCAAGCTTTATTTTCGATAAACTGAATCATCTTTCGTCCCAGGCCCTGATTCTCGTGCGCCGGATGCACAAATAGGCTGGCGAGTTCGCCCTGGAGTTGCTCGGGATAAATATGCAGAGCCACGCACGCCACCGGGTTCTTGTCAATTTCCAGGATGTAGTAGTCGACCAGATTCTTCTCAATCTCGGTGCGCGTGCGCCGGATGAGTTCTTCGGCTTCCACCGCCTTCTTGGTCAGCCTCTGGATCGCCCGGATATCTTTCTTCTTGGCCGGCCGGATCTGTTCATATTCGTTGGCATAGATCAGCGTTCCGATGCCTTCGTTGGAGAAGACTTCGGCCAGCAGCCCTTCATCTTCGCGGCCGCTAACAATGTGGACGCGCTCCACGCCTGCAGCACAGGCCGCCGCCGCATGGGAAGCCCGGGAAAGCATTTCCCCCACAAACCCGCCGGGTGCAGAATGGAGAACTTTCTGCAAGTCGCCCACCAGGATCTTATGAATGAGTTGATTGTTGTGTTGCAGCCCATCCTTCGCGGTAAAGAAAATCAGCTTGCTTGCCTTCAATGCCTCCGCCACCGCCAGAGCAATGCTGTCGGAGTTAACCCGGTACGTTTTGCCGTCGCCATCAAAGCCCAGGGGCGGAAGCACAGGAATAATTCCGCGGTCGAGCAGCGTCTGAAGAAGTTCCGTGTCGACACGCTGGACCTTCCCCGTAAGTAGGTGGTCGACACCCTGGATGATTCCCAGCGGGTGCGCAACGATGGCGTTCGTGCAGGCGGCGCGGAGGTCATTGGCCGAAAGGCCTTCCAGAATTTCGTGGGTGAGACGGTTCGCGGCGTCCATGGCCAACTGCAAGGTCGGGGCATCGGTCACACCGGCGCCATCGAGGTTGGATGCCTGCACACCTTGCTTCTCGGCGAGTGCCTTGATCTGCGCCGCGGCCCCGTGCACGAGCGCTACACGGATGTTCAATGAACGCAGCACGGCGACGTCCAGGAGGATATTGGCAAAGTTCTCATCCGTGACGATGACGCCATCCACAGCAATAATGAACGTCTTTTCCCGGAATTGTGGAATGTACTGGAGAATCCCGCGCAGGTCAGTGAGTTTCACGTCAGCACCTTGTCAGTTGTATTGTGGCCTGCGGCCAAATTTAGAATTGAAGACACTTCCACTTTACACCCAAACGATGTTTTCTCGGGCCAAACCTGCCGGGGTCTGCCCACTTTATCAACAAAGATGTTCTGAAAGAATCCTCTCATGAATTCGTCCGTGGCGTTCGCGCGGTTGTGCTCATCGATCATTCACCCAACGCGACCTTCTCATCGTAGAACGCTCCCACCCGCCCAAAATACAGCGCTCACAGGGGCTTGACTAAATTCCGCGTGAGGGATATGTTGACGCTTCGCTTCATTATGATGTGCATAAGTATTCCTGATAGTGGGGAAAATCTTTTTTTATGGAGGGGTGAATGAGTCCCAAGGAAGTACTGGAGTTTGCAGCCGCCAACAACGTCAAAATGGTTGATCTTCGCTTCACAGACCTACCCGGCCTGTGGCACCACGTTTCCTATCCAATTCATGAATTGGAAGAGGCCTCCTTTGAGGAGGGGTTTGGAATGGACGGATCCAGCATCCGCGGGTGGGCCGCTATCCATGAAAGCGACATGCTCCTGGTGCCGGACCCGAGTTGGTACACGCTCGATCCTTTCACCGACACACCCACCCTGGTTATGATTGGCGACATCATCGACCCCGTCACCAAGCAACATTACGTCCGGGATCCGCGCAACATCGCGAAGAAAGCCGAGACCTATCTTGCCTATACGGGCATTGCCGATAAGGCTTACTTCGGGGCGGAAGCGGAATTCTTTATCTTCGACAACGTCCGCTTTGACCAGGCGCAGCAGCATGGCTATTACTACATCGATGCCGAGGAGGGCCGTTGGAATTCCGGCCGCGAGAAGGACAACCTGGGCTACCGGCCCCGGTACAAGGAAGGCTACTTCCCGGTTCCTCCTACCGATCACTATCAGGACTTGCGCAGTGAAATGGTCCTGGCGATGGAAAAGGCGGGACTTGACATCGAGTGCCATCACCATGAGGTTGCTACCGGCGGACAGGCGGAAATTGACCAGCGCTTCAATTCCATGCTGAAGTCCGCGGATGGCATGATGATCTACAAATACATCATCCGCAACGTGGCCTACCAGTACGGCAAGACGGTCACCTTTATGCCCAAGCCGATTTACCAGGACAATGGCTCCGGGATGCACACTCACCAGAGTTTGTGGAAGGACGGGAAGGCGCTTTTCGCCGGTGACCGCTATGCGGGACTAAGCCAGTTGGCCCTGCATTACATTGGTGGGTTGCTGAAGCACTCCCCGGCGCTCGCCGCCCTGATTGCTCCCACCACAAATTCCTACAAGCGCCTGGTGCCCGGCTTCGAAGCGCCTGTCAACCTTGCCTACTCACGACGCAATCGCAGCGCGGCCTGCCGCATTCCGATGTACTCGGCCAGTCCCAAGGCCAAGCGGGTGGAATACCGGCCCCCCGATCCTTCCTGTAACCCGTACCTCGCTTTTGCTGCGATGCTGATGGCGGGGCTGGATGGAATAGAAAACAAGATCGATCCCGGCGAACCGCTGGACAAGGACATCTACGATCTGGGCCCGGAGGAGATGAAGGCTGTTCCCTCGATGCCCGGCTCGCTGGAAGAGTCGCTCCACGCTTTGGAGAAGGACCACGAATTCCTGCTCAAAGGCGACGTTTTCAGCGAAGAGCTGGTCGAAACTTGGATCGAGTACAAAATGAAGAATGAAGTGCAGGCCGTGAATACGCGCCCGCACCCGTACGAGTTCGCGCTGTATTACGATATCTGAGAAACAGTGGCTAGGGTTTGGTGGATAGTGGTTCGTGCGGGCTGGCGCAGGGATGCACTCTGCGCCGGCCCGCTTCAGTTTCAGTTTGGCTCGCCCTTCCGCGTCAGCCGGTAATCGTGGATCGCGAGAGCCACGGCGGGTGAAATCCCCCTACCATGAGTCTCTTCCACGCGGACAACTTCGCACTTGCAAACGGCCTCCGCGTGGGGGCCGTCCCTCTTTACCGCTGGGAACTCAAGCCGCACTTCCACGATCGTTGTCGGCTTGCAGATAGACTTAGTTCGAAATAGAACTCCACTGTGGCTGACATTTTCCGTCCGCGCCTCAAACCACTGAGGGCTGGGTGGTATGCGATAACGAGCTGGTAATTGCAGCGGAAAACGTCGTGCGCGCGGAGAAGCTTTTGAGGCTCTTCTTGTTACTTTACTATCATTCCTGCTGATATTAACGGTGCGCACCGGGCCTCCTTGTTATAAGTTGCTCATCAATCTCAGTGAATTTGTCCCTAGGGGATTTACGGCCGCCCCTCAGCCACAAAAGACAAAACCCAAATTTCGTGCACGTGTCTTGCCAATATCCTAACTATCGGTTGGATCTAACAGATTGATGTTACAAGACTTCCAGTATTGCTTGGCTGCGACAGCGCGACGCCCGCGGCGAGAAGTGGAAGTTTTGAAGTGTCCGGGTAAAGTCTACACGGCAGGGTGTGCCGCTCCAACTGCAACAGATCGTTTTCCTATGCACAGCCCGATTGGCCTTCGCGACCGCCTGATCTTCACCGAGGCTGAGCCTTTGCGGCGAGCACGATTTCCAAAGGAAGGATGAACGGGGTCGACCACTCTCCACTAGCCCTGACATCTGTCACCGGGTTTTCTTCAATACACGCTATAATCTCCCGAATGCGACCGGAATTCGCGGCAATAGAATTTGAAGATCGCGATAAGGCCACCGGCAACCTGGAGCGCCTGGAGGAACAACTGGCGCCGACGCTGCTGACTCCATTGGCCTCGCTGCTTTCGCAGTCCCCCGATCCCGACGGCGCGCTCAACCTCTTGGAGCGCTACGTTCAAGGCGCCCCAACGCAAGTTCTGGGTGAGTTGGCGCGCTACCCTGCGGCCCTCTCGTATCTCATCGCCATTTTCGGTTACAGCGGCTACCTGGCAGAGACATTGCTGTCGGAGCCGCAGTTGGTGGTGCAGTTTGCGCGCGACCGCAATTTCACCAAGCTGAAGTCCAAAGAAGACCTAATGCAGGATTTCGCACGATTCTCGACCACCAATCCTGACCCGTGGCTGGCGGCATCGCTCGCGCGCTTCAAGCGCCGGAACTACATCCGCATCGTGCTGAAGGATGTGCTTCGCCTCTCGACGCTGGGAGAAACCACGCTGGAGCTTTCTGCCCTTGCCGACGTGATCCTTTCGGACGCCTACCTGTTCTGTGACCGCGAGCTGGAGAAGCGCTACGGACGACCGCAATACCGCGATGCCCAAGGCCGCATCGCGCGCGCCGGCTTCAGCATCGTCTCGCTCGGCAAGCTGGGTGGCAACGAACTGAACTACAACTCCGACATCGATTTGCTTTTCCTTTATTCCCACGATGGCGAGACGGCCGGGGGAAGCGAACGCGAGTCGATCACAACCAACAAGGAATACTTTGTGCACGTGGCGCACGCCATCACCCGGACCATCACCCAGGCGACGTCGCAGGGTGAGGTTTTCCGCGTTGACCTGCGGCTGCGCCCTGAAGGCGACCAGGGGGACCTGGCGATTTCACTGAACTCCGCCCGCGAGTATTACGAACACCGGGCGCGCGATTGGGAATTGCAGATGCTCATCAAGGCTCGCCATTCTGCCGGCGACCCCAAGTTAACGCGCGACTTCCTGCGGAGTGTGGAGGAGTACGTTTACCGCACCCCGGGAGATTTTGTGGCGGTGGAAAGCATTCTTCTTTCGCGCGAGAGGATCTCCAAGAAGCTCCGGGAAAGCCGCGGGCAGGCGATTGACGTCAAACGTCATCGGGGGGGCATCCGCGACATCGAGTTTCTGGTGCAATGCTTGCAGCGGCTGCACGGTTTGCAGGACCACTGGGTGCGGTCGGGTGGAACGCTTTTTGCGCTGCGAAAGCTCAATGACAAAGGCTGGCTTTCCAATCGCGACTACGCCGCGCTGACCTCCGCTTACGAGTTCCTGCGCAAGGTGGAACACCGAGTACAGATGGAAGCGGGCCAGCAATCGCATCGACTACCAGCGGACCCGCGAGCGCTCAATCGGCTGGCTCGGCGCACCGGCGTGGAGACCGGGGCGGGCGAGACACCAGGCGATGTTCTTCTGCGCAAGGTGCGCGGAGCCTTCTCGGTGGTGGACGAGATTTACCGGCACGTTATTCACCCCCGCGACCCTGCCGTACCGGGAACCGCTTTCGAACTGAAGCCTGCTCCGACGCTCCTGCCTGATGCCGGGCGCCAGTCATTTGACTCGCTGCTGAGCTTCCTGGATGTTCAGTCGCCGGAGGTGGCCCGCGTTGTGCGCGAAGCCGATCTGCCGGAGCGCGCGCGCCGAAACACCGCTCGCCTGTTGACGGTCATGGCCAGCGCGCCGGAACGGTTCGCGTCGGCACGCTCCAAACCGGCCAGCTTGCGGCGCGCCATCGAAGTGACGGGCGCCAGCGCCTACCTGACGGAACTGCTGGTTCATCATCCTGAGGACATGGAATTCCTGGATTCTGCCGAACCCTTGCCACCCGATGGCGCCACCTCAGGGCAGTTGGATATGGGACTGGAAGCTTCCTCCATTGCCGAAACTCATCCCTGGGCGTCGGAAGCCGGGCTTGACCTCCGCGAAAAAATGGCCGTGTTGCGGCGACATTACCGCGCTCGGGTGCTCGAGCTGGGTGCGGCGGATTTGACCGCCGGTGGCTCGGCGTTCACCATGCTAAGACGTTGGACGGCCAACGCCGCGCGCTGTATTTCCAGCGCCCTGGTGATTGCACGTACTTCCTGGATGCACGAGAAGATGGGCTGCGGCGGCGATGTGCCCTTCATCATTTTGGGCTTGGGCCGCTTGGGCTTGAGTGAGTTCGATCTGGCTTCGGACGCCGACCTGGTTTTTGTGGCCGGATCTGAGGCGAAAAGAGAGAACTTGGAATGCTGGACCCGGCTCGCCGAGAAGACCATTGAGGTGCTCTCCAGCTACACCCAGGATGGCACGATTTTCCCCGTGGATACACGCCTGCGACCGCGCGGACAGGAAGGGGACTTGGTGGAAACTTTGGATGGGCTTCTTAGCTACATCGCCAAAGACGCGCAGTCCTGGGAGTTGCTCACCTACTTGAAGGCCCATCCGCTAGCGGGAGATCCGCAATTCGGCCAGATGGCGGTGGAACGGATTCAGGCGGCGATTTTCGATCGGTTTTCGACCTACGATGATTTTGAGGGTGAACTCCACCAGATGCGGCGGAGGTTGGAAAGGGAGGTGGCGGTCCCGAGCAGCAACACCAAAACCGCCCCCGGCGGTTACTACGATGTGGACTTTGCCGTCTCCTACGCGCGCTTGCGGGGCCGCGTGGCAACTCGAGCGGGCGCCAACATGGAGGAACAGATTGCGGCGTTGCGGGCGGCGGGTGCCATTAACACTGAAGACGCCGCCGCAATGAGCGACGGCGCCGGATTCGTACGGTCGGTGGACCACATTATTCGTCTGGTGACGGGCAAGGCACCGAATGGCCTACCCGAAACCGCGTCCCACGCTGAGACGGTCGAGAGCGTGGCACGCGGTTGGACCCTGATTGCCGAGGGGCAGACGCTGGCGGCAAAGTTGCATGAGACACAACAGCAACTCCGGTACATCTACCGGCGCTTGGTGGGCTCAGAGTAACTAAGGATTGCCGATTGACAACCGGAGTTGAATCGCCAATCGTCAATCGAACGTCGGCAATTTACCAGTCGCGGCGACGGCCACCGCCCCCCGCGCCGCCTCCGCCGGAGTGCCCGCGGCCAGGGCCACGGCCGCCTCCACCACCTCCTGGGCGACGTCCTCCTCCTCCCCCGCCCCCGCCAAAGTCGTTGCGCGGTGGACGCGCTTCGTTGACGGTCAGTCGGCGGCCTTGCAAGGACTGCCCATTAAGGCCCGCGATGGCGCGTTCCATGTCCTCGCCTTCCGCCAGTTCGATGAATCCGAAACCCCGCGATTGTCCCGTGACCTTGTCACGAATGACTACAGCCGAAGCAGCCTGAAAGCCTGCGCTGCTGACGAACTCGCCCAGTTCACTATCTGTCACTTCGTGAGGAAGGTTCCCCACGAACAACTTTTGCGGCATGAGATGCTCCCGATGGTGAGGCGGCCTCGATCTGCCACCTTCACCCTTTAGATTTGCATGACTTCTTGTGTTAGCGGACCCTGAACCCTTGTGAACCCCGAACTTCGGAGATCAACTTCCTGGAAGCTCGAGACCCATCACGCGTAGTGGCCGGTGGTTGAAGGTAACCTTTCCGCTTTAGCGGGAGATCAGTTCATCGCACTCGGCAGCTTCAAAGCACGGCCAGTTCGTTCTGGCAATGCCCATGGGTGGAACAGCAATTCGTGACGCAGGGACAATGCGTGAACGCGAGACCCCCGCCTAATGCCGCGGATCGCGAGAGCAGATGCCGTTGTAGCCGGATGCCTGCTGCGAGACACAGCGTTGTTAACAAGTTTCGACGCCGATTCTAGCACGTATTTGGGCTGATGAGAGGAAAAAAGCGGCAGGAGTACTTCCCTCAACGGGCAACTGCGGCCGTTCTACGGTTGTTGCAGCACGCGGCAAAAGCGCACGGAGTCCGCTGCCAGTTGCGCAGAATATGCGGCAGCTTGGCGAAACCGGAAGAGCAATTGGTCCTGCGGACTGAATCCGAAGATGGCGCCTGACTTGGCCGGCGAATCGCTGGGACGCGTGCCGTTCCAGTCGGCATCTAGCCGTTCAAGGAGTTGCTGGTCGCGAGCGGCGATAGTCTTGATCAGTAATTCTGCCGACGCCTGACTGCCGTCTTCCCGCTGAGCCTCGCGCACCACACTGGTACTGCGCCAGAATAGGTACTCCAGGTAAGCCGCGCAGAGTTCGAAAGCGGCAAAGTCTTCGAGATTCTTGCGCACGACAGATGCGCAGAAGACCAACTGGCTGCGCAGCCGAGTGTAGGGTGGGGAATCGATTATCCCGGCCTTCAGCGTGGCCGCGAGTTCGGCATCACTATGCCAGGGAGCCATGAGGGGAGGCTGCATCCAAGGTGAGCAGCACGATGGCGAGTAAGGAGCGGAATCGTAAATTGTCGTAAATACGTCGTCCCAGGTATCTGACCATTCGGCCGCGTAATGCTTCTCGACGAAGCGCCGGAAAGCCGTATGGCGCGCCTTCGTGCCGCCTTCGTGCAACGCCACCGCCGCGTAGGCGAAGCCATCCCAGAGCGAGTTTGCAAGGTATCGGCTCGGAACCCAGTTCGTTACGATCACACCCAGCGAGCCGGTAAGATTGTTGTAGGCCTCGGCGTAAGCGTCCAGATTGCTGAGTTGCACATTTCCCGGGCGCGGTCCCCAGCGGCAATAGATAAGGCCAGGGCCGCCCATGGCGCGGTGACCGCTGTCTACCACCTTCTGCGCGAGTTTACGAAGCATGGCCGGGTCCTCGTCTTCGTAATTCCAGTCCATCACGATGATGTCCTTATTCAGGAGGCCCAGGATTTCCGGTTCCAGGCGGAGCACATGGTCGCCCCAAACGATCAGTTCTTTGCCTGCGCCACGGGTGATTTCGTCCAGGGAGTTCAAATAGTCGGCCCAGATCTGAGTGCGTGTCTTATTCTTGAGCGCCTGGCGGGAGAGTTCCGAGCCGCCCCAACTCACCTCATCGCAACCGCCATGAATATACGGCGAAGCAAAAACGGCGGCGATTTCACGATAGAGATCGCGGAAGAGCGGTAGTGTCTGGGAATGAACCGGGATGATGCCCGTGAAGTCCGCTTGCGCCCCAGGATTGTGGTCGGCAAGCTCGGCATAGCGGGGAACTCCGGTGATGAAGTGCGTATGCCCGAATGACTCGATCTCGGGAATCAGCGTGACGCCGTGCTGCTCGCCATACTCGACCAGGCGGCGCATTTGAGTGGGGGAGAATGCGTTGCGATGGGTTATAAGTTCGGGGTGGCTTTCAAAACGCAGCGCGCATCCCTGGTCGTCCGTCAGCCGGAACTGGACGGCGTTCAATTCCCAATCCGCACAGAACTCGATGAGACGTTGGTAGTACTCGAACTTCTCCGGAACCCGCGCCGCGTCTGCCAGGATTCCGTAAATCGGTCTCACATTTGCCGACGCAGCGCGGTCCGATGGGTTGGCGGCTCGCTCCGGCAGGTTCGCCGCACCCGGTCGCGGCGCTCCGGACAATCTCTTGTCCAGAGCGGCCGCGACTCCCGTGGTCCCGGCAACTTGCTGAAGGAATTCTCTTCGGTTGGGCTGCAAGCGGCGCATGCTACCTCACTTCGATTGAGAACAGAGTCTTCGTATTGCCGGATCGACGAACAGCATTCTATCACGCAGCCATAACAGCCTGCGCTGATGCTACCTACTACTTATTGCCAATTCGCTCACACTTGGCGCGGGCTCATAAATCGGTATTGAAGGTCGCCAGTGAAATGGACTCCCCCATCCAGAAGAAGTAAGCAGCCGAAGGATTCGTCAAGTACCATCTGTTGGCGCTGAAAGTATTTCCATAGCTGGTGTACACGGAATCATTATAGCCACTGCCAAGGACGATCCCCGCGGCCAGCCCCGTGTCCTGAGTCACCGTATTATTGTTTACCGCGACATTCTCCAATACGTACGGTTGGCCACTGGGCCCATTGCCTCTATTCTGCATGATCTCACCAATGCCGTTCATGCAGTTGTTTACGGTGTTTCCCGTTATCGTGACGTTCGACGAGTTGCTGATCAATATCCCAGCGCCGTACCAAATGGTGGATCCCACCGTATCGAACCCGTCGTTCCAGATGAAGTTGTTGGTGATCGTCGCGTTGTTGCTGATCTCGAATAGGATGCCAGCCTCGATGTTTGCACTCGCCTCATTTCCGTTATAGGTCACACCCTGGCTATTGATGTCGTTCCAGAATCCAGGGCCATTGTTGTTATGCGAGTAGTTATATTCGATCTTAAGATTCGTGACGGAACAGAATTTCGCTCCGCCGGCTTCCCAGAAGTAACTGTAGTTCGCGTAATTGTTGTACGCGATCTGGTTGCTCTCAACCAGTACGTTCGAACCGCCCCCGCCCATTCCGAGCTGTCCGTTGTTATGAATGTTATTCTCGTAGATATACATTCCGTTGCCGCTACCTATCCCCATGCCGTGGTTGTAACGGATCTCATTGGACTGAACGGTCCAATATGCGCCGCCCGATTGGCCGTCAACGGCACCGCTCCCGGCTTGGGGAGCATATTTCTCGATGATGAGGTTTTCGATGATGAGGCCCTGCGCTGGGCCGGTGAAGGCATGGGGCAACAGGCTGACCTCGACGGTGTAACCAGCCGGGTCATCGCCCATATAGACAGTTCCCGTACTGTAGTTGAGGTACCAGCTACCCGGGCCTACGGACGAAAGGCTGGTCACACGCTGTTTCGGGACGCTATTGAAGAAGAGGTCTTCCGGATACATGCAGGCCGGGTTCGCAGCCTGGCACTCACCGCGGTACGAGGCGGCCTCAGTCACCGAAACCTGCGCGGTCCAGTAGGAGCCATTCTGGGTGAAGTCAGTCAATAGAGCTGCTCCACTAAGAATCGCTCCCGGCTGTCCGATAAACTGGTCGTTGTTTTTTGGCGTAACGGACTGGAGGCGGTAGATTCCTGGCGCAAGCGAAAAGGTGGTGGACGCGGGATATTGATTGACTACGGTTTGCAGGTTTTCCGATGTCGTAACGCTGACGGTTTCTCCCGCCCAGCAAATCGGGGCTTGCCACAAGTTAAAAGATCCGAAAACAGCCGCTATGACGATGGCGGCGGTATAATGCAGCGCCTTGCTTGCAATTCTCTTTATCATCGTACTTAAATTCATTCAGTCCTCCACTCGGGTGTGCGGCCGGTCTTGGTTCGCGCCTCGGGTCAAGCCTGTCTTGCGGATGCCAGAGACATTGATAGGCTCGGGTGCGCGAAGCCTGGGGAGACAAAGAGGTGCCTACCCATGCTCGGCGAGCGAGCATCGGACAAACTTTCTGCAATCTGTGAGAGAGGCCACTTTTGACGCCAGAATGAGAAGTACTGAGGACTCCGAAGGAGAAAAATCCTAGCGTCCAAGACCAGTGCCAATGGTCGCCTTGCGCTTCTCGGTTAGTGCAATCGCCGGTCCAATATTGATAGGGGTCAAACGCAAATGATCTCTAAGCTATTGAATTCGAAGGCGTTGCTGATCCGTTCCCATTACTTTCGTACTGCCCGGCGGCCTGCCCACCATTACCTTCGTAATATCCGCCCACCCGCGCTTTCATCGTTGGTGCCAAAGAGCCTGTAGCGGATTCTGACGCTTTTTGGTTGTTTCCCGGACGCGCGACAAAAATTACTCACAGTTTCGGCTAACCGCGGAGGCGAGGGGAAGGCCCCAAAGCGGAAGTTGGCGTTGACGCCCGGCAACCCATAGGGCATATTTTGAGATGGAGTTAGGGCGGGCTCCGGCTGTCACTATGCTTGGCGCGTGTGACGCGCGATCCCGCCACGAGCCGTTAGCTTCTTTCCCATGGCTGAATCGAGCGAACCATGTTTTCCCGACAAAAGAGCGATGGAGCATGAGTGAAACCTCAGTCGCGAGCGCGAATTTTGCCGGCCTGGAAGTCGTGGCCTTTGAAAGCCGCCATGCCCCGGAAATGGCCGCTCTTATTACCAGATTCGGGGGTGTGCCGCGCGTGGCTCCGGCTTTGCGCGAGGCGCCGCTCGAGGAAAACGCCGACGCTCTCGCGTTTGGCACCGCGCTATTCGCGGGACATGTGGACGCGGTCATCTTTATGACCGGGGTCGGCACGCGCCGCCTGATCGACGTGCTGGAAACGCGCCACGACCGCAAGAGGATCGCCGAGGCGCTCGCGGGAATTACCGTGGTGGCACGCGGGCCCAAGCCGGTGAAGGTCCTGCGCGAGCTCCAAGTGCCCATTACCATCACGGTGCCAGAGCCCAACACGTGGCGCGAAGTCCTGGAAGAATTGGACGAGAATCCACGGGGATTCACTCTGGCGGGCAGCCGCGTGGCGGTTCAGGAATATGGCGTGCCCAATGAAGCCTTCCTTGCCGCGCTCAAGGAACGCGGCGTCGAGGTGCGGCGCGTGCCGGTCTACCAATGGACGCTCCCGCTTGATATCCAGCCTCTGCGCGAAGCCATAAAAGCGCTGATCGAGGGCCGGTCACAGGTAGTGCTGTTCACGAACTCGGCGCAAGTTGAGCATCTTCTGCGCGTCGCCACGGATGACGGCACGAAGGATCGGCTGCTCGAAGCTTTGGGCAAGGCCGTCGTGGCCTCGGTGGGACCGACTTGCAGCGAGACGCTGGTGAGCCATGGGATCGACATCGATCTTGAACCTGTCCATCCCAAGATGGGACCATTGGTGCAGGAAACCGCGCAACGAGCGAAGGAGCTTTTGAGAAAGAAGCGAGAAGCTAGAAGCCAGGAACCAGGAGTCAGGAGTCAGGAGCCAGGAGCCAGGAGCCAGGAGTCAGGAGTCGGGAGTCAGGAGTCGGGAGTCGGGAGTCAGGAGTCGGGAGTCGGGAGTCAGGAGTCAGGAGTCGGGAGTCAGGAGTCAGGAGTAAGGGTTCAGGATTTAGAAGACTCCGAATCCCGAATCCCGAACCCCGAATCCCGAGTCCCGAATCCCGTGTCCCGTGTCCCGTCTCCCGAATCCCGAGACCGTGCCGCGTGGGAAGACTCAAGGTTCATGAGGGCCTGCCGTTTCGAGCCGGTTGACGCCACCCCCATCTGGCTGATGCGCCAGGCGGGGCGCTATATGAAGGAGTATCGGGATCTGCGCGCCCGCGTGCCCTTCCTGGAGTTGTGCAAGAACCCCGCCTTGGTTTCTGAAGTCACGGTTACCGCAGCGGAAAAGCTGGGCGTGGATGCGGCCATCATTTTTGCCGACTTGCTGTTGATCGTCGAGCCGCTCGGTTTGCACCTGGAATACGACAAGGGGGAAGGTCCGGTGATCAGCCCGGGACTGCGTGAGGCCGCCGATATTGACCGTCTGCGCGACGTCGATCCGGAACAATCCCTGGGATACCTCTACGACGCCATCCGCCAAACGCGCTCCGACCTGAGTTCGCGCCTTCCGCTCATCGGTTTCGCCGGCTGCCCTTTCACTTTGGCCTCCTACCTGATTGAGGGCGGCGGGTCAAAGAACTATCGCCACACCAAAGCGCTGATGTACCGCGACGCGGGCGCGTGGCGCGCGCTGATGGAGCGCCTGGCGCAGAGCCTGGGCCGATACATCAACGGCCAGATTGACGCCGGCGTGCAGGCCGTACAAGTTTTTGACACGTGGGTGGGCTGCCTCGGACCGGAGGATTACCGCGATTACGTCCAGCCGTATACGCGCATGATGTTGCAAGCCGTTAAGCCCGGAACGCCTATTATCCACTTTGGAACGGGGACCGCCATGTTGCTGGAAGCCATGCGTGATGCCGGCGGCGACGTGATCGGCGTCGATTCACATGTGCAGCTCGACCATGCCTGGCAGCGGCTGGGCGCGGGCGTGGGCGTGCAGGGGAACCTTGATCCCATCGTGCTTTACGGCGATCAGGACTTCATCCGCATGCGCGCGAAGCGCGTATTGGACCATGCGGCTTCCCGAGCTGGCCACATCTTCAACCTGGGTCATGGGCTTTTGCCCGACACTCCCTATGAGAACGTCGTAGCGCTCGTCAAGATGGTGCACGACCTCAGCAGCGATCAGATTGCCAGGAGACATAGTCCCGCCCCCAGTTAGGACGCGCACTCGGTAGCGCTCGATTTCAACTTCGTCGTGTGCACGAGCTATGGCACTCTCTAGTATCACAGTTGACATTCAAGCGCCGCCCGACCGGGTGTGGGCAGTGCTGTGCGATGTCGAGCGCTGGCCGGAGTGGACCGCAACGACGACGAGCGTTCAGCGGCTAGACACTGGCCCCCTCGCCGTGGGTAGCCGGGCGCGACTCCTCCAACCCAAGCTGCGGCCGGCAGTTTGGGAGGTCACCGAGCTGGACGAAGGAACAGGAAGCTTCATCTGGGTCACCCGCAGTCCAGGGGTTCAAGTCACGGGTCGGCACCTGGTCGAAGAAAACAAGGGTGGGAGCCGGGTCACACTGTCCATTCAATTTGCGGGAATCCTCGGTCCTTTGGTAGCCCTCCTCTATCGCAGCCTGAATCAACGCTACATCGCGATTGAGGCGGAAGGACTTCGCAAACGCTGCGAGGCGGAGTAGGTGTCAGGTGCTGACAACGGACCCCATAGTGGCGTAAAGGCAGCGCTTAAGCGACAATATGTCCCAGAATCGCGGCCCTTGGGTGGTACCCACATGGAACACTTGCGACCCTTAGATTACCTTTGGTACCCATTGGTAAGCATTCTTGGGTTGTCCATGATCGAGCGGCGCAATCGCGCTGTCGCCAAATCTCAAAATGGCTCAACAGGTACCGGGTACTAGCAAAAACCTCCACGCCCTGGCACCTGACACCTGTCACCCGGTTGATCACTGCTTCGGCGCGCTGAAATCGACCTTGGGAGCTTGGCGCGCACCCTCGGAGGCGGCGAAGTAATCGTTATTCCGTTGGAATCCCGCCCACCCCGCAAAGATGCTATTGGGGAAAAGTCCGATGTAGGTGTTGTAATCCTGAATGGCCTCGTTATACCGGCGGCGCTCGACGGCGATGCGGTTTTCGGTGCCGGCCAACTCGTCTTGCAGGGCCATGAAGTTCTGATTGGATTTGAGATTCGGATAGTTCTCGACGATGGCCAGCAGCCTGCCCAGAGCGCCATCCAATCGGCCGTTCGCGGCGATCTTGTCGGCGGGTGTCCGGGCATTCAGTAAGCCGGCACGGGCATTGGCGATGTCGCCGTACACGGTCTGCTCCTGTTGTGCATAGCCCTTTACGGTGGCCACGAGGTTCGGAATCAGGTCGGCGCGCCGTTGCAGCACGACGTCGACTTGCGACCATGCCTGCTTGATGGCTTCATTCTTGCGGACCATTTCGTTTTTGCTGCTGATGTAAGACCCTCCCACTACAAGGACGCCCACCACCAGTAAAACGACCACCAATCCCAACACAGCCAGCAGTATCTTCATGGGTTTCCTCCTCCTATCCCTATGCCGGCGGAGCTGCGAGCCGGCGATCTATCTCCTCCGCGACGTGTGAGACCATGTTCAGGTACGCGTCGAATGTTGCCAAAACATCCACATCGCGTTCACGCTTGCGTCCTTCCCGAATCTCAAAGATCGTGTGAAAGGGGGCGGGATCAAACCCCAGCACAGATCCCAGGCGGTCCATTGTAGCGTGCTTGGTTGACGGTGAATTCTCCCCCAGAGCAATCAAGGCGTGCCGGAACAGCGCCGCAAACGTGGAAATGGATGAGGTCATCAGCTCCAGAGTCTTCCGGGAGTCCGCAGGGTGCCTCAGGTAATGCTGGCGTAAGCGCAACGTATTGTTCCGCAGCTCCCTTTCCACTTGCAGACGGTGAAGGTCCATCGGAACGTGCATCGCGGCCACAACATCGTCACCGTAAAGAACCCGGTGTGCCGCCTTGATGTCCAAGAATTCGATGGCGAAAATATCGGAAGAATGGTGGATCTCGTCGAGGGTGAAGAATAGCGGTGCGGGGTGCCCTTTCTTGACCCACCAAGCCGATGCATCGTGCAGCTTGCCTAAATCTTCCCTGCCAAGACTCTGCATGACGCAAAGGATGTTCAAGTCGGAATGCCCCTCATGGAACTCATCCGTTGCCGCGGAGCCGTAAAGTATTGCGGACAGCAGATTGCTTCCCGCAGCGGCGTTCAATCGGGTTACCAAGTCTGTTAGATCTTGCTCGACTATCTTCATTCTCGCTCCCAAAATACCTTCATTCCGAAATGCTTTTTGCGCCGCGATAAAGCGACCTTCTTACTTTTGCCTTTTGCACTTTGCCTTTTGACTTGCTCTTGCCGTGGGGCCGCCGTGCTGTTGAGAGATTTGTTACCACCCTCCCCCCGCGCCGCCTCCACCCGAGGAACCTCCTCCAAATCCTCCGAAGCCTCCACCGCCTCCGCCTCCGCCAAAGCCACCACCACCCCACCCGTCCCCTCGGCGTCCTCCGCCTCCGGTCAAGAGAGAGATCAAGAAGAGTGGACCTAGAAACCGGAGTAAGAAGGGCCCCACGACGATGACGATGATGATGAGAATGACGATCTCGCCGGTCGTCAGGTGTATTGGCTGCCCTTCGCCACTGTCGGCATCGGGAGCCTCCGCTCGGGCTCCGGCCAGAGTGTCCAACGAGACGTGACTATCCTGTGCGATCACCTCCGCGATCTGGCTCGCCATTTGCGCCATGGCGCCGTTGTAGTCGCCCCGGCGCAAGAACGGAATCATGTCTCGTCCGAACCCGCCCACTTTGCCGTCGGGAAGAATGGGCTCGAGACCATAGCCGACCTCGGTCCAGTACTTGTGATCGTCCGAAGCCAGCAGGACCATCACACCGCGGTCGGTTCCCTTGTGCCCTACTCCCCATTTCTGGAAAAGATGATTAGCAAAATCCTCCACCGTGTCGCCGTCCAGAGTCTTGACCGTGACCACGGTAATCTGGGCCTTGGCTTTTTGATCGACCTCCGTACTCAGCCGAGTGAGTGCCTCTACCGTGGTCGCGTCGAGCACGCCGGCAAAATCGTTGACGTACCCCTGGGGATTGAGCTTTTGCCACTGCTCCGCCCGGGCCGGCACAACAAGGATGACGGTCAGCAGGAGTGCAAATATCGGAAGCGTGGTGAAACGAAACAGCGCTTTTGGTTGGCTACGTAATGACTGCATCATTCCCCTGGGAGCCGATTTCCTTTAAGCGATTTGTCGTGACCGTGTCATCGCGTCAGCGAATTAAGATCGTACGCGCGGGTGGCTTACGCTCCATCGTACACGGCATCGGAGTCCACCGCAACTTGCGGGAGTGTGCGCGACATAAAAATGAAGGCCGCGCGGAGGTGGCACGGGCATCTTGCCCGTGTAAGGTCATGGCCAGGATGGCTATGCCACGAAGGTAGCGTGGCCGTCCCGCCCTGCCTGGATTTTCGAGTTTTGAGTCGCCCGGCGCAACAAAGCCAGAGCGATCTTGCGCGCGCCCCCATCTCCGTTTTCGCCCTGCGGTTTGAGATAACTCCCTTTGCTTTCATACATATCG
>JBKQVI010000360.1:0-13922 GCA_052139985.1 Terriglobia bacterium
TGGTAAATCACATTCATGCGGACCTCTACTGGGTGGTTGCTCACAATGAAGGCATTTCTCTTGCTGCTGAACTTTGTGAGATGGGGAAAAGGGTTCATCTTACAGTCCATGACGACCCCGTTTGCATGTTTAAACGATCTCGCAAGTTTCGTGCTTTTGCACCCTTGATGTCTCGGCAGTTCTCAAAACTGTTGAAGTCGGCTGAGTCCGTGGATGTCATTGGCCCCTGGATGCAAGACAACCGAGCGCAAGCACTAATTCGCTTCCTGGTTGCCTTCGGAGACGCGAATGATCTCAATCACCGTCTTGCCCCCATCGCTCTTAAGCGCTACGACCTTGTCTTGTTTGTCGCGCTTGATCTCGAAGACGGTCTTTCCCTCGTCGTCCTTCTCCTTGAACTTGGTTACTTGATCGTCCAAGCGCTGGTGATAGAAAGCAGTGACTTTATCCAGAGAATCGTCACTCTCGAACTTTCCGGCCCGCACGCGAACCTTCGCCTGATCCGCGATATCGAGATCGACCGTCGCGGAGTCATGGTCCTTGAGGCGGGTTGCGCCGGGATAAATGGGCAATCCCAGGCTGGCTTCATCGACGTCGTGGTTAACCTCAAGCGAGCCCAAAGGCGTTTTGATCGATACCTCTTTCTTGCCGCCGCTCTCTTGGTCTACGTGGACATGGATGGCGTTCGAAAGGAAGTGCAGGCCTCCCCAAACGGCGATGCCGCCGATCAGGACAATCAGCGCCAAGAAGAGGAGGGTGATCGCTACGAAATGGCTGTGACTACCAGGCGCCTGCGGCGGCGCCGGGGGATGCGGAGGCTGAGGACTTGTGGCCATGGCAGGGATCTCCTTTTTCGCTTGCTAGTTATACCTACGTTTTCCCGTCCGGCAAAGTTCCAAATTCCATGCGACTTGCCCGACCGACGAACTGCTTGCCCCTAGCGAGCGGCGCGGACCGGTCACTTGTAATTCTGCGGCCTCTCGCCGCCCGGGCGGTGAGCGAAGGGCACCAGTCCAAAGCCGGCTACGGCGATGGGCAAGCCGGCTCGAAATAGCGCTTGACAATGAACACTAGATAGGCTATGACTAGGGCAAGCGCGGGCACCCTGCCGGCGCCTGTCGCCTCTCGGATTCTCCCCCACGAGAGGACAAAATACCGAGAGAGTTGCCGGTCACAGCGGACGCAGTGCGTCCCGACATGCCTAGCTAGAAGAGGCGCAGACTTGGTTTCTACCAGTCTAAGTGGACGTGGCTTATCCCCCATGTGTCGCGAAAAAAACCGCCGTGCTACAGTCGGTGGCCATAATGCCGACGCTCCGTATCGGTGGGGCAGGCTTCAGAGGTTGGCATCACAAAAAAGGACTCGCTCTCCATTATGTAATAGAAACAAAAGGTAGTTAGCGGAGAACGGCGAAGATCCATGAAAAGTCTATATCGTTGAAATTAAAGCGGTTAGTCTATTCCATGCGATAGGTGGCAAAAAAACGCGGGGGGAAAAAATGAAGGTAACCTCCATTATGTTATTGAAAACACATGGAGAAAATATGTCCGATATTAGCCTCTCCATTATGTTTATGAAAAATAAGCTAGTTATAGGCAAGTCTCCATTATGTCGATGAAAAGAAATAGACTTAACGCAATTCTTCAGGGCGGAAGCGATGGCTGCAATCGAATCCCTACCTCCTCCGGGGACGGGTTGCACAATCTCCCCGACCATGATTTCTGTCAGCCATGGCGACGGTTCTGAGGGCTTGCCTGGGCCTTACTCCACCCTGCGTGCGCCGCAAATCCTTGAGCGGCTCTCGTCCCAATGCTATGCTTTTGGTTTCTCAATTCATATCATGATCGTTCGTTATGGAGGACTCCAATGCAGTTAAGGAAGATTGGTCACAGCACGCTTACAGTCTCGGCCATCGGGCTGGGATGCATGGGCATGTCCGAGTTTTATGGTCCGCAGCAGGAAGAGGAGTCGGTGGCGACGATCCATCGCGCTTTCGACCTCGGCGTCAATTTCCTTGATACGGCCGACGCCTACGGCCGCGGCGACAACGAGAAACTGGTTGGCCAAGCCATCAAGGGCCGGCGTGAGCAGGTCGTGCTGGCGACGAAATTCGGCAATATGCGCGATGGCGAGGGCCGCTTCCTGGGCGTAAACGGCCGCCCCGAATACGTGCGCCAAGCGTGCGAAGCCAGTCTGCGCCGATTGCAGATGGAGACCATCGATCTCTATTACCAACATCGCGTTGACCGCACTGTGCCGATTGAAGAGACCGTCGGCGCCATGTCGCGTTTGGTCGAGGAAGGTAAGGTTCGCTACCTCGGACTCTCCGAAGCGGCTCCGGCCACCATCCGCCGGGCGCACAGTACACATCCCATCAGCGCTCTGCAGACGGAGTACTCACTGTGGTCACGCGATCCGGAGGAACAACTGCTTCCTCTGTGTGCGGAGTTGGGAATCACCTTTGTTGCGTATAGCCCGCTCGGCCGCGGCTTTCTGACCGGGCGGTTTAAGCGTTTCGAAGATTTGGCGCCGGATGATTGGCGACGGAATTCCCCGCGATTTCAGGGGGAGAATTTCGGACGGAACCTCGAATTGGTTCGGCGCGTTGGAGAGATGGCCGCGAAGAAGGGTTCGAAGCCGTCGCAACTGGCGCTGGCCTGGGTACTGGCGCGGGGCGAGGGGATTGTCCCCATTCCCGGCACCGCCAACCGTACCCACCTGGAAGAGAATCTGGCCGCGCTGGATCTTTCGTTGACCGCGTCTGACCTAGCGCAACTTAACGAGGCCGCGCCGCAGGGTGCTGCCGCCGGAGACCGTTACGCGGAAGCGGCGATGAAAGCTGTCAATGGCTGAGAGGAGCGGTAATGGCGGACTACGACTATGACCTGTTAGTCATCGGATCGGGGCCGGCAGGACAGCGGGCGGCGATCCAAGCGGCGAAGCTGTACAAACGTACAGCCCTCATTGAGCGGAAGGGCGTGGTGGGAGGCGTCTGCATCAATTCGGGAACCATTCCCAGCAAAACGCTGCGTGAGGCCGTCATTTATCTTTCCGGGTATCGCTTGCGGAGCATCTACGGGGAGTCCTACACGGTCAAGCAGAACATTACGATGCAAGACCTGCTTTTCCGCACGGAACACGTCATACGCCATGAAATTGACGTGATACGCCACCAATTGCAGCGCAACGGCGTGGAAATGATCAACGCGGAGGCGTCCTTCCTAGGTCCTCACACGCTGCGTCTGAATATGGTGGACTATTCGGGTGAGCGTACCGTGACCGCTGCCAATGTGCTCGTCGCGGTCGGCACGGAAGCTACGCGCGATGCCAAAATCCCCTTCGATGGCCAGAACATTTTTGTCAGCGACGATATCCTGGGCCTGAAAAAACTTCCGCGCACGCTGGCGGTGATCGGCGCGGGCGTAGTGGGTTGCGAATACGCGAGCATCTTTTCCGCGTTGGGCGTCCGCGTTACCCTGGTTGACCGTTCGCGCCGGCTGCTTTCTTTTGTCGATGCCGAAGTCGTTGAGGCGCTTGACTACCACTTGCGCCAGAACCGCATGACGCTGCGCTTCTCCGAGACGGTCAGCGGCATCGAGCTTGTCCCTGACGGCGCGGACGCGCGCGTGAAAATCCACTTGGCCAGCGGCAAGGAAATTGTCGCGGAAAAGGCGTTGTACAGCATCGGCCGCACCGGCGCTACCAGCCGACTGAATCTGGAGGCGGCAGGACTTACGCCTGATGAACGCGGGCGCTTGAAAGTGAATGAACACTACCAGACGGAAGTCTCGCACATCTACGCCGCCGGCGATGTGATCGGCTTTCCGAGCTTGGCCTCGACTTCGCTGGAGCAGGGCCGCCTGGCCGCCTGCCACGCCTTTGGCGTGGAAGCCAAAAGTACCCCCGAGCTTTTTCCGTACGGAATTTACACCATCCCGGAGATTTCCTATGTCGGCAAAAACGAGGAAGAATTGACGCAGGCCAACGTGCCCTATGAAATGGGTAAGGCCAGCTATCGCGAAATTGCCCGCGGCCAGATCATCGGCGACAGCATCGGCATGCTGAAGATCCTTTTTCACCGCGAGACCCGCGAATTGCTCGGCGTGCACATTATCGGCGAAAGCGCCAGCGAGCTGATCCACATCGGCCAGGCCGTGATGAGCCTAGGCGGAAAGATTGACTACTTTGTAAATACCGTCTTTAACTATCCCACCCTCGCCGAATGCTATAAGAACGCAGCATTCGACGGCGTTAACCGGTTGAATGGGTGAGTCAATCTGCTTGCAGTAAGGCATCGTGTGAAACATAGTTGAAATCTAAGGAGTGATGGTGGCCACGCCGACTACGGTTTATATCAATCCGCAACAACGGAAACGAGTGTTTCAGCGCGCCCGACGGCGCAGGACAAGTCTTTCAGAGGAACTCCGTGCCGCCTTGGAGTTCTATCTGGACCCGCCGACGGACTTTAGCCAAGAGGCCTTTAGCACGCTCGTCCAGGAAGCGCACGCGTCCCTGGTGCGTAGCGTGATGAGGTTGGGCGCAATGTCGGACCGGGTGAGGACGACCGGAAGAAAACTCGACGAAATCGACCGAAGGCTCAATGAGCTTACCCGAAACTGTATATGACGCACTCAAGGCGCTGATGACCACTGAGGCCCGGCTTGCTCACCTTGACGAGCAGTTGGCAGGTCTGAGCGACAAGGTCGAGGCGAACGCTTCCCGATTTGCCGTCGTGGAAAACCACGCCGACCGCCTTGCCCGCCTGGAGGGGAAATTCGAACTCTTGGAAAATACCGTCTCTGCTTGCCGCCGCAGGCTTCCTGAAAAATCGTCCTGAACGCCAATGAGAGCTATGGTTTGGGCTTCAGTTCGGCGAGGACGGACAAGACCTGTTGAAGAACCTTACCAGCCTTGACCATGGGTACCAGTTGCTCGTATACATCCGAAATATGTTCGCCTTGGCGTTTCCCGACGGCACAGATGTCCAGCAATTGCCGGTCATTGTATATGCGATAGATGACACGATGAGTAGCAAATTCATGCTTCCAATAGCCAGCGAGGTCACCTCGCAACGGGGTGCCATAGCTGGAAGGATCTATCGCCAGTTTGCCTTCGAGGGCCTGCCTGAGGCGTTTCTTGATGCTGCCATCGAGCGACTCGACATCCCGCTTCGCGTCCGAAGTGAATGCTACCCTGTACTTGGGAACAGCCCCCGGGGCATTAATGTTCAGCGGCATCTTTCTCACGAATGGATAATGCCAGATTGATGAATATCATTGCAACAACCATTCTCGGTGGTGGGGGGCGCGGCCGGATTCATCTTTCGCCGAAGACTTCTTCCATCGTGTGAAGCTTGCCGGACCGGACATCACCATCAATTCGTTTCGCGAGCTTTCGGAGGCGTGCCGTCAGGTGGCGATCGGCAAGGATTTCCAAGGTGGCTAAGACCGACTCACGCTCACGCATCAGGGCATCAAGCCAGTCCTTGTCAACCAGGTATTTCGACTCCTGGCGACGGTTAATGACAAGAATTACCCTGTCTCCCTTCGCTTGCCCCGCAAACTCCTTAAAGCGTTCACGGAACTTTGTGGCCGAAACTCTTGTGACCGTCTTGGCAGCCCCTGAAGGCATGATGTGAATCCTCTCGTACGTTTGGACAAGTGAAATGTACGTATCAATCCTAAGCCCAGCCGCTGACAGTGTCAATGAAAAGGCGCGTCCGCATGTGGCCGCGGCGGAGAGACTATTTATACGCCGGCATCCCGGTCACGCGCTCGCCGATGATGAGTGTATGGATATTGTGCGTGCCTTCGTAGGTGAAGACCGATTCCAGATTGCACATATGGCGGAAGATCGGATACTCGTCGGCGACGCCATTAGCACCCAGGATGTCGCGCGCGGCACGGGCCACGTCAAGCGCGATCTTTACGTTGTTGCGCTTGAGCATGGAGACATGGGCAAAGTCGGCGCGACCCTGGTCTTTCATGCGGCCCACCTGGATGGCCAGCAACTGCGCCTTGGTAATTTCCGTAATCATGTCAGCGAACTTCGCTTGCACAAGCTGGTGAGTGGCGATGGGCTTGTCGTCAAATTGCTTGCGCACCTTGGCGTATTCCAGCGCCTCGTGGTAGCAGGTCATGGCGGCGCCAATGGCGCCCCAGCCAATGCCGTAACGCGCTTGGGTCAGGCAGCTCAGCGGCGCCTTCAGTCCTTGCGCCTTGGGAAGCATACTGCTCGCCGGCACGCGCACGTCTTGCAAAGCCAACGTAGATGTCACCGACGCGCGCAGCGACATCTTGCCTTTGATGTCCTTGGCGGAGTAGCCCGGCGTGCCTTTTTCCACCAGGAATCCGCGAACGCCTTCGGGCGTGCGCGCCCACACCAGCGCCACGTCGGCGATGCTTCCGGAAGTAATCCAAGCTTTTTCACCGTTCAAAATGTAGTCATTGCCGTCCTTCACGCCGCGGGTACGCATGCCGCCGGGGTTGGAGCCAAAGTCCGGCTCGGTGAGTCCAAAGCATCCGATGGCTTTGCCTTGCTGCAAGGCAGGCAGCCAGCGATCTTTCTGCTCCTCGGACCCATACGCGTGGAGGGGATACATCACCAGCGCACCCTGCACGCTCACGAAGCTGCGCAAACCGCTGTCGCCGCGCTCGAGCTCCTGCATGATCAGGCCGTACTGCACGTTCGACATGCCCGCACAGCCGTAGCCTTCAAGGTTGGCCCCGTAGAATCCCAATTCCGCCATGAGAGGCACCAGGTGCAACGGGAACTTTCCCTCGCGGTTCCACTCCTCGATATGAGGGATGATTTCCTTCTCCACAAACTCGCGAACCATCTGGCGCACCAGCTTTTCATCATCATTGAAAAGGGAATCGACCTCCAGGTAGTCAACACCGTGAAAAGCAAACATGTGTCCTCCTCCCAAACCGGGCGCTTTCACGCAAGCTCCGAAAACCAGCATTCTAGTGACCAGCCGCAGGCCGGTCAAGGAGCCGAGGCGCGCAGCTTGGGAATCGCAGCACGCCAGCATATAATCAAAAACGCTATGGACGAACGCATACGATTGACCGCGATGGTCAAGGCAGCGGGTTGAGCGGCTAAGTTGAGTCCAAGGATTTTGGACTCGGTGCTCGCCAAGTTGCCGAAACAATTCGACCCGAACGTGCTGGTCGGGTTCGATACTGCCGACGATGCCGGAGTGTATCGACTCTCGCCTGAGCTAGCGCTGGTCCAGACCGTGGATTTCTTCACGCCCATCGTGGATGACCCCTACACCTTCGGCCAGATTGCCGCTGCGAATTCCCTTAGCGACGTGTATGCCATGGGCGGCCGGCCGATTTCCGCGCTCTCCATCGTGGGGTTCCCGAATTCCGGCCGCGACGTCGAAATCCTCGAAAAGATTCTCCAGGGCGGTCTTGCCAAGATGCAGGAAGCGGGCTGCACGGTGATTGGCGGCCACTCGATTGGCGACGAAGAAATCAAGTTCGGATACGCGGTGACCGGCGTCATCAATCCGCAGCGCGTGCTGAAAAACGTGGGTGCGCAACCGGGCGACCGGCTGATTTTGACCAAGCGCCTTGGCACCGGAGTGATTGGCACGGCATTGAAAAAGGACACCGCGTCGAAAGCGGCGGTGGATGCAGCCATCCATTCTATGTGCACGCTCAACCGCGCCGGCATGGAGATCGCCCTGCCGTTTGAAGTGCACGCCGCCACGGACGTCACGGGCTTCGGCCTGCTTGGCCACGCGCGGGAAATGGCGATGGGCAGCAAAGTGAGCTTCACCATCGACTCCGCGCCCATCGAGTTCTTGCCGGAAGCGCGCGCGCTCGCGCAAAAAGGTTTTCTTCCCGGCGGTTTGAAGCGAAATCTGGATTTCATCGGCGGCTGTGTGGAGTTTGCTTCGGGAGTTCCAGAAGACGTCAGGAACCTGCTTTTCGATCCGCAGACCTCCGGCGGGCTTTTACTTTCCGCGGCTTCGAAAGATGCCGCAAGGCTTCTGGAATCGCTTCGTGTCGGCGGGGTAGATGCGCAATTAATCGGGGAAGTGATCGAAAGAACTCATCCCCTCATTCGCGTCCGATGAATGGCAGTCTACGTCGGCGCCCCGATTCGGCTGGTACGATGGGCGGCTCCACGCCGGGCCAGTGAAAGGTGACTCCCTGCGATGGTCAGATTGATCCAAGCACATACCGCAGAATACGTCGGGCAAGTTCGCGATCTGTTCAAAGAATACGCGGCTTCACTTGGCGTCGATTTGTGCTTCCAGGATTTCGAACGTGAACTGGCCGACCTGCCTGGCCATTATGTGCCGCCTGAAGGCCGGTTACTGATGGCTATGGACGGCACGAAGACGGCGGGTTGTGTGGCTTTACGGAAATTCGACGGCGAAACCTGTGAGATGAAGCGGCTATACGTCCGCCCCGCGTTTCGTGGCAACGGGGTGGGGAGGTCTCTGGTGAACGCAGTTCTTTCTGAAGCCCGTGCCGTCGGTTATCAACGGATGCGGCTCGACACGCTGCCACAAATGAAAGAGGCCATCGTGTTCTATCGATCCCTTGGTTTCCACCCTATCCCGGCGTATCGACACAACCCCATTCCCGGCGCCTTGTTTCTGGAAATCGACCTCAACAGTTGAAATCCGCGGGCCACACGGTGGTGCATTGCATCATTTGCTGTACACGGGTTAATATGGCCTCGATGAAAAAAAACATTCCCACGCAGTTAATCGTTGGTTTGGGGATCTTATTGGTTGGGGGCGGAATCGTCGGGGGCGAGTATCTTCTGGTAAAGGGGTATCCGGCACACAAAGAAGCTGTGAAGAAGGAAACGCTGGCGCCCAAATCCTACAAAAACGAGGATTTGGGATTTGAAATGCAGGTTGCGGCGGGGATTGACGAGAAGGCGGAACCCTTTGCCGGGGGCGTCCGGATTTCTTCGTCGCGGTTCTGGAGCGTAGGACCATCGATCACCATCACTTCTCAGCCCAATCCCGATCAGAGCGCCGAGTTCTCCCCTTTGGACTTGGCCAAGTGGGAGACGGATGGTGCCCTGCACGAGCTTCCACGCTATAACTTTGAGCACACGCGGATCAACGATCGTGACGCGGTTCTGATCTGGCAGTACAAGAATCGTGCGATGCTGCTTACGACGCGAGTCATTTCGCCCGCCCACATTGTGGAGGCGAATTGTACGCCCGGCAGCGCTGACGAAGATCTTTACATGCTGGCGTGTGATGAGAGTGTGCGGACCATCAAAGTAGCGGGTCCGCCTTCTCCCCCACCCCCCGCGCCGGACCTGGGGGAAATCGCTCCGAACCCTTCGTCGGCGAAACATGGGCACCGGCGCGCGAAATAGAGTTTTCCTCTGGCCGGGGCTGTAAGGGCTTAACGCGACGAACCGCGGTCGTCGATCCGCGGCCTTTTGGGCGTTTGTTAGTGGGGACGGCAGCAAACCGGAAAATGTCGTTGCGTGCGTAATCAAGGAGGAGCGGTGAGTCGAGCCATGCCGAAGTGGGAACCCGTCGATGGAGACCTGGCTACTCCGATGGGATTTCGGGCGGCAGCGGTGGCCGCGGGAATCAAGAAGACGCGCGACGCTTTGGACTTGGCGCTGATCTTTTCTGATTCGCCCGCGACGACGGCTGCCGGCGTATTCACCACCAATCGCGTTGCGGCTGCGCCCGTATTGCTTTCAAGGCAACACTTGGCTAAAAGCCGAGGGCGTTGCCGCGCCATTGTCGCCAATTCGGGGAACGCCAATGCCTGCACCGGAAGTGACGGGATGCACGTGGCGGAAGAAACGGCCCGCATCACCGCCGAGCTTTTGGGAATCGAACCCGCGCAGGTCCTGGTGGCGTCAACCGGCGTCATTGGCGTGCCCCTCAACGCTGACCTTATTCTTCAACAACTCCCTTTTCTGAAAGAAAAACTCTCCAAAGAGAACGCCAAGGTTGTGGCCAACGCCATCATGACCACTGACACGGTGCCCAAAACCTGCGCGGTGCGGTCGGAGGTAAGGGGCAAGGCTGTGCACATCGCGGGCGTCGCGAAAGGGTCGGGCATGATTAATCCGCGCATGGCCACGATGCTCTCTTTTATCACGACAGACGCATCGGTAGGCGAGCGGATGATGCACAGCTTGCTCCTGGGCGCGGCCAAGGATTCCTTCAATCGCGTTACCGTGGATGGCGATACCTCCACCAACGATACCGCTGTAGTGCTGGCGAGCGGACTTTCGGAGGCCGCGGTAATTCCCGGGAACGACAGTCGCGCGTGGTTTGCGGACGGATTGACACTGCTTTGCCGGGACCTTGCGCGCATGATTGCACGTGACGGCGAGGGTGCTTCCAAGTTGGTCACGGTGGAAGTTACGGGGGCGCGGACTCCCCTCGATGCTGACCGCGTGGCGCGCGCCATCGCCAACTCTCCGCTCGTGAAGACGGCACTGGCGGGAGCCGACCCGAATTGGGGCCGCATCATCTGCGCTGCAGGCTACTCCGGCGCGAAATTCGATCCCAACAAAATCGACGTCAGCGTCAACAGCATGGCGCTGTGCCTCAAGGGCATCGATGCCGGCTTCGACGAAGCGGCGGCCCACCGCGAGCTCGAGGGGAAGGAATTAGTCCTGCACGTGGATCTTCACACGGGCAAGGCTACCGCCCGGGTGTGGACTTGCGACTTCACGCGGGACTACATCGATATCAATTCTTCTTACCGGAGCTGAGAGCGGCTGGCGGAGTGTGCCCAAGCCCTAATCCCCCGCCTCGCGCCCCTCGATGAAAGGTCGCAGGAACTTCGCGGAAGCGCGAATTTCCTCGATGCCGGTCAAACCGTCCTCGATGGAAACCCATCCGTCAAATCCCGCTTCCCGCAGGGTGCGAAAGATATGCGGATAGTCATTCATGCCTTTGCCCACTTCGCCGTGGGTCAGAATCGCCGCGTAGCCAACGACATCTTCAACCGCCCGTAATTCGTCGATGATGTGTCCGGGTTTCAGGTGCCGGTCGCTCGCGTGCATGGTGACGACGCGATGTTTTACCTTCTCCAGCAATTCGAGAGGGTCTTCGCCGGCCAGAATGGCATTGGAGGGGTCGTACTGCACGCCGAACCAAGGGGAATCGATCTGATTGACGATATCGAGAAAGACGTCCTGCTTTTGCGCGAACTCCGGGTACGTCCAGAAATTGTCCTTGTAGTGATTCTCCATGGCGAGCACGATGCCCTTCGTCGCGCTATATTCCAAAACCTCCTTGATGCATTCCACCACCCAGCGAATTCCCTGCTCGCGCGAGACGCCCGGGCGTCGCTGGCCGGAAAGCACGCGGCAGAACTTGCCTCCCAGTCGCGCCGTGATGTCAACCATCAGCTTCTCGTGCTCCACTTCCTTGCGCCGTTCTTCCTCGCGCGGTTGGGTGAAATCCGACGAGCAGCACAGCATGGGAATTTCCAGGTCGTGGCGCGCATGGGCTTCGCGAACTTTCTCCAGGTAGGCATCGTCAAAGCTGGTGAGGGTGCCGTCGTAAAGTTCCAGGCCGTCTACAGGCAGGTCCGCGGCCATGTCGATCCATTCGAACAAGGTCATGGTGCGGTCGCGCACCAGTTCGTCCATGTAGCACTTGGGGAAAGCGGCGAGTTTCATTATCCGTGGGCCTCTTAGATTGGCAAGTCGTCCGGCGCGCCAAAAGGTTGCTGCTCGTAGTCGAGCACCGCGCCGGAAATCAGTTCGTTGGTGGCGAAAAAGAGAACGGCATTCGCGATATCGGCAGGCAACAGCAGGCGTCCAAACGGGCGCGTTTTCACCGCGGCCTCCAGCCAATCCTCACCCTTGCCATCGACGACCGCGACGACGTGGCGCTCCCCTTCGGTCAGGGTCCAGCCGGGATTAATCTGGTTCACGCGAATGCGGTATTGGGTCAGGTAATTCGCCAGGTTCTTGGTGAACGTCATCAGCGCGCCCTTGGAGGTGGAATAGGGTAGCAGCCTCTTCAACCCGCAGTGAGCGTTGACGGAGCCGATGTTAACGATGCAGCCGCTTCGCCGGTCCTTCATGTAACGCACGGCTTCCTGGCAGAGAAGGAACGGAGCGCGCACGTTGACAGCGAAGATTTCGTCCCACAACTCGGCGGAAGTATCCTCAATGGTTCCGCGATGCACAACGGCAGCGTTGTTCACGAGAATGTCAACCCGGCCAAAGTGCGCGAGCGCCTCGCGGACGATGCTGCGACAGTGCGATTCGTCCCGCAGGTCGCCCGTCTTCAGCAGCGCTTGGCTTCCGGCGGCCTCGATGGCCGCGACAGTCTTTTCGCCGCCGGCCCGTTGGTTGTCGCGCCCATGCACGAGAATTCGTGCGCCATTCTCGGCGAGCTTAAGCGCAATTCCTCCGCCGATTCCCTGCGTGGAGCCGGTCACTACCGCCACTTGCCCTGCCAACGGCTGGTGTTGGGCATTCGCCTGGCTCATGAGTTCCTTTCACAGTGCCAATACTCACCCGCTCGCTCTCGTCGGCGTCAAAACAGCTTTCACAATTTCGCCGGACGTCATCTCATCGAAGCAGGTTCGCCAATTGGGATAAGTTTCGATTCGGCCCACGATGCGCAGTGGGTCAAGTTTTCCCGACGCCAGCAGCGCCAGGACTTTCTCCCACATCCGGTAGTTGTGGCTGAAGCTGCCTTGCAGACGGATCGCTTTCTGCACCAGCGGGTCGAGGGAAAAGTTCAGCGGCTGAGGTCCCCAGCCGACTTTGGTAATTTGTCCGCCTGGCCGCACGACCGCCATGGCTGTCTTCAATGCGGCAGATGCGCCCGCGGCATCAATCACTACGTCTACACCCAGCCCATCTCCCATGGACTTTACCACCTCACGGATCTGCTCTTCACCCTCCGTCAGGGTGCAATCCACGCCTAACGCCTGAGCCACTTTCATACGGGCGGCGTCCTGCTTCAGCCCAGCCACACCCACCCAACTTGCGCCTGCCAGCTTGGCGAGTTCGAGGCAAAGCAAGCCGATGGGTCCGGGGCCCAGGATCAGGACGGAATCGCCCGGGTGGATCTCCGCGTGTACGCAGGTGGCGTTAAAGGCCACACAGCAAGGCTCGGTAAGCGAGGCTTTTTCGAAGGAAACGGAATCGGGCACCCGATGCAGGCAGCGCGCCGGCACTCGCACCCAGTCCGCCATCGCGCCGTTCACACCATAGCCGAAGCCTCGCCGCTGCGGGCAAAGATTGTACTCGCCGGACCGGCAATAGGCGCATTGGCCACAAATAGATGCCGCTGTTTCCGACACCACCCGGTCACCCTCGCGAAATCCCGCGGCGCGTTTGCCCACGGCGCTTACCACGCCGCTAAATTCGTGCCCGAGGATCACCGGAATGTTAACCGGCCAGCTTTGGGTATTATGAAACTGGTGAATCTCGCTTCCACAGACCCCGACAGCTCGGGTGGAGAGCAGGACTTCGTCGTCGCCGGGTTCGCCCGGCCGCGGCACTTCGCGCAACTCCACCGCGTACTTTTCCAGTGCGTAATGGACGATAGCCGCCATGGAAGCAGCCGGCATGGAGAACTCCTTCGGGAGGTGTCAGGTGCCAGGTGTCCGGTGTCAGGATGCACGCTGTAACACCCGGGACTCGCAGGAATCTGCTGATTTTAGATGACCATAAAATCGCGAGCCAGACGCCGTTCATTCGGGCGCTACGGCTGACACCTGATACCTGACACCTGATACCTCATCTTAGCAGTTTAGTTTGGCAATAATCTCGCGCAACAATCCTTCCAGGTCGTGCGACGGTGACTTGAAGGCGTCCGCATCAACCGTGAGCGGCGCGCCCAACACCAGGTGATGGACTCCAAACTTTGGGAGCTGCATCACCTGCTCCACCGAGAGTCCGCCCACCGCCTGCACGGGGATGCTGACAGCTTTCAC
>JBKQVI010000361.1:0-7759 GCA_052139985.1 Terriglobia bacterium
GCGGTAGAAAGAGCGGGAGCAAGCTCCCGCACTCCGAAAGTTTGGAGTGCGGCGACTCGTCGCCGCATTTGCACGCCGCGACGGGTCGCGGCGAGTAACCCACCGCTGACGTGTGAGCGGTATAAAATGGGGGAGCAAGCTCCCGCGCGCCGAAAGTATGGAGTGCGGCGACTCGTCGCCGCTTTTGCACGCCGCGACTCGTCGCGGCGAGTAACCCACCGCTGACGAGTCCGCGGTAGAAAGAGCGGGAGCAAGCTCCCGCACTCCGAAAGTTTGGAGTGCGGCGACTCGTCGCCGCTTTTGCACGCCGCGACGGGTCGCGGCGAGTAACCCACCGCTGACGAGTGAGCGGTAGAAAAAGCGGGAGCGAGCTCCCGCATCAAAACGGACACTTCGAAAGGTCCAAAATGCGAGATTGGCCACACAGCCCGTTGCACCGATTCACTCCCGGGAGCACCTACATGGTTACAGGAGGAACGTACCTCAAAGAACCGTTCTTCCGCGGAGCCGATCGGTTGGAGTACCTCTGCGGCCTTCTTCTGGAACTCGCCGAGCGATACTCATGGCAGCTTCAGGCTTGGGCGGTCTTCCCTAACCATTATCACTTCGTGGCATTATCATCACCAAAGGGCGGAACGCTGGTGCAACTCACACGGCACCTTCACGGACTTACGGCAATAGAAACCAATCGCTGGGATAATGCGGCGGGGCGTCACGTTTGGTATCAATATTGGGATAAGGAATTGACGTTCGAGCGGTCCTACCTTGCCCGCCTCGGTTACGTGCACAAAAACGCAGTTCATCACGGTTTGGTGCGTGAACCCTCTCTCTATCCCTGGTGCTCGGCGGGGTGGTTCGAGCGTGAGGCGGACACGTCGATGTACAAGACGGTGATGGGAATGAAGATCGACCAGGTTCAGGTCGTGGATGATTACACCGTCACGACTTCGGATATCTGAGTCTGGAGTGCGGCGACTCGTCGCCGCTTTGGCTCGCCGCGCCGGGTCGCGGCGCATAAGCCACCGCGGACGAGTCCGCGGTAGAGAAAGCGGGAGCGAGCTCCCGCACTCCGAAAGTTTGGAGTGCGGCGACTCGTCGCCGCTTTTGCTTGCCGCGACTCGTCGCGGCGCATAACCCTACGCCACAGCGGATTGGGAGCTGATGCGCTCGGAAATGTCCTGGGCGGCATTCTTTACCGCTTCCCCCAGTGTGGACGTTTTCTCAACACTGATTCTGCTGGACGGCCCCGAGATGCTGATCCCCGCCACGGCAATTCCTTTCCGGTCCAGAATGGCGGCGGCGATGCAACGGACCCCCAAAACGCTTTCCTCGTTGTCCACGGCGTAGCCGGACTGGCGGATGGTATTCAGTTCCCGAGCCAAATCGAAGGCGGAAGTCAGGGTGTTGGGCGTGAACGGCTGGAACTGAAGCGATTTGATGAGCCATTCGCGCTGTTCGGGAGGCTGGTATGCCAGGAGCGCCTTGCCGAGAGCTGTGCGGTGCAAGACCGCCCTCATTCCTTTATTGCTGACCATGCGAAAGTCATGCGGGCTCTCGAGACAATCGATATAGACGACGTCCACGCCATCGAGGACCGCCAGGTTGACAGTTTCCTGGGTGACCCTCCAGAGTTCCCACATGGCCTCCCGGGCCATCTCGCGCAACGGAGCTTGCACTTTGTAGTCAGTCGCCAACTGCAAGAGCTTGGCTCCCAGGCTGTATCCGCCTTTTTCGTCGCGCCGGAGGTATTCTTCCCCCTCCAAATGGGCGAGAAGGCGTAGGGCCGTGCTTTTGTTGATCTTTGCTTGGCCGCTGATTTCGTGCAGAGACACAGGGGAGCGGGAATCGCGAAGCAAGTCAAGAATGCGAAGGGTCTTGGTGAGAACTCCAACAGGTTTCGATTTTCTGGGTCTGCGCATGAGTCACCTTAACACCAATACTGTTCATTTAGGTTGACTATTCCCAATTTCCCCCCCCCACCCGACCCCTCTCCCCCAAGGGGGCGAGGGGAGCGGTAATCCGGTCACAACTTAATAAGCGCTCAGAACTCTACGGTAAAGGTTCATCGAAGGTTACATGGGCGCTCGCCTTTCCCACCCCGATTGGCCCACGCTGCTGAGAATACACCATTTTAAGATGTGAAACGAAGAAAAAAATACCACGATTGGGCGGTAGATCGAGCAATGCATCGAATATTTCACGATATGACACGATGAAGGATTTTACTTGACAAAACTCCTCGTGAAACGTACTAATGTCTATCCTAGACGTGGAGTTCGTTCCCTCGCAAGACGAACCGTCCAAAGTAGGAAAGAGTCAATCTATCCACGCGGCAAAGTAGCACGGTAAGAGGCACTGGACTTTTTGTATCACTTAACGGCCGCTCGCGGTCGTCTGCAAGCCAAGCGTCGGTTCCAAAAATATAAGGAGAATGATTCATGGAACATGTATTACGGCGAGGAGACTGTACTCGCCAGGTTTTCTCTCTGGCAGGCGGCGCTCGGAAGGCCGCGCTGCTTTTTTCGGTCTTAATGTTCTTGTTGCCGGTCGCGATGTGGGCGCAAGA
Organism: Terriglobia bacterium; assembly: GCA_052139985.1. Classification (GTDB taxonomy): domain Bacteria; phylum Acidobacteriota; class Terriglobia; order UBA7540; family UBA7540; genus Bog-366. The sequence goes on from JBKQVI010000361.1 coordinate 2,567, forward strand.
CACGGCCACGATCGTGGGAACAGTAACGGATTCCACCGGCGCCATTGTGCCGGGAGCCAAGGTAACGGTATCGAACCCCGATCGAGGGTTCGTGCGCGACATCGCCTCCGATTCCGCGGGAGAGTACACGGCGGCGAGAATCCCCATCGGCAACTACGTGGTTAGCGCCGAGGTTTCAGGCTTCAAGAAGCTTGAGCGCACCGGCATTTCCCTCAGCGCGGGTCAGACCCAGCGTGTCGATCTCGCGTTGGAGGTTGGACAAGTTACGCAGGAGATCCAGGTCGCGGGCAACGTCGCCAAGGTCGAAACCGAAAACGCGACGCTGTCAGGCGTGGTGACCTCTAAGCAGATCACCAACCTGACCCTGAACGGTCTCAACTTCCTGGCCTTGACCTTCCTCGTACCAGGGGCAGTGCAAGACAACAGTCAACCGGAAGCCATGCAGCTCGGTCACACCGGTTCGGAACTCAACGCGTCTTTCAACGGGAACCGGATGGAATATAGCCAACTGGAATTCGACGGAGGAAACAACTCGCAGGAAAGCTCCACGGCCATGGGCGGCGCGGTTACGCCGGCGTTGGATGCCATCGCCGAATTTCGCATTTCCACTTCCAACTATGGCGCAGACGTAGGCGAACATGCCGGAGCTCTAGTGGAAGTCGTAACCAAAGGCGGCACCAAAGGTCTCCACGGTTCCGCTTATGAATTTGTCCGTAACGACGCCATGGATGCCAACGACTGGTTTGCCAATCAGCAGATTGCGCCTCCGGGCGGGAACGCCCCCAAGACCCCACTGAAGTGGAATATCTTTGGTTTCTCGGTCGGCGGGCCTGTTGAAATTCCCAAGGTTTACAACACCAACCGGACCAAGACGTTCTTCTTCTTGTCGCAGGAATGGGCCAAATACCGCCAGGGCAGTGTCGTGTCCGGTTCCGTTCCCACGCAGGCGATGCGGCAAGGGGATTTTAGCGAATGCGACCCGAACTCGGGCAGCTATTTGGGGGGCAGCTATCCGGGATTCACCCCCGCTAACTGCAACTTGCCAATCGTCAATGGAGTAGCCGTGGACCAAGTCACTCCCGTGAACGGCAACGCAGCGGGTTGGCTCAATGGGTTTGTTCCGCTGCCCAACAACGGGCCTCTTGGTTATGTGTCGGCGCGCAGCGTGCCGACCAATTTCACTGACACCATCATCCGTGTGGATCAGAACCTCAGCGATAAGGCGACACTATTTGTGCGGTTCGCCGGCGATAGCTGGGCCAACACGACGGTACCCGCCCTGTGGACGGGATCGAGCTACGATACGACCGAGACGGCTTACTCTGTTCCTGCCCGGCAGACCGTAGCGCACTTCAACTACAATTTCAGCCCTACCGTGATGAACGAGTTCGTCATGAGCTATACCGATACGCCCCATACGATCAATCCGAGGCCGGGACCGGGGAGCGTTGGGCAGACCAACTTGAAGCCTTCGGATTGGAGCGCCAGCACGTTCTTCGCGGCCAATGCAACGAATACTCTCCTGCCCGGCATCAGCCTGGGCCAAAACGGTGGCGGTGTCCCCTTCAGTTGGGGCATCGATAACGGGAACTATGTCGGCAAGTACGATGCCGAGCCGGTTCTCACTTATCGCGATAACCTCGCCTGGACCCGCGGGAAGCACACCTTCAAGATGGGCCTGTTCCTGGAGAAATTCCAGTTGAACGAGCAGTTTGGCTTCGATACCCAGGGGTATTACACTTTCCAAAACGCCGGCTCCCTCACGACCACTAACGCGCTGGCCGACATGTTCCTCGGCAACATTTACTCGTATGAGGAAGGAACCTTCAACAACCATGGGACCTACACCGGGGGTTATGGCGTGGGGCACTGGCGGCGGACGGATTTCGAGCCGTACATCCAGGACGATTGGAGAGTCAATCACCGGCTGACGATCAACTATGGTGTTCGCTATTACCTGCTGATCGCGCCGCACGATGTTACTAATCCGACCGTAGACTCCAGTTTCATTCCCTCTCTCTACAATCCTGCTTATGCCGCGGTGCTCAATTCCAACTTTGTTTTGACTCCGAACTCTGCCACCGGCCAGACAAATGACTTCGCCAACTTCGGCAACGGATTGGTGGAATGCGGCGCCGGACCGATCGCGAAGGGTTGCCAGACCACTTACTTTAAGAACATTGGCCCGCGCTTCGGCTTTGCCTACGATCCCACGGGCACAGGCAAGTGGGCGATCCGCGGCGGGTACGGCATCTACTACGAGCCCGGAAACGGCAATGACGCGAACGAAATCGGGCTGGAAGGCAATGCTCCCGCCACCCTGGCGCCCACCGGCTACTACATTAATGGGTACAACTTCAGCTCCGGTAGCATCGCCGGCTACCCCCCGGCCGGCATCCAGTCCATTCCCTACCACCAGAAGAACCCGGCGGTCGCCCAGTACAACCTGGACGTCCAGCATGAGTTCAAAGGGAATAACTTTGTGACGGTGGGCTATGTGGGCAATCAGGGACGCCACCTGGATACGAATCAAAACCTCAACCAGATCCCGATCCCCGTGGTACCGACCATGAATGTTCCCGGCTTGGTAGGGGTTACCTCGGGCGGTTCCCCCGTCTGCAACGGCGCCACGTGTAATGTCCAGAACCTCCTGATCAACCAAGTGGTCAACAGCGATTACTTTCTTCCTTACCAGGGGTTCGGGTCCATTAACCAGAAAGAGTTCGATGGGGTGTCGAGCTACAACGCCCTTCAGGCCGAGGGCCGGCACACCACGGGCTACGGCCTTACCCTGCAAGCCGTTTACACTTGGGCGCACACCATCGACAATTCCACCAGCGCGTACTCAGTCGGCTTGCCGGATGCGTCTTATGACCTGAACCGATGGAAGGCCACCTCGGCCCTCAATCGCACCCAGGTGTTTACCATGAACTATATCTACGCCCTGCCGTTCTTCAAGAATTCCCCCAAGGGTTACGTGAGGCAATCCGTGGGAGGATGGCAGGTCAGCGGCATCACCACTTTCTTCACCGGTGAGCCGGTAGAGCCCAATGGAACACCCGGCATCTTGTGCGGTGCTTCCGGGTATTCCAGCGGCATCGGCGGGCCTATGATGTGCAATACGGTAGGTTCGCTTAAGATCGATAAGGGTACCTACAACGATCCGACCTTCGGGCCCATGAGGACGTGGTTTAACCCCGCGGCCTTACAGCAGCCCCAATTGAGCCAGTATTACGCCAACGGCCAGTCGGGAATGTTCGGATACGAGGGGCGCGATGTCCTCACCGGTCCGGGCCGCAACAACTGGGACTTGGCTTTGCACAAGGATTTCCAACTTCCTTGGGCGCGAGGTGAACACTCCACGCTTGAGTTCCGGCTGGAGACATTTAACACCTTCAACCATCCGCAGTTTCAATCAATCAATGCCTCATGCAACGGCAACGCCAATCTGGACGGCACCCCGGCTTTTGGCCGTACCTGTGGCGGCAGCACTTACAACTCAGGCAATGGGGAAGTCGCCAGCGCCTGGGCGCCGCGGAATGTCCAATTGGGTATGAAGTTCCTGTTCTAGTTTGGCAAGACTTGTTCGATTGTACGTTGGCCCTGGCTGCTCCCCCAAGAGTAGCCAGGGCTTGTTTTTTGAGTGCGCTGCTCTCGACTTGCGACGACGGCTCGCGCCAAGTGAGTGTAGCGCGGACCTGCGGTTTAGGTCCGCGGCTCTTCCGCAGGTGGCTGAGGAAGGCGCAATTCAGGCCAAAAGCCGCGGACCTAAAGTGCAGGTCCGCGCTACGAGGTTTGCTACGGGCTGCGCCCGTGCCGTACCTTGAGTGGGGGATGCATCATGAAGCGCCGTAAATTCCTGAAGGATATTGCTTCCAAGTCTCTTACCGCAGCCGCGGCCGTCGCCGGCCTTCGCGGCGGAGCGTCGGGTGCCGCCGTCGGTGCCCAGCCGGACGAGTGGCTCGACCCCTCCACCGCCAAAGACTGGCAGGTACGCTGGGAGAGATTCATCCTGGCAGACTCCGCCAAGCACCGTTACTGCGACACGGAAATGGCCGAGGAGTTGGGCTGGCTCGTCAGTCCGTTCCTGAACGGCTTTTATTACGGCTATCTGGCCACGCACGATTCGAAGTGGGTCGAGCGATTGGTTGAGTGGTCGGACTCCTGCATCAGGCGCGGCGTCAAGGAACCCGACGGCTATCTCGGCTGGCCCAAGGTCAGCGACCAGACGGAAGGCTTTGACTACGACAGCATGTTGGGCGAGGCCATGATCCTGCGGCCCATGGTTCTGATGGCCAACGAAATTCGGAAGACGCCGGCGCTAAAAGCGAAGTGGGGCGGCAAGGCCGATTCCTACATCGAATTGGCGGAACGCACCTTTGACAAGTGGGACTCCCGCGATGCCTGGCGCGACTGCCAGGTGGGTGGAATCTGGGTGATCCAGTACTTCGGCATTGACCGCGCCACCGGTAAGTGGACGGAGGGCTTTGCGCGCCGCAAGTCCGAGGCTTTTTCCCACCCTGACAACAAGGAGAACTTTATCGCTCTCTGGCTTGTCTCCATGTTCGACGTTACCAAGAAGCCAATCTATCGAGACCGCTGCGAGAAGTGGTGGCAGCTCATGCATTCGCGCATGAAAACCCGCGAGGAAGGGAAGTACTTTGTTTGGGACTACTGGGACCCGGCGGGGCCGTGGGACTACAAGCCGGATGGCACAACCAAGCACTGGGTGGGCGTGCACCCCAACGGCGGCTACTACGGAATCGACCTGGAAGGCATCGTCGCGGCCTTTGAACACCAACTGGTTTTCAGCCGTGAGGACATCGACCGTCTGACTTCCACTAATCGCGATTTTATGTGGAACCAGCAAATCACGGGAGCGAAATTCCAGCGCGTCGATGGCGGCCCACCCGATCCGCGCTGGAAGGATTCGCCGGGAGTCCTGTGGGACGCGCTCATCCCCTACGATGCGACGCTGCGCAAGATCTTCATCGCCAACCACCGACCCGATGACTGGGGTGGCCTTAGCGCTACCCCGTGGTTCCTGTCGCTAGCCCGGGAAGGGCGTTTGTAGCGCAGGCGTCCCGCCCAGCAGCACTTCTCGCTGCGGGCGCAGCTTGCTTTGAGTGCGGTAGCAGCAGCTACCGCTTTCCTTCTTGTGCCCCTTGCACCCTTGCCGAAAGAACCGAAGTG
>JBKQVI010000362.1:0-18815 GCA_052139985.1 Terriglobia bacterium
GAGTACCGTCAGGCGGTGCATATGGATAACGCGGCGCTCAATACCTTCGAATTTCAGGACGGAATTTGGCGCGTCGTGGCGCTGAATGATACGTCTCACCTTACCTCGCCACGTGAGATCCCTTGCCCTTGACTACGATCATTCGCTCAAGATACGGTGCGGACGCAGCCGCTTTGGAGTGCGGTAGCAGCAGCTACCGCTTTCCAACTCCCCAACCGAAGACCGGAAGTAACTCTGACTGCGGGTTCCTCAACTCGCAATGATCACGCCTTTGCATCGCGTCTGCGCAAAGGCGGTAGCTGCTGCTACCGCACTCCAAAGCGTCTGCGGCGCGAAGTCGCCGATCCACCCGATCAGGCGCGACGGAAATCAAGCCGGCCCTTTTCGATGGGCACGCCGCGAACCTCGATTCGCCTGAGGTCTCGTGTGCCAACTCCCAGATGCTCCGCCAGCTTCAAGGTGCTGTCACACGTTTCGAAAGGAGCCGTGCCGCGGTCGGCCATGGGATCAAAGCCCATCAGCGCGGTGCAGACCGCGTCGGTGGTGACGCAATTGGTGCCGGCAATCAACAGACCGGGACGCACGGTGCGAAAGCCGTCGACCCAAGGGCCCTCGCCGCCCGCGACGCTCTCGACGCCGTCAATAACGGCCAGATGGACGGGACGCGCCGCCACCAAGTCCGCCGTGACGCGCGGCACGCGGTAGCCCGGGTCGCGCGGCGAGTGCGGATCGATTTCGGCCAGTGAACTCTTGGGCGGTTGCCGCTTGCCTTCGTGCAGTGTCCCACCGCGCCCGCCCTGCGGAATTCTGCTCGGCTCGTCGAAGCCGACGCCATCTCCATAGATGGTTGTGGGTGTATTGCCAAAGCAGTTCTTCATGGACAAGGTTACGCCGGCCGTGGAGTGTTCTTTAAGTTTGGCGACAGAGACGAAAACATCGCAGTCTTCATAGGCGCGATTCATGTCGTAGGCTTTGAAAAGCAGGCCGCCGCCCGGAACCCAGAAGCGTGTGTACTTTCCCGATGCGCCAGGCCAGTTGGTATTCTCGAATTCCACGCCGGAAGCCGCACGCGACAGGTCCGTGGGATTCCACTTGGCGAGTTCGAGAAATTCCTGAAGAGTCCGCAACTGCGAGCCGGTGGGACTTTCGACCAGTCGAATCCGCCGCGCTCCCGCCTTGCCCAGCAGGCTCACCACGGAGCCCACGACTTGGGGATGAACCCAATACGTCTCCCCTAGCGGCATCTTGTGGAAGAACTCCGGCGGGCTGCCCGTTACGTTGATCTTTAAGGCCACCGTCTTGCCCCTAACCAATTTATCAATGCCGCCCAACTGGTCGAACAGCGTAGCCAGCGTGGCCCTGACTTCCGGCCCATAAGTGGCGCACCTGGCGACGGCCACGGGAGCGGTAGGCGCAGCATTCGCCCACAGCCTGGACGGCGCCAGGTAGAATCCGGCAGCCGCGGCACTCAACCCCTGGATAAACTCTCGGCGATTAACATGTCGACTCATATTCACCTGCCTTTTCGGTTGTAGGAGCCCAGTGCGCATAGTAAGGCATTGTCTGGCCGGATGCAAGAGCAAGTCAAACGGCTTCCGAACCCATCAGCGTGCTGAAACCAAGTATGGCATCGAAAGCTAGTTTATTTTTCAATACTATAATGGAGAGCGGCGCGGGTCGCTCGCGAGGCGCAAGCTCGATAATCCGACTTGTCGCGGATTTTTCCGCCACTCCCTTGCCCAATGACATTCGGCATGGTAGCTTGGGCTGGTTCCCCCAAGGAGGCGTTATGCTACAGCGCATCGCGAGACGCAAGGGCGCAAGGTTTTCGGTGGCGGCGATGGCCTATGCACTCGGCCTCGCCGCGCTGGTACTGGGCGCATTCTCCGCCCGCCCGCTCACGGCTGCCGATGCCAACTATCGTCTCCTCAAGAAGGTTGTGCTGGGCGGGGAAGGCTTCTGGGACTATCTCACCTGCGACAGTGACGCGCGCCGCGTCTACATTTCGCGGGGAACGCACGTGATGGTGGTGGATGCCGATAATTATACCGTCGTAGGAGACATTCCCGGCACGGACGGGGTACACGGCATCGCGCTGGCGCCGGAATTGGGCCGCGGCTTCACCAGCAACGGCCGCACCAACACCGTCACCATTTTTGATCTTAAGACGCTGAAGGTTCTGGGGACGGCCCCCACCGGCGAAGGTCCCGACGCTATTGTGTACGACCCCGCCTCCAAGCGCGTCTTCACCCTGAACGGCCACGGCGGGAGCGCCACCGCCATCGATGCGGCCTCGGGAAAACCCGCCGGAACGGTCACGCTGGGAGGCAGGCCGGAATTCGCCGCCGCCGACGGGCAGGGGCACATCTATAATAATCTGGAAGACAAGAGCGAGATCATCCAGATCGATTCCCAGAAGCTCACGGTGACCGCTCGCTGGCCGCTGGCGCCTTGCGAGGAACCCTCGGGATTGGCGATGGACACGGCCCACCGCCGGCTGTTCGTCGGATGTCATAACCAGATGATGGCGGTGGTGGATGCGGATTCCGGCAAGGTCGTAGCGACGCCGGCAATCGGGCAGGGTGTGGACGCCAATCGTTTCGACCCGGGAACTCAGCTTGCGTTCAGCTCCAACGGCGACGGCACACTGACCGTCGTGCACGAAGACTCTCCGGAAGCGTTCACCCCCGTTGCGAGCGTCGCCACCCAGCGCGGCGCACGGACCATGGCGCTTGACCGCAAGACGCATAATGTCTTTCTTGTGACGGCGGAATTCGGTCCGCCACCCGCAGCCACGGCCGAGCATCCTCATCCCCGGCCGCAAGCGGTTCCCGGCTCGTTTACGCTGCTGGTTTTTGGACCGTAAGGCTGCCACGTTGGTTGGTCGTTCCGCGATTCCCGGCGCTTATACGTACGCCCAGCGATCCCCGAAGGGGAAGGCAGCGGAAAGCCTAATCCAGACAAACCTGGTCCAAGATCGCCGCGTACAACCAATCGAAAGAGTTTAGCGCAGTGACCCCAGACCGCCCCATCGACCTTCCGCCCACCACCTCAACATGCGTGGCAACCGCACGATCTCAGACCTGCTTGCGGAACAGGCAGGGCGTGGCGTACATCCTCATCCTCGTGGCCCTGGCAACGCTCCCTTATCTCGCCACTTTACGCAACGGATTTGTGTATGACGATTCAGACCAGGTGCTGGTTAACCCTTACATTCGAAACTTCCATCATCTGCGGGAAATCTTCACTTCCTCGGTGTGGTCGTTCATGGGCGACTTCCGTGGCTCTTCGAATTACTACCGTCCGCTGATGTCGCTGGGATACGCGTTCTGTTACAAAGTCTTCGGGCTTAACGCGGTGGGATTCCACTTGGCCAATCTTTTGGCGAATCTGGGAGTCGTTCTGCTGGTCTTCCTGGTGACGCTTAAGATGTTTCGCTCCCAGGAGGTGGCGCTGTTGTCGGCGTTTATCTTTGCGCTCCACCCCATTCACACGGAAGCGGTGGACTGGATTGCCGCGGTCACCGAACTCGAGTTGGCCCTCTTTTATCTCCTGGCCTTTGGCTTGTTCCTGGCGTCGGCGCGTCCGGCAGGCAAGTGCTCTGTCCCCGTGCAAATCGCCATGGCCGGGAGCTTCGTCCTCGCCCTACTTTCCAAGGAGCAGGCGCTCACGCTTCCGCTGCTCGCAGCCCTGTACGAGCACTTTTTTCGCGAGGATCGTGCGGAAACCACCAAGGTCCGGAAGGTTCGACGCTATGGCGCGTTGTGGTTGCTCGCCGCGGTCTATCTGATACTCCGCGCCCGATATTTGGGCGGATTCGCACCCAGCCTCTATCGGCCGGGGTTGGGGAAAGAAGAAACGCTGATTTCCGCCCTGGCCCTGGTGGGCCGCTACTGCTGGAAGCTCGTGTGGCCGGCCCGACTCTGCGGATACTACGTTTTTCCCACCGGCGCTGCGGCGCTCATTCCCTGGGCAATCGGCGGCATGGTGGCTCTGGCGATTTGCACTTTGGCCTTTGTCGCCCTGCGAAAATCCAACCGGCAAGCCGCCTTCGGAGTTGTCTGGCTGCTCGTAACGCTCGCGCCGGTGTTGAATGTTCGTTGGATGAGCAGCAATCCTTTTGCCGAACGCTACCTCTATCTCGCCTCGGTGGGATTTTGCTGGATGGCGGGGTGGGCAGGTGTCCGAGCGTGGAATTTGGTTTCCGCTCGTGGCGGTCGATGGCGCGTCGCGCTCGGCGTGGCAGTCGGCCTTATCGCCACGCTTTGCGTAATTCGCATTGCCACTCGAAATCGCGACTGGCGCGACAACCTCACCTTCTATACTGCGACCCTGGCGGTCTCCCCCGACGCGTATTACATCCACAATAATCTGGGCACCGTATACTGGCTGCAAGGGAACATTCCAGCGGCGGCTTTGGAATGGCGCACGGCGCTGCGCCTCGCGCCCGAAAGTGAATTCGCCCTGCACAATCTCGGCCTGGTGGCTAACGAACGGAAGAATTATCGCGAGGCGGAAATTCTCTTCTTGCACGCCCTGGCGATTCGGCCGAATTACAGCGACGCCCATTTGGATTTGGGAAAAGCCTACGAGGCGACGGGCAGGTTGCAGGAAGCAGAGGCTCAGTTTCGTGCCGCTGAAAGTCTTTCGCCCCTCAATTTAAGGGTGCACAACACCCTCAGTGAGTTCTATTTCGATCGGCGGAGACTCCGCGAATCGGAAGACGAGGCGCGCCGCTCTGTGGAAATCGAGCCCACGCCGGAGGGGTACTGGGACCTGGGCTTGGTGGAATGGCTCCAGGGAAACCTCACCGGCGCCGAACACGCCTTTCGGGAGGCTGAGACCTTGAGCCCTTCCGAGGGCAGGTCGCACTTCATGCTGGGGCTCTTCTACATGGGCTCCGGCCGAATCGCCGACGCTGTACGGGAATACCGCGCGGGCCTGCAATTTGATCCCAGCAACGCCGACGCCCTCGCCAACCTCAAGAAACTGGAATCCATGGGAACGGGGCACTGAAGTCTAATGCGGATTTTGCGCGACATTTTGAGCGAAATTGTTGACGGTGGGCAAGGGTTAGATAATTCTCAACGCCGCTTTCGGTGGTGTCCTAATTTCGCGTGTAGCGCCGGGCTTAAGAGGCTGCGGAAAAACTCCTTCGAGGGGCCAAACTGGCTTTCTCCAACGTTCGCAAGTCGTTGATTCCAGGTTCGACCACATGCGAACTGGGTCGATTTTAGGGCCTCAAAACGAGTTTTTCCCCAGCCTCTTAAGCCCGGCACGTGCCGCCCTAAAGGGCGGCGCTACGTTCAAATTAGCGCAGTACCCGACTTCCGAACAACCCGAGAACTATCATAATTCCGATGAGTCCAAGCGCAACGATCCGCCAGCCTACAACTCTCAGTTTCCGAGAATTGATATTGCCATATTGAGACCAATGGATTACTATTCATAAGGAGGGTTTTTCGCTTTTAATTCGCCCCGTCGTGCTGAGAGTGGGTTACATCGTGAATTTCGAATTCGACATCCAGAAAACGATTGCGGCCATTGCCTTCCTTATGAAGAAGGAAGGTGGTGAGCTGGATATGTTCCTTGCTCTAAAGATGCTTTATCTGGCCGACAAAGAGGCATTAATAAATTGGGGGAAGCCGATAACCGGAGACTCTTTCGTTTCTTTACCAAAAGGGCCAGCTCTCAGTAAGGTTTATAACTTGTTCAAGGGAACGGCACGAAGAGATCACCAAAAACAATGGAGTACATTCGTCAGCGAAAAAGTCAACAACTCAATTCACCTTTTGAAGCCTGTCGATATCAACATCCTCTCAGAAAGAGAAATGGAAGTACTGGAATTCTCCAGGAAGAAAATCCATGGGGTTGCTCCCTGGGAGGTCTCAAGGTGGTTGCATGAGAGTTGCCCTGAATGGCAGGACCCCAAAGGCAGTTCAATCCCAATCCATCCAAAAACAATCCTCAGAAACGCTGGAAAAACAGCCGCAGAGATTAGGGTCATTGAAGAATCAAACGAAGCCTACAACTTCGCCAAAACCACTATAGGTAGCCTTTGAGGCAATGCGATGAAGCTTGGGGATGCTTTCTTGATGCCTCACCCAGACCAGAACTTCTCCCATTTATGGTTTGTGATTTCAGACCCAGTCAAACATGGAGGGGCGTTCATAATAGCCAACATTACAAGCGATGAGCATAGGGCCGGGGGAGAGTGTCCACTTGGCCCAGAAGACCACAAATGGATAAAGAAAAAATCCTTCGTAAGTTTCGGTGATGCAATAGAAATAACCCCGGAAAAGGCTAAGCATATCCACGCTCTCATAGGGAAGATAATCACACCACAACGCAGCTTAACTCCGGAAGTGCTATCCAAGATAGCCAAAGCCGGGAAATCGTCTAAGGCTATCCCACTTTCTTTTAAGAAATATCTTTAGTCCCCCCTCAACGCAACTTTAAGGCACTCCCGCGCTTTCGGCTTCCTTGACAAGTCCCCTCCGCAGGCTATAATTAGGGTTTTGTGTCGACGAGGCTGGGGTGCGCATAACCCTTGCAGAACTAGAAATTCACCGGGTCATCGCGTCTGAGAGCTATGCCCCGGGGTCGCTTGACTTTCACGGGGCCGAGTTCCGGCAGACTGCGCCACTCAAGCTTAACGCAACGGCAGAGCTTTTGGCAGGCGAAATCCGCATTCGAGGGCACCTGGCGACCCGCCTCGAATCCTGTTGCGACCGCTGTCTGCGGGCCGTGGCGATTCCCGTAAGTTGCGATTTCGATCTCTTCTACCGCCCGATGGAGACGATCGCCAAGGAAGAGGAAATCGAGATACCCACGGAGGAGTTGGAGATTGGCTTCTTCACCGGCGACGGAATCGAATTGGCGGACGTGGCCACCGAACAGGTGATACTGTCTGTACCCATGAAAGTGATTTGCGATACCGAGTGCCGGGGCTTGTGCCCAGTTTGTAGGGCCAATCTGAATTTGACGCAGTGCAACTGCGTACCCCCGCAGCAAGATTCTCCCTTTGCTTCCCTCAAGGAAGAGTGATGGGGCAATGGCGCCAAGTCGCGGTTTGGGGGCGCCGCCCACCCATCCCATCGGAACGAAACAAGCCGGACGCGATGGTCTGGCGAGCAGCACTGGCGGTTCCCCGCGCTGCATGACGCATCAACTGTGTGTGGCTCCGGGCTTTAGCCCGGCTCATGCTGCCTGAAACGCAGCGCCACAGGACAAGGAAAGAAGAGAAACTATGGCGAATCCAAAACGACGACATTCACACGCGCGGAAGAATCGAAGACGGGCCAACGACCATCTGACGGTGCCGGCGATTGCCGAGTGCCCGCACTGCCACGAATCGAAGATGCCTCACCAAGCCTGCCCCCATTGTGGTTACTATAAAGGGCAGGAAGTAATGCTGGTGAAGGAATCGGCTTAAAGTGCCGGTTTTTTGCCCACGGAGGTTTGCCCTAGCACACGCATTTCTTCCCGCGCCGGCTAGAATCCACCGTTTACACTGATCACCATGCGACGCATTGCGGTTGACGCCATGGGCACCGACTCGGCGCCCGAGGCGGAACTTGAGGGAGCAATTGAGGCCGCGCGCAGCGGTTACGCGGAGGTCTTGCTGGTGGGACCGCAAGACCGTCTGAGCCAGGAACTTAGCAAACGCCGGGCTCAGGGTCTTCCCATAGAAATCGTCCACGCCAGTGAGGCGGTCACCATGGGCGACAAGGCCACCAAGGCCTTCCGGCAACGGCGCGATTCTTCCATCCGGGTTACCGCTCGGCTGGTGCATGAGGGCAAGGCGGACGGCATGATTAGCGCCGGCAACACCGGGGCGGTGATGACCACGGCCAAAATTGTGCTCGGAGCGCTCGAAGGCGTGGACCGGCCGGCCATCGCGCAGGTCTTCCCCACGACCCAAGGCACGGCGACCGTACTGCTGGATGTGGGCGCCAACGTGGATTGCAAGCCCCATCACCTGGTGGAGTTTGCGGTGATGGGCGAAACTTACTATCGCGTGATCTTTGGAGTGGAGCGGCCGCGCATCGGGCTGCTCTCCATTGGCCAGGAAGAGCACAAGGGGAATGAGTTGACGCGCGAGGCCCTGCCTCTGCTCAAGCAACTGCCCGCGAATTTTATCGGCAACGTGGAAGGCCGCGATCTTTACAATGGCCGCGTGGAAGTCATCGTTTGCGACGGCTTTATAGGAAACGTGGCATTGAAGATCAGCGAAGGGCTCATCGAAGCGGTTTCCAGCATGTTGAAGGAGGCTCTTTCCAGCACCTTCTCTTCCAAGGTCGGTTATATGCTGGCGCGAAAAGCCTTCGGGAAATTCAGGAAACGGGTGGATTATTCCGAATACGGCGGCGCCCCTCTGCTGGGGGTGAAGGGCGTGTGCATCATTTGCCATGGGGGGTCGAACCCCAACGCCATAAAGAATGCCATTCGTGTCGCGGCAGACTTTTCCGCCGGAAAAGTCAACGAGAAGATCGAACGGGAGTTGGCGGCTGCTTCCCAGAGGAACTGAGGTATCGGGTCATTGAATCATGGAGTCATCGAACCATTGAACCAGTGATTATTCAAGGAGGATGATTCCATGACCCACCGATTCAGTCTTCCAATTCCAGGCGCTCCTCGCCGATAAAATCAATGAAGAAAAATGACCCAATGACCCGATGATTCAATGACCCAATCGCCAGGAGTGTCTATGTGTGTCGCAGGGGTACTCGGGACGGGCTCGGCCTTGCCGGAAAAGGTGATCACCAACGCCGATCTGGAGAAAATGGTTGAGACCTCCGACCAATGGATCACCGACCGCACCGGCATTCGCGAGCGCCGGCAAGCCGCCCCCGACGAAACCACCTCCACCCTTTCGGTCAAGGCCTCGCGTCACGCTCTGGAAAAAGCGGGGATGAAGGCCACCGACCTCGACCTGATCATTTGCTCGACGATTTCGCCGGATATGCCGCTGCCTTCGACGGCCTCGCTGATCCAACGCGAACTCGGCGCGCGTGGTTGTTGTGCATTCGACTTGGCCGCGGCTTGTTCCGGCTTCCTTTTCGGCATGACCGTGGCCGAGCAATTCATCCGCACGGGCGCCTCGAGGCATGTCCTGGTGATCGGGGCCGAACTGCTCTCGCGTTACATCGACTACAAGGACCGCGCCACCTGCGTCATCTTCGGCGACGGCGTGGCCGCGGCGGTATTCGGGCCGGTCGATCCGCCCTCCGGCATCCTTGCGCATGAGTTGCACACGGAAGGCCAGTATGCGGACCACCTTTTCATTCCCGCCGGCGGTACCGCCATGCCTGCTTCCTGCGACACTGTCCAACATGGGGCGCACTACATCAAGATGCGCGGCAACGAACTCTTTAAGGTGGCCGTCCGCAGCCTGGAGGACGTGTCACGGCAAGTGCTGACTAAGGCTGGACTTACGCCGGATGATATCGATCTCTTCATCCCGCACCAGGCGAACCAGCGCATCACGGATGCGGTACGTGAGCGCCTGGGGTTGAGTGCGGAAAGGGTCTATTCCAATATCGCGCGCATCGGCAATACCTCCTCGGCCTCCATTCCCATTTGTTTGGATGAATGCGCACAGAGCGGCCGCTTGAAGAAAGGCGACTTGGTGCTAATGTCGGCGTTTGGCGCCGGAGTGACGTGGGGGGCGGTCCTCATGCGGTGGTGAATTCATTTAGCGATTGAGTGATCGGGTCATCGGGTCATTGAAGAGCTGTCCATTGCAAGAGATACGGTGAGACCGAAGGCCTAAGGATACTCACGGGTGACAACGGATAGCGAACGGTTTTTTCAATGACCCGATGACCCGATCACCCGATTCCAAGAAGGATTCATTGTCTAAGGTTGCATTTCTATTTCCCGGTCAAGGTTCGCAGTACCCCGGCATGGGCCGGGACTTGGCGCAGAGTTTTGCCTGTGCGCGTGCGGTCTTCGCGGAAGCCGACGACGCTCTGGGATTCGCCATTTCCAAGCTCTGTTTTGAGGGGCCGGCGGAGGAACTCCAACTTACCGCGAACACTCAACCCGCCATCCTAACCGTGTCCGTGGCGGCGGCAATGGCCTTGCGTGAAAAAGGAATTTCAGCAGATTATGTAGCGGGACACAGCTTGGGCGAGTACTCAGCTCTAGTTGCGGCGGGCGCCCTAAGTTTAGCCGCCGCCGTCCGACTGGTTCGCAAGCGTGGCCAGTACATGCAAGAGGCCGTGCCCGTGGGCCAGGGGGCCATGGCGGCGATTCTGGGATTGAACGGCGAGGCGCTGGAAGCAATCTGCCGCGATGCCGCACAAGGGGAAGTGGTTTCTCCGGCGAATCTGAACTCGCCGGGTCAAGTTGTCATTGCCGGGAGCGCCGCGGCCGTGGCGCGGGCCGTCGAATTGGCGAAAAGTCGTGGCGCCAAGCGTGCCATTATGCTCAATGTCAGCGCACCCTTCCACTGCGCGCTGATGAAGCCTGCGCAGGACTGTCTGAGCGTCGATCTTGATGCGGCCAACGTGGAAGACCCGCGCGTGCCGCTGGTGAACAACGTGAACGCGCAGATTGTCACGGCCGCACCCCTGGTTCGTGAGGGACTCAAGCAGCAGGTCACCGCCCCCGTGCGCTGGGAGGAATCGATACGGCGCTTGCGTCAAGAGGGCGTAGAGGTGTTTGTGGAAGTCGGACCCGGCAAAGTCCTTTCCGGACTCGTGCGGCAGGTCGATCGCGCCGCCGAGTGTCTGCGTGTCGAGGACTCCGCCACGCTGAACGAGGTTGCGGCGCGCTTGGCGGCAGTGAGCGGAGCGTAGCGGCATGTGTGGGGACCTCGAAGAGGTCCAATTTCATTAGCCGTGGGTGAAACCCACGGTCTGGAGTTTCCACGTTTCTGTGAGGGCAACGGTGAACGGGGAAACGATGGGAAACGCGAATTTCCTTCCCTCTCCCCTTTGGGGGAGAGGGTGGACCGCATCCGGCGTTCTCATCAGCCGGGGCGGGCCGGGTGAGGGGGTCGAAACCGAGAGTTCTCCACATCCTTACCGGAGGACGCGCTCCCTTTCGCGGCGCGCGAAGATTTCGTGCCACGGGCGTCCGAAGCTGTGAAAGAATCTCGGAACGAGCAAAGGCATCTCGCGCAGAGCCGCAAAGGCGCAGAGGCCGAAAAGAAAGTAAAGGACTTACTTGCTTCGACTCTCTGCGTCTCAGCGTCTCTGCGCGAGATTCGCTATTTTTTCACACCTTCTCCCGCCCGTGCTCGAGCATGGCCGGGACGGCCATGGCACGGCTTTGGTTGCGGCTCTGCCGCGCGGTGGGACCGTACCTTGCCGACTTTGGTTGCCGGGAGTTCGTAGCGCGGACCGCCGCCTTTGCGGTCCGCGTCTTTTCTTGCTCCGCTACTTCGAGACAGCGGTCGAATATTTTGGGCAGCAAGAAACTGAGACTGTCGGGGAAGAGAAGAGACGCGGACCGCAAAGGCGGCGGTCCGCGCTACGGACTTCGGCGCAAGGTTGCGTCGAATCAAGATTCTTGTAATCCAATAAGATGGGAGCAGGTAAGAATATGCTGAGCTTGGAGGGACGAGTAGCGATTGTGACGGGTGGCGCACAGGGAATCGGCCGTGCCACGGTTATGGCTTTAGCCGGAGCCGGAGCCAAGATCGGTTTGACCAACATCCGTTGCGCCAAGCTCGACCAGACCATCCAGGAACTGAAGGACATGGGCCGGGAAGCGTTGAAGTTCTGCGTCGATGTGACCGATGTCGCGGCCGTCCAGGAAATGGTAGACCAGACGATGGCCACCTGGGGCAGGATCGATATTCTGGTGAACAATGCCGGCATCACGAAGGACAATCTGGTGATGCGGATGAAGACCGACGATTGGGCGGCGGTGCTTAGAACCAACCTCGATGGAACCTTCTATTGCACCCGAGCGGTTCTACCGACCATGGTCCGCCAGCGCTGGGGGCGCATTATCAACCTAGCGTCCGTGGTGGCGCAGGCCGGCAACGTGGGCCAGGCGAATTATATCGCGTCCAAGGCCGGCATCATCGGCCTCACCAAGGCGGTAGCTGCGGAAGTGGCCCGGCGTAACATCACCGTGAACGCCATTGCCCCGGGCTTTATCGCGACGCCTATGACCGAGGGCCTTCCTCCGGAAATTAAGGAGAAGATGCTCAGCGTGATTCCGATGGGACGCATGGGTACGGATGTGGAAGTGGCGCACGGCGTTCTATTTCTGGCTTCACCGGAAACAAGCTATATTACCGGCCACGTTCTGAATATTAATGGTGGGATGTTCATGGCGTGAGGAATTGCCGATTGGCGATTGAAAGGCGCGTACGCGACATCGAATTTGCGGACTAGGCGGCTCGTACAGACCATGAGGCGCGACATGTGACGCGCGGCTTATAGCGTGGGCATCCTGCCCGCGCCTTCCCGGCGGGAGCGGGACGCTCCCACGACAGCGGGCGGGACGCCCACGCCACTTCTCGTGGCATGGCCATCTTGGCCATGATCGCACACGGGCAAGATGCCCGTGCCACGTCGGGGAATTGCGGTTTTAACTTTTATGTCGTGGGCTCGTTGATAATCGTCAATCGACAAGGGTTGATTGCCAATGCTAGAATGAGCGGCCCATGTTACCTTGAGGAGGATAGACTGATGGCTTCGCCCGAAGAGAAAGTAAAACAAATTATTGTCGAGCAACTTGGAGTGGATGAGGCGGAAGTAACGCCCACGGCGCACTTTGTCGACGATCTGGGCGCCGATTCCCTGGACATCGTGGAATTGGTGATGGCTTTTGAAGAGGCCTTCGAGATCGAGATTCCCGACGAAGACGCGGAAAAGATTACCACCGTCAAAGACGCCGTCGATTATATACAAGGGCACACCAAGAAGAACTGACCAGCGCAGGGCAGGTCTCCACAGGAGGAGTACAGCTTGAACCGGAGAGTGGTCGTTACCGGTGTGGGATTGCTCACCGCCGTCGGCCTCGACGCGGCGGAGTCGTGGCGGAATCTTCTGGCAGGCAAGAGCGGCGTCGCGCCCATCACCCATTTCGATACTACAGGCTTTGCCGCAACCATTGCGGCGGAAGTCAAGGGGTTCGACCCCTTTCAGTTCATCGAGAAGAAAGAACTGAAAAAGATGGGGATGTTCATCGTGTTTGCCCTGGCCGCTGCGCAGGAGGCGATGAAGCAGTCGCAGCTCAAGATTACCCCCGACATCGCCGAGCGCGTGGGCGTTTACATTGGCTCAGGCATCGGCGGGTTCGATGTCATCGAGCGCGAGCACACGGCGCTGATGCAGGGCGGCCCGCGGCGGATATCACCCTTCTTTATTCCGGCCTCCATTGTTAACTTGGCTTCCGGTCACGTATCCATTCGCCATGGCGCCAAGGGACCGAATTCCGCCACCTGCACCGCCTGCTCCTCCAGCGCCCATGCCGTGGGCGACTCCTTCAAACTGGTCCAGCGCTGCGCCGCCGACGTGATGATTTGCGGCGGTACGGAAGCCGCCATCACGCCGATGGGCGTGGGGGGATTTGCCGCGATGCGCGCGCTCTCCACACGCAACAAGGAACCCGAAAAAGCCAGCCGCCCGTTCGATAAGGAGCGCGATGGCTTCGTGATCGGCGAAGGCGCCGGGATATTGATCCTGGAAGGATTGGATTTTGCCCTCAAGCGCGGCGCGCCCATCCTGGGCGAAATCGTCGGTTACGGCATGTCGGGCGACGCCTTCCACATCACCCAGCCCGATGAGAACGCCGACGGAGCCGTGCGGGCCATGCGGGCGACACTCGCCGATGCGGAGATTCTTCCCGAACAGGTCGACTACATCAATGCCCACGGCACGTCAACGCCCTACAACGATCGCCTGGAAACAGTGGCGATTAAGAAGGTTTTCGGCGACCACGCCTACAAGATCCCGATAAGTTCTACGAAGTCGATGACCGGCCACCTGCTGGGCGGCGCGGGCGGACTCGAGGCCGGCATCACCACCCTCACGCTGCGCGACCAGATCGTCGCACCCACCATCAATCTTGAAAACCCCGACCCGGATTGCGACCTGGATTACGTGCCGAACCGCGCGCGTAAGGTCGAGATGGAATACGCACTCTCCAACTCCTTCGGCTTTGGCGGTACCAATGCCGCGCTGCTATTGAAGCGGTATACGGGGTAGCGCCTGCATTTGCAACGTGAATTTCGACCCCTGTTGATGTTCCAAGAGCGTTAACCCGCGACGCAAACACCGGCCCTTGCCTCAGGGGTAAACGGGCATTATCATTCGGCAACCTCTAGCGGACCGAAAATAGGTGTAGCGATGGCAGAACCCTGGGAAGATTGGATTCCTGGCGTATTGAGCAGGGACCAAATGGAAAAGCTATGGCAAACAGGGTATTTGACATCCGAAAAAGGTTCCTTGGAGCAAGCCCTCGCTGAGTCTAAGTCGGCAATCGATCTCTCCCTTTCTGATGCTGCATATATCATGCGGCACGGCTCAGTCAAGCCTCCAGGGACCAATCGGTCATACGATTGGTTTATTAAGCACGAGGGATTGGCCGATCCGATTAATTGCTCAAGCGATGGCACATTCGGATTGGACGCAAAGAAGACCTATGTCTTCAAACTGAATGAGCGACTCAATGCGACGGGCCTCTCTGCAGCCGGATTTTATGGGCAAGCCACGGCCAAGAGTTCCGTTGGAAGGATTGACGTTCTGGCTCGCCTGATCGTAGACGGAATGGATACTTATGAGTGCTTTGACCCTGACGGTCTGAAGAAGTGTACGGGGGGACTGTATCTGGAAATTACTCCTATCACCTTTAACGTCCGAGTCAAGCCGGGGATCAGCTTGTCTCAACTGCGGCTTTTCTATGGCAACCCTGAAGATGCGAAAATAGGAGGAGAACTTCTCTTCAAAACTGTATTATCAGGGCCGGGTGAGAAACAAGGGAGTCTTACGGTTGACCTGCGTAACACAAGAAAGGGAGAACTGGATGTTGCAGCATTCACCAATGCTACCAGCGATCTGATCGGCGATAGCCAGGATAACGCAATCCCCCTATGGCGAATGGCGAACGAGGGAGATAGGCCCAAGCCCTGGAAATATTGGAAACTCAAGGTATCCGACGAATCCCGTCGACTAAAAATTGAGCAGAATCAGTTCTATATTTTAAGATCAAAAGAGAAAATCGCAGTTCCATCCGGGGTTGCGATCTACTGCAAGGCAAGCGACGAAACAATTGGTGAAATGCGGATACATTATGCGGGATTTGTGCATCCCATGTTTGGGAAACGTCGAACTGATTCCACTAAAGGTACCCCACTGACATTTGAAGTGCGGGGTCACCAAGTTGATGTAACCCTTACTGATGGAGAGAAGCTCGCAAACCTTACCTTTTACCGGATGTCAAGTGATCATGCAACAAGGGAAGGCGACAAAACCTCCTACGATGACCAGGAACTCGAGTTGTCGAGCTTTTTCGGTCCATGGCCTGAGAGACTGAGGAGGAACGACGATGGCACAGTTGAGCCAGCTTAGCCGACAACAAGAAACAGGAAGCCTATTTCCCCTGAAGGGCGAATTTCGCATTGTGGAATTGGGGAAACAAGACGCTCGGGGTTGGAGTGACCACCTCGAGGTTCTCAGGGACCTGATAACGATGAATCAGGATATGTACCCTGACATCGACCGATGGTTTACCAGCAAAGTTGTGCCAGGTCTTAAGTCTTCCGAGAGAGTTGCGTACGTTGCGTATGAAGACGAGATTCCTATTGCTTCTGCGGTATTGAAGCTCGGCGAGAGCTCAAAGTTCTGCCACTTGCGAATCCGCGAGGACTTCCAAGATCAGGATCTTGGGCAGATGTTCTTCACCTTGATGGCATTCGAAATCCGGCACCGCGCGAAAGAAGTTCACTTCACGCTTCCTGAAAGCCTTTGGGCCAGGAGGGGCGGTTTTTTCAAATCCTTCGGTTTTTCAAGCGCCCGAAGAGCATCGTGCCAATATCGGCCAGGGGACACAGAACTCTCGTGCTCCGCTCCCCTCTCGACGGTTTTGTCTGCAGCGGTCAACCGAGTCCCCGACTTGATGGCCAAGTTCTCCGTCGGGGGGCGCTCATTGGGTACTGACGTTTTAATGAGCGTCAAGCCTAAATATGCTGAACGGCTTCTTTCAGGAGCTAAGCTGATCGAGGTGCGCAAGAGATTCTCAAAGAAATGGTTAGGGCGGAGGGCGGTTTTGTATGCCACGCAACCCCAGGGTGCACTGGTGGGCGAGGCAATGATCAATGCCATTACCTGTGGGCAGCCAACCGATATCTGGACCAACTTCGAGTCGCGCATCGGGTGCTCGTGGGATGAATTTGCGGGATACGTGGCGTCGGCGAGCCAAGTGTGCGCAATCGAACTGAGTGACGTCGTTCCCTATATTTCCCCTGTTCCACTCAATCAAGTTGAGCATCTTTTGCAGGAAGACCTCAGGCCACCACAGTCCTATTGCGAACTGAACATGGAGAAAAATAACGGGTGGGCCAAAGCCGTTTCAATTGCCACTTTGCTCCATGGCAGGTGCGGAATAATGACTCGAAGGCCGACCGTTGCAGCGAATCGCTGACCGATAACTCCAGGTAGTGAATCCGAATCTTTATTGCATGTTTCGTGAATTAAGAATCAACTGCTTTAGGCGGGACGCCACGACTTCCATCCGAGGCCGTGGCGTCGCTTGGGTGGGATTTCAACCGACGTAGTCGGATTGAATCTTGAGCTTCTTACCGGCGATCACATTGATCGTTTCCTGGTAATACGTTTGCCCATTGGCATTCCGCAGCTCGAGAGTGTGGTTTCCCGGCCGTAACGGGAACTTCTTCAGTTCTCCTGTGCGGCCCGCAAATCCGCCGTCGACGAAAATCTGATCGCCCTTATGCTTCGTCTGAATTTCAACCTCGCCGGCATTGGGGACGTAATAACCCGGCCCGTACCACGGACCGTACCATCCACCATAAAACCCCGGGTAATATCCCATACCGAAGCCACCACCGACAAAACCTCGCCCGCCGTAGAAGCCTCGTGCGGACGCTGCCGGCACAAAAGTCATTAACGCCAAAAGGGCAACCGCTGAATACTTCAAAAATCGTGTCATGGTTGCTGCCCTCCTTTCAACTCAGCGCTGGCCTTCCAAACTCGCTTGCTCCCAACCAGCACAGTCCATTGGATGCAAAAAGCGACAAATTTGCTGCTTTATGTAACGCATTTAATTTCAGTTATTTACATCAATAACGGGCAAAAGCGCTTCCTTTGCTGAGCGGTGGCAGACTGCCGCTGGCTCCCTATCGCGGTGACGGGGTTCGCTTCTAAACATGTTGAGTTTAAAAGGCTTAAGGGTGTGAGTTTCTCGCAAAGCAAGGCAGGGTACCGCTATCTATAACATCGGAAAGGGGATACTTTGGGAAGTTGGGCACTGGCGGGCATTTACGGAGTATCCACAATGCTCCCCACCCGCCACTCGTCCCTCACCACTAATTTTAGATTTTATTCCAGTACCAAAGGCTGTAGCCCGTGTCGCGGTCAACTGGCTTTTTGGCGATCTTGAGATGGAGAAGGATCTGGCCGCGATGGTGGCCCTCGTGGGCGAGCGCGTATCCGAGAAACTGCACCGGGCCTAGTTTGGCACCCTTGATCTTCCCAGTGCGCTCAGCTTCGGAGAATAATTCCCCCATGGCCTCACCGGAGTGGATGAGCGCCTGTCGCAGCGTCGCTCTGGGAGCCGTTCCGCCCGGGATCTTCTTCAGGCTTTTTGCCAAAGCGCTCGCGCGGCGCTCCAACCAATAGAACCGTGCCATGTGCATATGAACAAAATAACTTGTCACCGACTTACCGCGCGGAAGGATCGTCGCCGCCAATTGGTCTTCCGTCAGGGCATCGAGCAACAATAGGTTGACGCGGTTATTGAGGTGCCAAGTTTCGGTGAGAGCCCACTGAATGGCGGGTTGGTCTGCCATAAGCCTCCTAAAGTTATCGATGATTCCGGGGCAACCGGTCGTCCGACATCCGTTAGAAAGTTAGGAAGATCCCAGCGGAGCAGCTTACCACGGTTTGACGCGGTCTCGTACATGCGGTCGACCGATTGCGTAGCGTCAAATTCCTCTCTGTGTTTCCCATTGACTATGGGCCGCGGCGGGTGCAGAATTTCAGTGGGGTTGCTAGACGAAATCAGTTCAGGCTTGTGGAGGCTCAAAGCCCCCGCCCATTCCTCTGTTGCGCGGTACAATCATGCCCAGCAAGAAGTGGAAATTCGGCATCGGCATCGGCATTATCCTCGCCGTAGTGGCTTGGGAAGGCATCTCCGGATTCCAGGAGAGCAAGACTTACTATGTCACGGTAAGTGAGCTTACCCAGGCGCAGGCTGCACGCCGCCATGTTCGCGTGGGCGGTGTCGTGACGCAGGGGTCGATTGGGCACCGAGGCGGGCAGCTCAGTTTCCGGCTCGCTCAGGACGCAAAATCCATTCCTGTAACTTACGTGGGAACCGATACGCTGCCCGACACCTTCAAGGACGGCGCGCAAGCGATTGTTGACGGCGATTATCTGGCCAACGGGGAGTTCCGCGCCGACAAAATTCAGGCTAAATGTGCCTCCAAGTATCAGGCTGCACCCGGCTCAAAGGGCGCGAGCATGAAGGGCCCGGTGGCCGCGCTGAGCGGCGCAAAATAAACTTCCGGGCATAGCACCTCAGGCCGCCCGCGGCTTCCGGTAGTGGGTCAATTTGATGGAGCGGTGACTTTATGCCGCCGTTTGGGGAGGTAAACTCGCAGGCTGGCGCAG
>JBKQVI010000363.1:0-4361 GCA_052139985.1 Terriglobia bacterium
ACCTGGTAGGAATGGGCGTGCTGCCGCTGCAATATCGCGAAGGAGAAACTGCCGCGACCCTCGGCCTTAGCGGACAAGAAGTCTTTGACGTTGTTGGACTGAGCGACGCCATTCGCCCGCGCGCGGAAGTCACCGTAACCGCCACCGCGCCCGATGGCGCCAAGAAGACCTTTCAGGCCATCGCCCGTCTAGACTCCGCCGTGGAAGTAAGCTATTATCGCCATGGCGGAATCCTGCCCACCGTGCTCCGCAGCCTGCTGAAGCCGACCTAACCTCGTCGGCGCCTTCAGAGGCGGAATGCAACCAACATGTCCGTTGTTAGCCGAGTCCGTACGGCCAGTGCAGAAGTGCATGGAACGCTCCCGAAGCATTCCGGCTTCTGGGTTCCGGCGCGCGAAGCTTTTTGGATGGCGCTGGAGGAGCTCCGCACTCACAAGCTGCGATCCTTCCTGACGTTGCTCGGCGTCGTCATCGCCACCACGACGCTGATCGTTGTCATGTCGATCGTGAACGGCATGAACCTGTACATTGCCACCAAGATCGCCAACTTGGGTACCAATACTTTTGTGCTCCATCAGTTCAAGTGGGCGCAGCCGTACGATGAGTATCTAAAAGCTCTGCGACGCAACCGCCCCATCCGCTTTGAGGAATACGAGTACCTGGAAGACACGCTGACCGGCTACGAGGCTATCAGCGCTATTGCACAACCGGAGACCGGGCCCGAGGCGCGGTATGGCGGCCGTTCGATCGACGAGGTGACCCTGTCGGGAATTACCGCCAGCCACGCCTACATCGGCCGGGAGAAGGTGGCGTGGGGGCGTTATATAACCGAGCAGGACTACCACCACAATACGCGTGTGTGCTTCATTGGCCAGGACATTGTGGATAAGCTCTTTCCCTCGGTTGATCCGATTGGCAAGGAATTGGAGGTGGGAGGCCATAATTTCACGGTGGTGGGCGTGGCGGAGAAGGTCGGCTCCGCCTTTGGCGTCAGCCAGGACAACTTCGTGTTTATACCTCTCGGCACTTTCCGCGACCTTTTCATGCCGAATCTGGAGCTGATCGTTTTCGTCAAATCCCCGGACGCACAACACTTGATGGAATTGGAGGAGGAGGTTCGGATCCTCATGCGGGCGCGCCGCCACATCACATACCACGAGGACGACAACTTCGGAGTCAATGCTTCCGACACTTTGATGAGCGCGTGGAAGAATCTGACGGGCACCATCTTTGCCGTCACGATTGGTGTGGTGGCGGTATTCATGGTGGTCGGTGGAATCGTGATTATGAATATCATGTTGGCCACAGTTACCGAGCGCACCCACGAGATTGGAATTCGCAAGTCGGTGGGGGCAAAGCGCACCGATATACTATGGCAATTCCTGATTGAGGCGTCGGTGCTGGCGGGACTCGGAGGCCTGATCGGCGTACTCTTTTCTTACGGCATCTCCGCGCTGGTGGCTATCGTCTTTGCCGCCGACGTGCCCACCAGCGCGGTGATCGTGGGTGTTACGCTCTCGACCGTCGTGGGGCTCGTCTTCGGCGTCTACCCTGCCCGGAGGGCGGCGGCGCTTGATCCCATTCAGGCGCTGCGCGCGGAGAAATAGCATGAAGAAGTACTGGCGAGCGGTGGGTGAAAACCTGTGGCTGGCGCTTGACACTTTGCGCACCCACAAATTCCGGTCGCTTCTCACCGTGCTCGGCGTCGTCATCGGCACGCTCACGGTGATTGTGGTGGCTTCGATCATCACCGGTCTGGATACGCAGTTGGTGCAGGCGGCCGAGCAGTTTGGAACGAGGGTGGTGTGGGTTTACAAGCTCCAGATGGGCGCACCGCATCGACTGACGCGCGAGGAGCGGCTGCGCAAACCGCTGAGCTACGATGACGCGATGGCCATCAAGGACCAATGCCCCGCGGTCGAGGAAGTGTCGGTGGCGCTCTTCAGCGAAATGGCGGAGTTTGGCTTGCCGCCCTCCACGGCGCACTTCAAGGGGCGCGAGATGGCGGGGGCGCAGTTCATGGGGGTGGATGCCAACTATCTGACCATTGCCAACTCGTCTCTCGGCGATGGCCGTTTCTTCACGCCGACGGACGATCTGCACCGCCGGGATGTAACCGTCATTGCCGCCAACGTGGTGGAACAACTCTTTCAGCACGAAGACCCGGTGGGCAAAACCATTGAAGTGGACGGACACGCCCTAGAAGTCATCGGCACCCTGAACAAGTTTAAGGGGGTCCTGGGTGACAGCCCCGATGACCGCGACATATTCATTCCCTATTGGACCTTTAAGAAACTCTATCCTGCGGCAAAGGACCATTTCATCAGCGCCCTTGCCTACCCGGGGCGGATGGACCAGGCGGAGGACGAAATCGAAGGTGTCCTGCGCCGCCGCCGGCACGTGAAGCCCAGCGAACCGGACAACTTCGGCATCGCCACGGCCGAGTCCATCATCACGGAGTTTCGCCAGATCATCAGCACCGTGGGACTGGTCATGGTGGTAATTTCCTCCATCGGGCTTCTGGTGGGGGGCATCGGCGTGATGGATATCATGCTGATGTCGGTTACGGAACGCACGCGGGAGATCGGAGTGCGCAAGGCCGTGGGCGCTCGCCAACGCGACATTGCCTGGCAGTTCCTGTTGGAAGCCGTCACGCTGACCGGCTCAGGCGGGCTCATTGGCATCACCGCAGGTTGGCTCCTGAGCTTCACGATCCGGACCCTGATACCCAGCTTGCCGTCAACTGTGCCCATGTGGTCTGTGGTAGCAGGCTTTGCCGTCTCCACCAGCGTCGGTTTGTTCTTCGGCCTCTGGCCCGCCTTGAAGGCCGCGCGACTCGATCCCATCACCGCCCTCCGATACGAATAGAGTTGCTGTAGGACTGAACGGCGTTCGGCCAACTGCCAACGCCTCTGGCCCGTGGAGTTTTTCCATCCGCAGGTGCATTGAGGGGCATCGCACCAGGTGCTACAAGGCTTTGAATCTCTTCACGCCAAATGTCCTAAAGGCGTAATCTCGCCAGCCCTTCTATCTCAATCGTGAAATGGCCGAGAGTCTTCGCGCTCGCCCTGGATTGTAGGGGCGGAGGGCGCCACGACCCGAACTCGGTTCGGCTCCCAAAAGGGGCCCACCAGGTGTGTGAGCGGCAGGATAGCGTTTCTCCGTTTAGTAACGCAATTGTCATTCCGGCTTAAACTTCACAGGGACTAAATGTACCAAGAGGTGGAGGTATGAAACTTGATCGACGAAACTTTCTACAGGGCGCGGCGGTCACGTCCGGCGCGGCTCTTTTGGGATCAGCCTCGAGCTTAACGAGTGGGGCAACCTTGCACGAATTCCAAAGCGTTCCTGAAATCTCTCTGCCCGCGCCGCAAGATTCGGGCATTGAACACGTTGTAGTGGTCATGATGGAAAACCGCAGCTTCGACCATTTCCTTGGATGGCTCCCCGGCGCGGATGGCAAGCAGGCGGGACTACAGTATGTGAACGATAAAGGGGTAACGCATGCCACCTACGGTTTAGCGCCGGATTTCACGGGCTGCCCGCATGCAGATCCCGACCATTCGTATAATGGCGGCCGCACAGAATATGATGGCGGAAAGATGGATGGATTCCTGCGTGCAGGCTCGAACGACGTCTAGTCGATCGGTTATTATGTTGAGGAGGATTTGCCGTTCTACAGCGCTTTGGCGCGTAACTATACGGCCATGGACCGCTATTTCTGCTCGATCCTCGCCCCGACGTTTCCCAACCGCATCTTCCTGCGCGCCGCCAATACCGATCGCTTGACGAATAGTGTCGATCTCACCAGCCTGCCCACGATCTGGGACCGGCTCGCGGAAAATGGCGTCAGCCGGGAATATTACTTCTCGAATCCGAACCCGGCAGTGCCAGAGTTGACTTCGCCGTCATCGCCGTCTCCGCACCCCTGCCTGGAAGGACTGTTGGAAGACCTTACCGCCGACGCGGAACCCAGGACGCCCTTTAGAGCACTTGCCAATTCCCCAAGGGCAGAGAGTTGGCCGGTAAGGAGAGACTGATCGCCTGCCCGTCCAACCGCTCGAGGAGTGGAGAAAGAGAAAAGCGCCGCCTCGATTTATTCGATAGTTCGGGCCGCTACAGTGCCACGCGCGCGAGCTGGCTGTCAGAACGCGCCCAACGCGAGTGCCCTGGCGATAGGGGCAGGGTCGCGTCAAGGTCGTGCCGGTATGGAGTGCGGGAGCTTGCTCCCGCACCTGGAGTTTCTACATTTTCAAGCGTCGGCGGCCTGAGTGAGGGCGCGGTCGGAGAGTTGGAAGCCGAGGGATTGAGCGTATTCGGGATGGTCGACGATTTCTTGGCGCAGCAGGGTGACGAGGTCG
>JBKQVI010000364.1:0-16347 GCA_052139985.1 Terriglobia bacterium
GGCCATCACCCTGACCAACACCGGCAACGCTACGTTGAGTATCACTAGCGTCGCGGTTTCCGGAACCAATGCCGGCAACTTTACTCAGACCAATAATTGCGGCAGTTCAATCGCGGCCGATGACATCTGTACGATCAATGTCACCTTCAAGCCTTCCGCCAGCGGCACGCGCACGGCCGCACTCAGCATCGC
This sequence comes from Terriglobia bacterium, assembly GCA_052139985.1. Lineage (GTDB taxonomy): Bacteria > Acidobacteriota > Terriglobia > UBA7540 > UBA7540 > Bog-366. The sequence continues at coordinate 193 of JBKQVI010000364.1, forward strand.
AGACAATGCCTCTGGCAGTCCCCAGACCGTGAGCCTTAGTGGGACCGGCACAAGCAGCGCGGCGGCTCCTGCCGCTGCGGTCAGCCTCTCGCCCACCAGCTTGGCCTTCGGAAACCAACTTATCCAAACGAGTGCGGCGCGGGCCATCACCCTGACCAACACCGGCAATACCACCTTGAGCATCACCAGCCTCGCGGTTTCCGGAACCAATGCCGGCAACTTTACTCAGACTAATAATTGTGGCAGTTCAGTCGCCGCCGATGCCGGATGTACAATCACTATCACGTTCAAGCCTTCCGCCAGCGGGGCGCGCACAGCCACACTCAATATCGCAGACAATGTCACCGGCAGTCCCCAGACCGTGAGCCTCAGCGGCACCGGCACAAGTACTGGGGCTTTGGCCGCAGTTGCCGCCACGGTGAGTCTCTCCTCCACCAGTTTGGCCTTCGGCAGCGAGCCTCTCCAAATGACGAGTGCAGCTCAGACCGTCACCCTCACCAACTCCGGAACCGCGACATTAATCGTCTCGAGCATCGCCTTCACGGGGACCAATACCACTGATTTCACCGAAGCTAACACTTGCAGCACCTCGGTGGCAGCAGGCGGCAACTGCACCATCGCGATATTGTTTACGCCTGCTGCGATCGGGACCCGCACGGCCTCATTGAGTATCACCGACAATGCCACCGGCAGCCCGCAGCCCGTGAGCCTGTCGGGCACAGGAATCCACGCCGTCGTTCTGTCTTGGACCGTTAGCCCCACCGCTGAGGTCACGGGCTACAACGTCTACCGAGGGACGACCTCGGGCGGCGAGAGTTCCACACCGCTGAATTCCACGCCGCTTAGCGGTACTACCTATACGGACGAGAGCGTGACGTCAGGAGCAACCTACTACTACTTTGTTACGGCTGTCGTTTCAAACCAGGACACCCCGAGCGCAGCCTCGAACGAAGCTGTCGCGACCATCCCCTCACCCTAGTCTCGATCATCCCGCAGTAAACCCAGTTTACCCGCAACTGCGCACCTCCGACGAAAACGATCATTTCACCACCACAGGTAGCGTCTATACTTACATGTACCACTATAACTAGTATGTCACAGAGAAATCATACTGTAAGAGATAGTACCTTTGTACTCTAGACATCTGTTTGAAATAAAGCTACTTTGAGCATCGCCGGTCCGTCCCAGGATCCTCACCTTAAGGGTCGGCGCATTTTGCCGATGATTCTTGGCGGGAGAGGTTCCTGGGTGGGAAACCGCGCGGACTCTTCCGCAACTTTCTCCCTTGGAGGTTTTCTCATTCCCGCCACTTTGCCGGTCCTAGGGAGTAAAAAAAGGCCACCCCGCCATGTCGAAACTTGCTTCTGAACCCCAATGCCCGTCCAACCTTCCCGGCCCCATCTTAACGGCCCCAATACGAAGGACGCGGACTACAGCTCAAACCCGCAGCGCAGTTGTGACCAAAGCAACTTCCGTGCAACCCAAGGCACGGCAATCGCAACTCGTGATCGTAGCAGCCCTGCTGGCAATCTTAACCGCACTAGTCATTTTCTCCACTTCCTGCGGGGGAGGAGCGACAGAGGCTGTCCCTAATACGGTTAGTGCCCCCGCATTGAGTTTGTCTTCTGCGAGCCTCAGCTTTGGCAGTGAGCCAGTGGATAAATCCAGTAGCATCCAATCGATCACCCTGACCAATACGGGAAACGCCGCATTGAGTATTACCGGTCTTGCTGCGACTGGCGCAAATGCTAGCGACTTTGCGCAAACAAACACCTGCGGTGGTTCGGTAGCGGCGGGAGCTGAGTGCACGATCGGTGTCACCTTTACACCCACCGCGGCCGGAACCAGGAGTGGCTCTCTCAGCATCTCGGACAATGCCGTCAGTAGTCCACAGACCGTGAGCCTTTCCGGGACTGGCACCGGCACGGAACCCGCGGTCAGCCTTTCGCTCACCAGCATGGCCTTCGCCAACCAGGCCGTCGGCACCATCAGCACACCTCAGATCGTCACCCTGACTAATACAGGCGCCGTGGCCTTGAGTGTTTCCAGTCTTGCGCTCACGGGGGCCAATGCCGGCGACTTTACCCAGTCCAATACGTGCGTCAATTCGATCGCAGCAGGAACCCCCTGCACCATCAGTGTCACCTTTACACCTGCAACCAGTGGAGCTCGCATGGCAATACTCAGTATCGCGGACAATGCCACCGGAAGTCCGCAGATGGTAAACCTCTCCGGCACCGGCACTGCGGCTGCGGTCAGTCTTTCTCCCACCAGCTTGGGCTTCTTCAGCCAGCCCGTTGGCACCACCAGTGCAGCGCAGATTGTGACCCTGACGAACTCGGGCAACGGGGCCTTGAACCTTACCAGCGTGGTGCTCACAGGGACCAATGCCAGCGACTTTGCTCAGACCAACACCTGCGGCAATTCGGTGGCAGCGGGAGCTTTCTGTACGATCAGCGTTACGTTTTCACCTTCCGCGAGCGGAGATCGTGCGGCCGTACTCAGTATCGCGGACAATGCCAGCGGCAGTCCGCAAGCGGTGAGCCTCTCCGGTACCGACACAGCGGCTGCAGTTATTATCGCGCCCACCGCGGTGGCCTTCACTGACCAACCTGTTGGCGCGACCAGCGCGCCGCAGAGTGTCAGCTTGACCAATAACGGCAATGAGACACTCACGATTTCGAACGTTAGCACCAGCGGTGACTACACGCAGACGAACAACTGCGGCACATCCGTCGCCGCGGGAGCCAGTTGTACCATCAGTGTGACCCTAACACCTACCGCCACGGGAACACTGCAAGGAATCCTCAACGTCACGGACAATGCCAAAGGCAGCCCGCATCGGGTGGGGCTGTCCGGGGTCGGGAGCGCTCCGGTAGCTGGCGTAACAGCCGCCAGCCTGACTTTCAACAGCCAAAACCTCGGCACCACGAGCGCCGCGCAGACCGTCACACTAAACAATACCGGGAACGCGACTTTGAATATCTCCGGAATCACACTGACGGGAACGAATTCGGGCAACTATGCTCAGGCCAACACTTGCGGGAACTCTGTGGCGGCCAGCAACAGTTGCACCATCAGTGTAACGATGACCCCCTCCGCTACGGGCACTCGTACCGCCAAGTTGACGATTACAGACAACAGCAACAATGTTAGCGGCAGCACACAGACGGTAAGTCTGAGCGGCACGGGCGCCGGTGCGGGAGTGAGCCTCTCACCTGCGAGCCTACCCTTCGGAGGGCAGCCCGTTGGCGTGGCCAGCGGTTCTCAGTCCCTCACCCTGACCAACACAGGCAATACAAGTTTGACCCTTACGGGTATTACCCTGACCGGCGCCAATGCCGGCGATTTCACGCAAACCAACACCTGCGGCAGTGCGGAAGTAGCGAACGGCACTTGCACGATCAGCGTCACGTTCACGCCGGCGGCAAGCGGAAACCGCTCCGCCTCGTTGACCATCGCGGATAATGCCACGGGCAGCCCGCAATCCATACCGCTGACAGGTTCGGGCCTTTCCGGGCAGGTTAGTCTCTCCACCGGAACCCTCACCTTTGGAAGCCAAAACCTGGGAACCGCAAGTGCCGCGCATTCCGTGACCCTCACGAACACGGGCAATGCCAGTCTAGCCCTCACGAGCGTTTCGCTGACTGGCGCCAATGCCAGCGACTTCGCGCAGACGAACACTTGCGGCAACTCGGTGGCAGCAAATGGCAGTTGTGCGATAGCCGTCACGTTTAGTCCGACGGCCATTTCGGGCCGCACGGCCACGCTCATGATCTCTGACAATGCTACGGGCAGCCCGCAGTCAGTGGGCCTTACCGGAACCGGCAGTGCTCCAACGGCGGGTGTTTCAGCCACCACTTTAACCTTCAGTAGTCAAAACCTCGGCACCACGAGCGCCGCCCAGACCGTTACGCTGAACAACACCGGGAACGCGGCCCTGACCCTTAGCAGCATCGCCCTGGCGGGGGCCAATGCCGGCGACTTTGGTAAGACGACCACCTGCGGTAGTTCGCTAGCGGCGGGTGGCAACTGCACCATTAGCGTCACGTTTGCGCCCACCTCAATCGGAAGCCGAGCGGCTTCTTTGAACATCACGGACAATAGCAATAATGTGGCGGCCAGTGTGCAAAGCGTAGGCTTAACAGGCACGGGCGCCAGCGCCAGTGTCAGTCTTTCACCGTCGAGCGTAGCCTTTGGAAACCAGCCGGTCGGCGTGGCCAGCGCCTCGCAGTCCGTCACCTTGACCAACACGGGCAACGCAAGTTTGACCCTCACAAGCATATCGGTGACCGGCACGAACAGCGGTGATTTCGCGCAGATCAACGCTTGCGGCACTTCGCTGGCAGCGAACGGCAGTTGCGCGATAAGCGTCACGTTCACGCCGGCGGCCAGTGGAAGCCGCTCCGCCTCGATCAGTATCACAGACAATGCCACCGGCAGCCCGCAGTCGGTGACCCTGACAGGTACGGGCACCGCGTCAGGTGTCAGCCTCTCACCCACTAGCCTTACTTTCGGAAGCCAGTCGGTGGGAGTGGCCAGCACCTCGCAGTCCGTTACCCTGACCAACACGGGCAACGCAAGTTTGACCCTCACAAGCATATCGGTGACCGGCACTAATGCCGGCGACTTCGCCCAGACCAACACCTGCGGCACTTCGGTGGCAGCGAACGGCAGTTGCGCGATAAGCGTAACGTTCACGCCGGCGGCCAGTGGAAGCCGCTCCGCCTCGATCAGTATCGCAGACAATGCCACCTCGGGAAGCCCGCAGACGGTTAGTTTGACCGGAACGGGCGCGACTCCTATCGCCGGCCTTTCGCCTGCGAGCTTCACCTTCGTCAGCCAGCCCACTGACACGAGCAGCTCGCCGGAGAGCTTCACCCTCAGCAACACGGGCACTGCCACTTTGACAATCACCAGCATTGCGTTCACGGGCGCCGATCCTGGCGACTTTGCTCAGAACACAACTTGCGGCGCCACCCTCGCGGCGAATGCCACTTGCACCATTGCGGTAATCTTCACACCCAGCGCCAGCGGAAGTCGCAGCGGGTCTCTGGCCATTACGGACAATAGCAACAGCGTCGCGGGCAGCACGCAATCCTCGACGCTGTCCGGCACGGCGACTCACGACGTGATTCTCAGTTGGACCGCCAGTTCGTCCTCCGGAATTGCAGGCTACAACATCTATCGGGGCGCCTCGGCCGGAGCGGAAAGCACGACGCCGCTGAATTCCGCGCCGATCAGTGCAAGCAGTTATACGGACTCGGGTGTAACACCAGGGACAACGTATTACTATGTGGTTACGGCCATTGCTTCGAACGGAAGCGCTCAGGGCTCGGCTTCCAACGAAGCGTCGGCCACCGTCCCAACACCCTAGCCGTTCGAACGCACTGGAGCTGGAGCTTCCGAAGCGCCTTGGACTGCGGTAGCAGCAGCTATCGCGGTCCAAAACGGGCTTCGCCCGCGGGCAGAACTGAATCACGAGGGAGTCACGCGGCAGCCGCAACAGCAAATTCGTCCGGGGGGTGCTCCCGCGAGTATTTGACCATGGCGTGCAGATTCTCGGGGGGTGTCGTGGGCGGAACTTCGCAGCCCGTGCCGACAATGTGGAACTTCCCGCACGTCTGGTGGCATCGGCGTGACGCTTCATAGACGTGCCCCGGTGTTCCCTCCAACATGTCGGTAATCGTCGCTACGTTGCCAAGAATCACCCGGTCCGGTCCCAGGCAGGCGCGCGCCGCCGCCAGATTGGTAGGCGAATCCAGTTCGAATATGTGCACCGGCAGATGCTTCATTTGGGGAATCAAGGAGTCGGTGTTGCCGCACATGTGCAACCTGACGATGACCTCCGGATGTGTCTGGCGGATGGATTCCACGACGCGCAGTTGCCGGGGGAACAGAAATTCGCTGTAGTATTTTGGGCCCATCATGCTGGCGGCGGCGTCACTCATCCCGATGGTATCGGCGCCGGACTGAATCTGCGCCTCGGCGTAGACGACGGCAACTTCCGCCGTAAAATCGAGCAGGTCCTTCATGAAAGCGGGATCGTCCACGAAATCCGTCATGCTGCGAGTCAAGCCGTGCAACTCGGCGCCCAGCGCCAAGGGGCCTTCCACCCATCCGACGATCGAGACCTCACCACCAAACTCCTGGTGCATGACCTCAATCCCTTTGATCCGATCGTGCATGCGACCGCCGGCGAGCGGGTCGGGGATATGGAAAGCTTTCAGCCGTGCCTTGTCGAGCAGGGCCGCGCGTTCTTCGCAAATCGCCGGGCCCTGGTCCTCGTACCAATTGACGCTTCCCTCCCCCGCAATGTCGATCACCTCGCGCGCCGGGTCGGAACATGTCAACAGGCAATCGATGCCAAAGTCGTGCACCAGCTTGCTCTGGGCCGCTGCCATCTTCCGGCCGTCCCGGGTGTACTGAATGAAGGGAATACCAAAATGCCTGGCGGCAAACATCATGACCACGGGCTGAACGGGAAGGTGGTCAACAGGCTGGCCCGCGACGAGCGCGCGGACCCTCTCGAGAGCACGCATGAAAAGCCTCCGGATTGGTTTCTGTGGCTAGCTTCAGACCGATTAGTATGCGCAACTTAATTGGCGATGGCAACAGCGGATTCGGACATGGGAAAATCGTCCCCTACCGCTCGTCGGGAATGATTCAACATTGGAATAGGGTGCACCTATCGGAAGATGCCGGTGTGACCGAGCGAGTAGCGGCCAGGCTGGGGATAGACGCACAGGCCGTGAGGGCCTTTTCCCACTTTGATACGCGCCAGCAATGTGCCGTTGGTGGTGTCGATCGCGTAAACTTGGCGGCTATAGCGCCCCGACAGCCACAGAACCTTGCCGTCGGCGGAGACACCTCCCATGTCGGGGGTGCCACCTCCGGGGAGTTTCCACGTCTCAACCACGCGGCGCTCGGCAAAGCCAATGAGGGAGATCGTTCCCTCCCCACGGTTGGAAACATAAAGAAATCGCGAATCGCGGCTCGTATACAAACCGTGCGCACCCTTGCCGGTGGGGATAAATCCTATATCCTTAAAGGCGTCGCCATCAACCTCGTAAACGCCATTAGCTTCCATATCCGCCACGTAGAAGATGGTTCCGTCGGGAGAAAGTTTGACGTCCTGGGGCATACCCGGTCGCGGAAACTTCAGCTCACCGATCACAGTTTGCTTCGCCACATCCACTTTCACCACGCTCCCGGAGAATTCGCAACTGGCGATGAGATAGCGCCCGTCCGCGGAAAAATCCATGTGATCGACACCGCGGCAGGGCACGGAGAGGGCGTGCTCAAGCTTCATGGTCTGCGGATTGACGAAATCGAGCCGCTCTTTCCGCTCCGCTACCACGATGGCGTACTTGCCATCCGGCGTGTAGTACATGTTGTAGGGATCTTCAACGCGGATCGTCTTGCCTTTCTTCCCTGTGGCGGGATTGATCTTGGTCAGGCTGTCGCCCAGGTCGTTAAGCACCCACAGGGTCTTGAGGTCATACGATGGCGTGACATGCTGGGGTTGGCGGCCCACCCGAAAGTGGTTAATGATCTTGTAGGTCCTGGGATTGATGACGTCCACGGTGTTGCTGCCGCTATTGGGCACATAGACGCGCGCGGGATATTTTTTCACCACCGGACTTAGGTTGCCAGGCCGGTCGGCCGCGTAGATGTCGTGCGGATCAAGTAACTCAGGCATTCCCGGCAAGGGAACAGCCGGATCGGTCACGAGCCCGCCATTCTTCACTGCCGCGCCAAAGGCTCGTAACCCCTGCGCCGACAGGACAACCGCAGCAAAGACGCAAAGTGCCCAAACCGTATGTGCCCATTTCATATTGGATTGCTACCCCGTCTGCAATGTTGGAGGATTCCGCGGAGATGGGTGGACACTAAAGCTCGCACCTTTTCACAACAACGAGAACCCTTTAGCAGTGTAACCAAAAACCTCGTGGGGATAAAAGCAGAACATGCGAAGTGCGGAGCACCGAGCGCGGCTGTCAGCGACGTTATTCACGAATGGTCGAATTGGAACTGGGAGGTTTTTTGCGCGAGTGATATGCCGCCCATGCTACTCATCCGGACCGGCTGCCCTTCTGGCACGCGCGGCCAAATGGTCCCGGCCAGCCTTCACAAAACCTCGGAAGCGGCGGGCCAGCTCGCCAATCCGGTCCTGCTGGCGACGGTGGATCGCATCAGCGGGCATTAGCTCGCGGCCAACTCCGAGTGCCACGGCGCCCGCAATAATGAAATTGGAAGCATTCTGCTGATTCACCCCTCCCGATGCCACCAGCGGGATCTGCGGAAACATTCGGTGGAGGGATGCGATGTAGGACTCGCCACCGATCTGAGCGCAAGGCACGACCTTGACGAAATCGGAGTTCGATTCCCACGCGGTGATTACTTCGGTAGGAGTCAGCGCGCCCGGGATGACCGCAACATCACGCTGGGAGGCGAACTCAATAACGGCGGGATGAAGGCCGTCACAAGTCAGAAACTGCGCGCCGGCGTCGAGACACGATTGTGCGGTTGCCGGATTCCTTACTCCTCCCGCGCCGACAACAATACCGGGGACGTGGCTGACCAACTGGGTGATGACCTTAACCGCTTGCGGCACAGTCAACGGTATTTCGATGACGACGACCCCGCCAGCCGCAACCGCCTCCGCGGCAAAGACGGCGGACTCCGCCGAATTGACGCGAATCGCAGCGACAATGCCGGTTTCCTCAAACCAGCCCCGCACCTCGAATCTCTTCACGTGGTCGTCTCCTTTGGCGCGTGGTTCTCAGCCGTTGTCATGGCGGTCACCGACCGGACTTGTCTATATTCGGTTTTCCGCATGGCGCATCGTGGACAGTCCAGAATTGCCCAAGAATCCCCACGGGTCCAGGAGGGCACAACAGCGCCAAAATGTCACTTTTGCGACCTCTGGCATGATCGTCCGGACCTCTGCACCGTTCCCTGCGATTTGGCCAGCAACCCGCCACGACTCGGAACCTCCCGGCAGCCCGGAGGGGAATCCCGCTTTACGGCAGATTGCGGATACCCACGGCTTCCCGCAACTGCTCGACCGCCATAATCCACGAGGCCAGCGACTGCCGATAGGCAAGCTGAGTGGCCCGATAGCTGCGCTCGGCGTCGAGAAAATCCAGCAGGCTGACGGCGCCCCGCTGGTAGGCGTATTCACTGATGTCACGGTCCTTCTGCGCCCGATCGAGGTAGCCGGAAAGATAAAGCTGCACAATCTTGTCGGTGGTCTGGAGATTCTCGTAGGCGTCGCGCACGTCGGTCATGACTTGGTTGTTCGCGGCCTTTTCCTGCTCCTGGGATTGGCTGATCGCCGATTTCGTCCGGGCGATCTCTCCCTGATTGCGATTGAAGATGGCGAGCGGAACGCTGGCAGAGACCGACGCGCCGTTAATCCCGCCCGTATGCGTGTAATTGCCCGCCACCGTCACATCCTGCTTCCCGTCCGCCTTGGCCAGCAGATATTGGCTGTTTGCCGCCGTCACCCCTTGCGTCGCCGCCTTCAGGTCCGGCCGCTGCTGGAGCGCCTTCAATTGAAGATCCTCGAGATTGCCTTGCACCTTCTGGTATTGAAATTCCCCCACAATGTCGTAGTCCGCCGACACGGTTTCATAGCCGAGTTGCTGGCGAAGGTCCGAGAGCCCCTGGATTTTGGCAAGTTCCGCTTGCGCCACGTCATTTTGGAACTGGAGGAGCTGGAGTTCAATCTTTAATTTGTCATCCTCGCTGATAGCTCCCTTTTGGTAACGCAAGTTGTTCAGGTCTACCGTTTTCTGATAACTTTCCAAATCCTTGCGGGCCAGTTCCAGCGTGGACTGAGCGAGCTGCACGCCTACGAACAGGGTAGCGACTTGGAAGGTCAGCGTTCGCTCGTTGTCAGATACAAGATCGGTGACCACTGTCGTCTGGTCCTTGGCGGCCTGAAGCCGGCGTTGACGCTTCTTACCGCGCTCGATCAGGTAGCTGAGGCCCAGGTCAGCCTCGGTGGCATTGTTGAAATAACTGCCTGTAAAGCTGCCCGGTGAGAACAAAGGAAGATAATCCCAATCGCCAAACAACGTAGGGTTGGGCCGCAAATATGCGGTAATTTCCTCATCCTTGCTTTGCTCGATGGTGGTGCGCGCCGCCAGCAAGGTATGGTTGTGCTGGAGGGCTAACCGAATCGCATCGTCCAGTGAGATCCGCGTAGGACCTTGGGCGTATGCCGCGCCCGCCGTCAGCATCAACACAACCACCGCGAGCGTTCTCCCCGGTCCCCTCCGTCTCCAGAAATTGGCAATTTTATGTAACAATCGACTCCTCCGGATGTGGAAGCTTGTCTGTCTCTCTCGCCACCCAAACGTAAAGCGTGGGCAGGATAAAGATGCTCATCACCAGATCCGCCATCAGCCCGCCGACGATGACAATGGCAAAAGGCCGTTGTGAGTCTGAACCGATGGCATGCGAGGTCGCGGCCGGCAGCAGCCCGAGAGTGGCCACAAGCATCGTCATCATGATGGGACGAAGCCGGAGGACGGCTCCCTCAATCGCGGCCTCCTTAATGATATAGCCGCGAGCACGGAGTTGATTGATATATTCCAGCATGATGACGCCCGTTTGCACGGAAACGCCGAATAGCGCCAGAAAGCCGATCCCCGAGGAAACACTGAAGTTGGTATGCGTCACCAGCAGGGCCAGCAGCCCCCCGATGCGCGCCATCGCCACGTTGGCGAGGATCAAGAGCGACCACTTGAGCGATTTGAACATGGTGAAAAGAATGATGAAAATCAGCAGGATCGTGAGGGGGACGATGAGAAGCAACCGAGCCTCCGCGCGTTTCTCGCTTTCATACTCACCCTCCCAGTTGATCTTGTATCCGGGTGGCAGCTTAATTTGCCGGGCCACCTTCGAAATCGCCTCTTCCACGGCGCCGCCCAAGTCGCGTCCGCGCACGCTATACTTGATGGCAATATAGCGCTGATTTCCCTCGCGATAGATCTCCGAGCCGCCGTCCTTGACCTGAACATGGCAGAGTTGCGCGAGCGAAACACGCTCTCCGGTGGGGGCGAGCAGGCGGATGCTCTCAATGGCCTCCTTGGTATCCCGGTAGCGAGGCAGATAGCGCATGACGAGATCATAGCGTCTTTCACCCTGGAGCACCTGGGTCAAGGCGTTGCCGCCCACCGCTGTTTGGATGGCATCCTGCACATCCGCGACGTTGATTCCCCAGCGGGCGGCAGCCGGGCGATCCACGGAAAAGTTCAGGTTCGGTTGACCCAACACCCGAAAGAGGCCGAGGTCCTGGATGCCCTGAACGTGCCTCATAACATCCACAATCTGGTCGCCCTTTTCCTCGAGCACCTTGAGGTCGTCGCCGTACACCTTGGTGGCGAGTTGCCCTTTCACGCCGCTAACCGCTTCCTCCATATTGTCGGCGATGGGTTGCGAGAAATTCCAGATGGCGCCGGGAATCTTCTCAATTTCCCGGTCCATCGCCGCAATAAGCTCCTCTTTATTCTCACGGAAAACCGGGCGCCACTGTTCCTTGGGTTTTAGATCGACGCAGTATTCGGTGTTGAAAAACCCGGTGGTATCCGTCCCATCGTCCGGCCGTCCCACTTGGCTGGTCACGGTGGTGACCTCCGGAAACGAGGCTAGAAGGATGCGCGCCCGATTTGCCACCAGGGTGCCCTCACGGGGTCCGGTGCTGGGCGGCAGCGTTCCCCGCACCCAGAGCGCTCCTTCGTCGAGGTGCGGCAGAAACTCCGAACCGATCACCCCACCCTGCCACAAATAAATTGCGGTGGCCAGGCAAGCCAGCGCCACCCCGACGGTCACTCCCCGGTGGTCGATGGCCCATCGCACACCACCCCGGTAACGCGCCGTCAGGAAGGTTACGACAGGGTTAGGCCATTCGCGGGCGCCCTTACGAAACAGGAAACTCGCCAGCACGGGCGCCAGGATCATTGAAAACAGCAGCGCTCCCAGCAGTGCGAAGGCAACGGTCCAGGCCATGGGCTTGAACAATCGGCCTTCCACCCGCTGCAACGTGAAGATCGGCAAATAGGCCGTGATGATGATGCCGATGGCGTAAAAGACCGGCCGCTGTACCTCGTGTGCCGCCTCTCGAATGCATTCCATCGCGGTTTTTGAGCCGCTCGCGCCATTTCTGTGGGTAAGGTGCCGGACAATGTTTTCCACCATCACGACCGTGCCGTCCACCACCATCCCGAAGTCGAGCGCCCCGAGCGAGAGCAGATTCGCCGGAATGTGTTTCAAATCGAGGCAGATTGAGGCGAACAACAAGGAGAAAGGAATCGTCAGGGCAACGATGAGCGCTCCCCGGGCGTTTCCGAGGAATAGAAAGAGGATAATAACCACCAGGATGATGCCTTCGGCCAGGTTGTGAAGCACGGTATGGGTCGTGTACTCCACCAGTTCGCTGCGGTCGATGAAAGGCAACACTTTTACCCCGGGAGGCAAAAAGTGATTGTTGAGCTCGTTCACCTTTTCGTGGATCGCGACCAACGTGGAGTCCGAATCGGCGCCCTTCCGAAGAAGAACGATGCCGGAGACCACATCGTCGTTATCAATGATTTTGCCGTCCTCATGGCGGATCGCCCGGCCGAATTCACCCAACCGGATCTTCGGACCTTGGCTTACCACAGCGATATCCTTGACCCTGAGCGCCGTCCCATTCGAGGTTTTAAGCACGGTCTCCTGAATGTCGCGCACGTTGGTCACCAACCCCACCGCGCGCACATTGATCTGTTGCAAGCCCGCCTCAATAAAACTTCCGCCCCCGTTCAGGTTGTTGGCGGTGAGTTGTTGCTCCACCTGCCCGATGCTTAGCCCGTAGGAAACCAACTTGTCGGGATCGACACGCACTTGATACTCGCGCGTGGGTCCGCCAAAGCTGGACACATCGACGACGTTGGGGACCGACTTAAATTCCTTCTCCAGCACCCAGTCCTCGAGGGACTTCAGATCCATCACATCGACCTGGGGATTACTGCTCTTCAGGGTGTAAAAGTAGATCTGCCCTACGGGACTCCAGTCCGTGCCCATCTGGGGTTGCAATCCGGGCGGCAGGGTGACCTGCGCAAGCCTTTCCATTACCCTTTGGCGGTTCCAGTCGTTTTCGGATTCGTCGTCGAACACCAGCATCAGGCTGGAGAGGCCGGCGAGGGAAACGGAGCGCAAATGGCTGAGGTGAGGAATCCCATTCATAACGATTTCCAGGGGGATCGTGACTTGCTGCTCCACTTCCTCGGCGGCCTGCCCGGGCCACTGCGTGATGACCTGAACATAGTTGTTGGCAACATCCGGATAGGCCTCGACGGGGAGCTTGTGGAAGGCGATGAAGCCCCAAACGAAGAGCAGGATCGCGATGGCCGTGACGAGGAAGCGGTTGTTGAGCGCGGAATCGACGATGCGACGTATCATTTATTGCTCCACTGTAGCCTGAAGGTCCAAAGCATTCGAGACCACTTGCTGGCCTGTCTGAAGGCCGGAGTCAATTTCCTGGAGGCTGCCCGGCAGCATTTTGCCGCCGGTCACTTCGACGCGGCGAACGCGCCCGCCCTCGATCGGTACATAAACCCAATCCCGGTCGTGTAAATGCAGTATGGCGGTGGCGGGAACGGTAGCGCGAGATTCCTTCGTTGGCCCATAGAAGGTGGCAGTCACGAACATGCCCAGACGCAGCATTCCGGGATTCTGCACTTCCAACCGCACCTTCGCGGTACGAAGATTGGGGTCCATAATCGCCCCGATGTTGCCGATACGGCCCTGGAGAGCCAACTCTGGGAATGCATTCAGATGGATGTCGGCGTTCTCGCCGATTCGCACAAAGCCCAAATCGTTCTCGTACACGTCGCAGAGGACCCAAACGTGCGACAGGTCGGAAATTGTGAAGGGATTCGCTCCGAGCGCCTGCACTCCTGCGGCATTGGTAACTTGCTGGTCGGTTATCACGCCCGAGACCGGCGCGCTAATATCGACGACGTTGTTTAATTTCGCCGGGTCGTTGCCGAGCAGGCGCAGATGCTCCGCCGTGGTTTCCAGGTCGACTTTCGCCTTGTCCTCGGCGTCCTGAGCCACCTCGAGATCGGCCTTGGCCATGGCTCCGTGGTTGTACAGGTCCTGGGTCCGAGCCAATTGTGCGCGGGCCAGAGCCTCATCCGCGACGGCCTTGCGATAATCGGAAAACCCTCCGGCAACATCGTCGCTGCGCACGCGCAGCAGCAACTGGCCCTTTTGCACCACGTCGCCTAACCGCGCATTGATTTCCACGACGCGGCCGGAAGCCAGCGAGATGACCGGGACGTTGCGCGCAACATCGGGGTTAACCGTACCGGTGACTTTCAGCTCCGGCGCCTCTTCATGCCGGCCCGCGGTGACCAACGGAAACTGCTCGGGGTGGTCGATCTTGAATGCGGCGGCATCCTGTTCGTGCTCGACCGGCGAGGGCACTGGTCCCTCGGCCGCTGCGTCTGCCTTCCCCCTGCTGGTGCAACTACACGAGAGCAAAACCACAAGGCAGGAAACCATCGCGATGCTTATCAGGGCATAAGGACGAGGTTGCATGTTTGACCCTTGCCCAATCGGCCTCATCTTCTTCAATTTCACTAGACGCCTCCGGCTGACACGATTGCAAAACAGGTTGTACGACCGCCACGGTCCATGCCGATGGCCGCTCGGCAGAGTTCCATCCCAATCTCGCAGGGCTATGGGGTGTGCACGCGGGCGGTTCAGACGTAAAGGGGAGAGGGCGGCGCGCGTGGACTGGATCGTTCGACGCGAACCTTTATCAAGAGGCAAGATTCTCGAATCGCGGTGAAACCAAGCACTCGGAGGACCTGAGACGGAAAAAATCCGCCTGGGGCTGCCATCAAGGAAAGAGAGGACCTTTCAAGATTTGACACGCCGTGATGCGCACCGGAGAATTCCGATATGCGCTTTAAGGGGTTGGAGTCTTCCATCACGACCTGCGCCGCGTGAAGGTCATCGGTCAGCGAGATGACCGGGAAGAAAATCACCAGCGCACAAGCGAGGGACAGGGTCCGACGCCACGAATGCCCGCCAGCCAGGGTATGGTTACCGCGGTCTCGCCAGGCGAGAGCAAAGCTCAGCGCGGCAAGCAGCAACCATAGCAAATTAAGAGTTAGCTCCATTGCCATAAAGATTACCATACCCCGTTGCTGTAACACACCTAACACCAAGCCATTAGTACCGTCTCAATTTGGAATGTAGCGCCGGGCTTGAGCCCGGCACGTGCCGCCCTACATAGCGGCGCTACGTTTCAATTGGGACACCACTAAGTCATCCTTCAATGTGCAAAATAGGGGCGACTGGGGGGACCATGCTTCCGAGGCTGCCAGGTTTTTGGTGCGTCGTTTCGTCTGCCCCGGCTACTTGCCAACGTATGGGCGTACCTGCCATTTGGCCAGTTCGTTCACATCGAGCTCCCCATCATGGTTGGTGTCCAACCGGTCAAATTCTTTTGACATGAAGTTCATGAACTCACGCTTGGAGACCTTGCCACTTTTGTCGGTATCCATCAGAAACAAGAGTCTTTTCGTGTAATCCTCTGCAAGTGTATCGGAATTTGAATTCGGCGCCGCAGCGGGCGGCCCTGTCGTCTTTTGGGGGTCGGATTCTGCCGCTGCATCAGAGTTGGCCCTCACGTTAAGGCTGCCTGGCCACTTCGGGCGTGCAGTTACTATCGTTGCTCCAGCTAAGCACAAAGCCGCGATGACCAGGATAAACTTCCCATGTTTCAGCACGATTACGCCTCCGAATGGAGAATTTTTATCTGCCGCGCGGCCTCCGCCGCTGGCGAGGGTGTCTTGGTAGGGGTAAGGCAAGCCGTACCCCTGGAGTTTCTACATTTCAAAACACCCCCAAGGAAAAAATCCCAGCCCTCGCCCCCTTGGGGGAGAGGGTGGACCGCAACCCGCGCTTTCACCAGGGGGGGCGGGACGGGTGAGGGGGTCCAATACCGAGCGTGCTCAGCCCAGAGCCTCCCGTAGCAACCACCCGACTGCCCACTTCTTGAACGAACGACTGCGCCCCCGAAGAACCAGTGTGCCGGGAAACTGCTGCCCTTTTTGTTGTCGTAGCACGAAGCGCGGTGGTCTCTCCATC
>JBKQVI010000365.1:0-19875 GCA_052139985.1 Terriglobia bacterium
AAAGATCGAGTACACGCGTGAAGAAGAGTTCTACATGGCGCGCAGCCGGCATCCGCAGATTCTGAACATCAAGATGGGCGTGAAACGCGACGGAACGCTGATGGCAAATAAGATGACGGTTCTCGCAACTACCGGCGCCTACGGCAGCCACGCCAACACGGTTCAGGGAAACACGGGCAGCAAGGTTCTTCCCATTTATCGCACGCCGAACATGCGGTTTGAGTGCCACGTGGTTTACACCAACACTCCTGTGGCGGGAGCGTTCCGTGGGTACGGCTGCCCACAAGGCTACTTCGCTCAGGAATCGGTGATGGACGAAATCGCCTACACGCTAGGGATGGACCCTGTCGAACTGCACAGAAAGAACATGATCCGGCTCGGCGATATCGACGAGCTCTCGGCGCAACTGGGCGAAGGCAAGAAGGGCCTGCCGCGTCACATCCGGAGCTGTGGCTTGCCGGAATGCCTGGAGCGCGGTGCGGCGGCGATCGACTGGGTGCAGAAGCGCAAGGAATATTCCGATGTGGGGCCGAGCGGCCCTCGGCCCTTGGCTGAACCCCGGTCGGCCCTACATCCCGGAAGTGGCCACCTTCGGCGTGGCGTCGGTGTGGCGTGCTCGATGCAGGGCAGCGGCATTGCCGGCGTCGATTGGGCGGCGGCTCTGCTGAAGCTCAATGAAGACGGCTCATTCAACCTGCAAGTGGGCGCGGCGGACCTGGGAACGGGTGCGGATACCGTCCTGGCACAAATCGCGGCGGAAACGTTGGGCGTTACGTTGGACAAGATGATTGTCTGCTCCGGTGACACCGACTTTACTCCCTTTGACGTCGGCGCTTATGCTTCCAGTACCACCATCATCTCCGGCGGCGCGGTGAAGAAGGCGTCGGAGAAGGTGCGAGACCATCTGCTGCGCCTCGCCGCCAAGATGCTCGATATCCCGGTGGATAACTTGACCTGCCGCGACAATATGGTGGTGACCAAGTGTGAGTGCGAGAAGTCGGTGAGCATGGAAGACCTGGCTCATTACGCGATGTACAAGGAAAAAGTGCAGGTGATGGAAAACGCCTCGCACTGGAACACCGATAGCCCGCCGCCCTTCTGCGCGCAGTTCGCGGAGGTGGAAGTGGATACGGAGACCGGCCAAATTCGCGTGGTGCACCTGGTGACTGCGGTGGACCTCGGCGTGGCCATCAATCCCATGCAGGCCGAAGGGCAGAGCGAAGGCGCTGTCGCCCAAAGCCTGGGGTATGCGCTGACCGAAGAGATGGTGCTGGATGCCTCCGGCCGCGTGATCAATCCGTCTTTCCTCGACTACAAAATGCTGTCGGCGAAAGATATGCCCAAGCTCACAACGATATTGGTGGAGACCGACGAGCCCTTGGGGCCATACGGAGCCAAGTCGATTTCCGAGATACCCATCAATGCCCCGGCGCCGGCGGTGGCCAATGCGGTCTTCCACGCCATCGGGGTTCGCTTCAGAAAGCTCCCGATCCGGCCGGAAGATGTGTTGCGCGCTTTGCGCGAGAAGGAATTGGCTTCACCGCAGAGGCGCTGATGCGCAGGGAAAAGCAATGGGTTTCTTCCCTCGCCCCCTTGGGGGAGAGGGGGGACCGCAAGGCGGTGGGTGAGGGGGTTCGTATCAAGAGGGATCCAACGTGGCGGAGCAGGAAGAGCAAGGCAAAACGCAAAAGGCAAAAGCAACAAGCGAGTGCGTGTAGCTCAGATCGCCGCCTTTGAGGTCTGCGGTTCTTCCCTCTCGCGCTCCCAAACCTAAAGTCAGGCGCCCGATTTTGAGGTTTGTGGTCTTTGCGAGCAAAGCGCCGCCGCCGCCAAAAAACAGAAGCCCGCGCCACATCGCTGGAAGCGAGTGTTAAGATTAGGGCGATCATATACTTGATACATACGGCTGCTTCCCGAATCTAAAGAGGCCCCGGAAGAAGAGATGACCAGTCAGGATGAGCGCAAGCAACTTCTTGAAGCTATCGCGCGTGTCGCGAAAGAGAAGGAAACTTCTGTCTTGAGCCGCGAACAGTTCAGCTCGGCAACTGGTATCTCCCTTAACCGGATCTATCAACTTTTCGATGGGTGGCGGGATGCGTGCGAGCAAGCCGGGATTTCGGCGAACATCCGGAACCTACCACTGGACGACGCCACGCTGTTCGAGGATATGCGCCACGTTTTTATGGAACGGGGCGAAATCTGCACCCGAACCAAATTCGCCAAGCTGTCGAAGTATTCTGTGGACACGCTGAAGAAACGCCATGGTGCTTGGCCCAACATCCTTGCCGCCTTTCGGGGGTGGCTGGTCGAACAGAACGTTGAGTTTCCGCACTTGGATTCTCTCCCAACAGGCATTCCGACCACCACAGTTCCTAAGGGTACCGCCGCACCAGCGCCCACTACGCGGACAACATACTTGGTTCCGGCACAGCCGGGCAGAGGTCCGACCTATGGCGCGTTCCTGAACTTTCGTGGCCTTCAACACGCGCCCATGAATGAACAAGGCGTGGTGTTCCTGTTCGGAATGGTGTGCCATGAACTAGGGTTTGTCGTTGAGTTGGTGCGCACCGGTTTTCCCGACTGCGAAGCAAAGCGATGTATTGATCGTCGCCTCGACGCATGGGAGCGGGTCCGAATCGAATTTGAGTTCAAGGCCGCGAACGCGAAAGTCCATCCGATGGGCGGTTGCGACCTGATTGTCTGTTGGGAGAACGATTGGCCCGATTGCCCGGTCGAAGTGATCGAACTCAAAACGGCCATCCGTCGCCTTGACTCCTCCGCCGGGCTGTATGCATCAGGTACATAGACGCCAAGATTAGATTAGGCGCCACGGTATTGACCCCCTCACCCGTCCCGCCCCGGCTGATGAAAGCGCCGGTTGCGGGCCACCCTCTCCCCCAAAGGGGCGAGGGAAGTAATTTCAAGTTCGGGAAACGTATCGGGTAAAGGAGACGCTTTCAGTCAATGTCCAATGCACCTGAAGCAATTCTCAAAAATCGTGACCGCATCGCGGCCCTCGCCCAAGCCTACGAAGGGGAGATGGTCGCCTTCCTGCGCGATCTGGTTGCCATTCCCGCCGAAAGCAGCCACGAAAAGCCGGTGATCGAGCGCATCCAGCGCGAAATGGAAAAGGTGGGTTTCGATGAAATCCGCACCGACCCTATGGGCAACCTGCTGGGGCGCATCGGCTCGGGCAAGAAGATCATTATGATGGATTCGCACACCGACGCGGTGGGCGTGGGCGACCCGAAGGAATGGTCCTGGGATCCCTACAAAGGCAAAGTCGAAAATGGATTCGTATACGGGCGCGCCTCAAGCGATCAGCGCGGTGGAATGGCCAGCCTGGTTTACGCGGGGAAGATCATCAAGGAACTCGGTCTGCTGGGAGACTACACGCTGTACGTGGTGGGTTCCGTACATGAGGAAGATTGTGAAGGCCTTGCATGGCTCTACATTCTGAAAGAGGATGGCATCCGCGCGGATTGCGTGGTGCTGACCGAGCCCACCAATCTACGGGTTTACCGAGGCCACCGCGGACGGATGGAAATTGAAGTGCATTTCCGTGGCCGGTCGTGCCACGCCAGCGCGCCGGAACGTGGCGACAATCCGATTTACAAGATGATGCCCTTGGTGCGCGACATCGAGGCCCTGAATGCGCGTCTTCGCGATGACGCGTTCCTGGGCAAGGGGACAATTGCCGTGACGGACATCCGGTCGATGTCGCCCTCACTGTGCGCGGTGCCCGGAGCTTCCTCCATCCACCTGGACCGGCGCCTGACTGCGGGCGATACCAAGGAAAGTGCGGTCGCGGAAGTGAAAGCGTTGCCGAGCGCGAAAGGCGCAGAGATTGAAATTCTGAGCTACGAAGTACCCAGCTACACGGGACTTGTTTATCCGATGGAGAAATACTTTCCCACGTGGGTGCTCGAGGAGAATCATCCGCTGGTGCAGGCGGGCGTCAGCGCCTATGCGGCCCTGCACGGTGAGCCGCCCGTCGTCGACAAGTGGACCTTTAGCACCAACGGAGTTGGCTCCATGGGATTGATGGGCGTGCCCACCATTGGTTTTGGGCCGGGTGAAGAAGATGTTGCGCACAGCGTTTTGGAACGTGTGCCCATTCGCCACCTGGTGGAAGCCGCCAAGTTTTACGCGGCGTTTCCATTAACCTATGTTGCTACCGTGGGTATCGTCACTGTTGCTAACCACTAGTCACTAACCACTGCCTCGTTATGTCTGAGCTGGTGCCCATTCCACTCCCCCTGCTCCTGCGTCGGGCGTTTCTTGAGTACGAGCGGGAGGGGAGGATTTTCGACCTGCCGAAGGCCAAGTTTTTCCGCGGCCTAGACGGCCTTGATACCTCTGTCCGCTTTCATGGCCACGCTGCCTCTACACCGCTCGGGCCGGCCGCCGGGCCCCACGACCAACTGGTACAGAACATTGTCCTTTCGTGGCTGGGCGGCTCGCGCATCATCGAACTGAAGACCGTGCAGATTCTCGACGAGTTGAAAATCCCCCGACCCTGCATCGATATCATCAACGTCGGTTACAACGTGGAATGGTCGCAGGAATTGCGCCTGGAGCAGTCGCTGCGCGAGTACGTGGGCGCGGCGATGTTCATCGAAATCCTGAAGGCTTCCAAGCTGCTGGGTGAGGATTTCCCCGGCGATTGGGGCGACACCATCTTTGACATGAGCGTGGGCTACGACTTGAAAGGGATCGGCTCACCGCGCGTGCGGGCATGGATGGAGTCGATGAAGAATGCGACCACCATCGTGAACGAATTGCGCTCGACGCTCACCGGTCCCTGGGCGCGCTATCGCGATTTGCCGTTCCCCACGCGCATCAGCGATACCCTCACGCTGTCCACGTTCCACGGCTGTCCCGCCGGGGAAATCGAAGGCATTGTCAGCTTTTTGTTGACGGAGATGGACCTGAACGTCTGCGTCAAGCTGAATCCCACGCTGCTGGGAAAGGAACATGTCGAGCACCTGCTGCACGACGTGCTGGGTTACCACGATCTGCTGGTGACGCAGGAAGCTTTTGACAAGGATTTGCAATTCCCAGAGGCCCTGGAGATGATTCCGCGACTGGACCGCCTCGCGCGCTCGCGCAGCAAGCGCCTGGCGGTGAAGTTCAGCAATACGCTGGTGGTGAAAAATCATCGCACGTTCTTCAGCGACGCTGTCATGTACATGTCGGGCGCGCCGCTGCATGTTCTCACGCTCAATCTGGTGCAGAAGTTTCGCGAACACATGGGCGCGGCAATTCCCATTTCCTTCTCGGCTGGCCTCGATTCCAACAACATGGCGAATTGCGTGGCCATGAATTTCATTCCCGTCACCACGTGCACGGATTTGCTCCGGCCCGGCGGCTACGCGCGGCTGATTCGCTACATGGAAAAGCTGGGTGAGAAAATGCACGCCGTGGGGGCCACGCGCATCCCGGATTTTGTCGTTCGGCAAGTGGGCCAACGCTCCGCTACGGTCCGGTTGGTGATGCAGGAGATGAAGGATTCATTGCGCGGGCAGTTTGTCGGCGCGGAAAAGGAAGAACTTGGCCGCGTCGAATCGTTCTTGGAAACTGACGTGTCGTTGCGGCTGAGGGCTGGGATCGAATCCACCGGCACGACCCTCAATTCCGTATGCCAGCACATCGCCTGCAGATTTGAGGAACTAGCTTCCGGCTTTCATCCAGCGGTGGTGGACGCACTGCGCCCGACGATTACCGGCCTCGAACAGACTCTCGTGGACGCGGCGGGCGCGCTCAACACTCCCGTCCTTGTCAAGGACGCAACGGAGAATCCACGCTATAAGTGGGAGTACAACAAGGGCGTGCCGCGCAAGATTGGGTCCAAGCTCTGGCTTTACGACTGCATCAACTGTGACAAGTGCGTGCCCGTCTGCCCTAACGTTGCGAATTTCGTTTACGAGACCTCGGCGGTGGACATTACCTACGACAACTTTGAACTCACGCCGGAGGGACCGCCGCAGCGCGTGCCGGGTGGCGTTTTCAAGGTGGCGAAAGCGCATCAACTGGCCAACTACGCCGATGCCTGCAACGACTGCGGAAACTGCGACGTGTTTTGCCCCGAGGATGGCGGCCCGTACATCGAGAAGCCCCGCTTTTTCTCGAGCCTCGAAACCTACAGGAAATATGCGGGCCGCAACGGGTTTTACATTAACTTCGAAGGCGACCGGACAAGCATCTACGGCACCATCGCCGGCGCGACTTATCAGTTGAACCTGAAC
The DNA here is from genome assembly GCA_052139985.1 of Terriglobia bacterium. Classification (GTDB taxonomy): domain Bacteria; phylum Acidobacteriota; class Terriglobia; order UBA7540; family UBA7540; genus Bog-366. Next base: position 6,249 of record JBKQVI010000365.1, read on the forward strand.
CCGCTCATCGACCGCGCATGGTTTTCCGACAAGAACGCCGAGGTTGAAATCCAGCCGAGCACTGGCGCGCTAGTGGGTTGGAAGCTGAAGCCGGAGATTGCCGAGACGCGCTACGTCCTCGCGATGCTTCCGTATTTGCAGCTCAAATTGCTTGTCGAATCTATCCGCGATCCGCGGCATGTGAATTTTGCCAACGTCGTCGGACTAGCCGAAGATCGGGCGATCCGATGATCGGGTAATCGGGTGGACAGAAGTAAGACTGCTTTTCAGATCAGCGGATCGCGCAATCGCGGGATGCCTTTGTTCACCCGATCGTCGGATCACCCGATCACCCGATTAAAAGGAGTTTCCTCGTGATCACGCAGCAGGCGCTTTTCAAGGGCAAGGATTACATCACGACGCAGGAGTGGACGATCGCCGAGATTGAAACCCTGCTGAATGTCTCCGCCGATCTGAAGCGGAAGTTCAAGAACCACGTTCCTCACCGCGACCTGCCGGACAAGACGATTTTCCTGATGTTTTTCGACAAGTCCACGCGCACGCGCAATTCCTTCGAGGCGGGCATCACGCAGCTCGGCGGGCACGGGCATTTCCTCACCGCCGACGCGATGCAGGTATCGCATGGTGAGAGCCCCAAGGACACGGGCATTATCCTTTCCAGTTACGGTCACGCCATCGCCATTCGGCACGATTTGGTGCCCGGCGAAGGAAACAAATACATCCGCGAGGTGGCGCGCTGGGCCGACGCGCCGGTGATCAACATGCAATGCGACGTAGACCATCCGTGCCAAACCCTGGCGGACCTGATGACCATTCGCGAGAAGCTCGGCAAGAATCTGCGCGGGCGCAAGCTGGCCGTCACCTGGGCGTACGCCCCCAGTTATGCCAAGCCCCTCTCCGTGCCGCAGGGGCTGATCATGCTGATGCCGCGATTCGGCCTGGACGTTGTGCTGGCGAATCCTCCCGAATACGGGCTGATGCCGGAAACGCTGGAGGCAGCTCGCGAGAACGCGCATGCGGCGGGCGTGAAGTTTGAAGTCGTGGATAGCATGGACGCGGCCTTCCAAGACGCCGACATTGTGATTCCCAAGAGTTGGGGCTGCCTTGAAACCATGGGGACCAAGCCGGAGGAATCGCTGCGCATCGCGAAGCAGCACCGCCACTGGATTTGTGATGCGGCAAAGATGGAGTTGACGCGTCCCGACTCGCTCTATATGCATCCCCTCCCCGCCGACCGCGGCAATGAGGTGACGGACGAGGTGATTGACGGTCCCCACTCCGTGGTTTTTGCCGAGGCGGAGAATCGATTGCACACGGCGAAGGCGGTTATGGCGTTGACGATGGGGGATGAGCCGGTCGCTTACGAGGTTGAGGAGTGAGCGGCAGGCAGTAGGCAGTAGGCAGTAGACAGAAGAACAGACCCGGCGGCGCCACAGCCAATGAGAAATTGATCGAAGCAGTCGAAAGCCCGGGAACGGGCGCTGTCGTTGGGCCCACGGCGAGCCAGCCGTGGGAAAGAGTGAGCAGAAGGAATGCTGAGCCCCGCGAGGGGCGACATCGGGTCAGTCTTCGAACAACCCAGCTCCCGAGCCATTTTTTGGGCTGAGGATGCCCGGATTTCGCCCCCGCCGGGGCTCGGGAGATGAATCGATCTTTCGATTTTCCCACGGCTGGCTCGCCGTGGGCTCAATGACGACGCCCGTTACACGGGCTTTCGATTCTGAATTGCGGAAAGCTCGACACCTCTCATGATCATCCGCAACGCTCGCGTGCTCACGCTCGATTCCACTAATCGCGTGCTGGATTCCGGCGCGGTGGAGATTCTTCCCGATGGGTCGATCGGGCAGGTCATCGACACCCCTGCCGGGGCTCGTAGGGGCACGCCATGGCGTGCCACTACAACCCAGGACGTCATCGACGCCCAGGGCAAGCTTCTGATGCCGGCGCTGATCAACTGCCACACGCATCTTTACAGCACTCTGGCGCGGGGAATATCGCTTGCCGGGCGCGCGCCTCGCAACTTCCCGGAGATTTTGAAGAAGCTCTGGTGGCGGCTGGATCGCGCGCTGAATCCGGACGACGTTTACCACAGCGCGCTGGTGGGCCTGATCGATTCCGCCAAGTGTGGAGTGGGCACGCTGGTGGATCACCACTCCAGCCCCAACGCCTGCGCGGGAAGCCTGGACCGCATCGAGCAAGCATTTCGGGAAGTTGGCCTGCGCGGGGTTTTGTGCTACGAGACTTCTGATCGCAACGGCAGCGCGAGTGCGGCGGAGGGCATCGTTGAGAACATCCGATTTCTCGAACGCCATCGGGCCGGCCCTGGCGATGGCCTGGTGGCCGGCAGCTTTGGCCTGCACGCTTCTTTCACGCTCAGTGACCGCACTCTGCGGCGCTGCGTGGAAGCGAATGAATCACTGCGCGCGGGGTTCCACGTGCACGTGGCGGAGGACCGATGCGATGTGGATGACGCCCGCCGGCGCTACCACAAGTCTCCGGTCCGGCGCCTTGTGGATCTCGGCATTCTTGACGATCGCTCGCTCGCGGCGCACTGCGTACATGCCAGCAATACGGATATCGCGGCTCTTGGCCGAAAGCAAATCAACGTGGTGCACAACCCGCAATCAAACTGCAACAACGCGGTCGGCGCCGCCAGACTGCTGGAAATGTTTCGCCAGGGCGTGCTGGTGGGATTAGGCTCGGACGGCTATACGCCGCGAATGTGGGAAGAGTTCAAGGCCGCGTTCCATGTGCAGAAGCTGCGAGAAGCGGACCCGCGTGTGGCTTATGCCGAGGCTTACGCCGCCGCGCTGCTCAACAACCGGACTATCGCCAGGAAGATTTGGGGATGGGAAATCGGCCGCATTGAAGCCGGCGCCCGGGCGGACCTCATTCTGGTGGATTACTACCCGCCGACCCCGCTCGACAGTAGCAACCTCTTCGGACACTTCCTCTTCGGAATTGCCAACGCGCCGGTGGATTCTCTCCTTGTCAACGGGCGATTCGTGCTGCGCAAAAAGGAATGTGTTAACGTGGACGAGCGCGAGGTAGCGGAGAAGGCCACGGCCCGCGCGCGTGCCCTGTGGACCCGATTTTAGAAGGTTGACCTCTTCACCACAGAGGCACCGAGACACAGAGGAAGAGCAAGTCAAAACGCAAAAGTCAAAAGGCAAAACGCAAATCCGTCACTTTTGACTCTTGCCTTCTGCGTTTTGACTTTTGACTTGCTCTTCCTCTGTGTTTCAGTGCCTCTGTGGTGAGTCTTTAATCCCAAATGGTTCAATGTCCCTATGACAAAATCAGTGAATTCCACATTCGTTCCCGGCCCCACGTACGCGGAAATGCTCGACCCTGCGACGCTGCCGGCTGCCCTGAGGGATAAGGCCGTGGCGGCGCAAGGCGATGAGCTTAATCCCGCGAATCTCTTCAACATCACTTGGCGCGGCCCGGACCACGGTATTCGCCACGTGCTTCTACCACGAGAGCTGACAGGTGTGAAGGCCAACATTGTGGTGATGGTGGGGCACTACTTTCCTTCCGGCAGCCACAAGGTCGGGCCTGCCTACTCCACCCTGATGGAAGGTGAATTGGCCGGAGAGATTGAGCCCGGCAAGAGCACCACGATCGGCCCTTCCACCGGAAATTTCGGCATTGGTGTGGCGTATGTTTCGCGGCTCAAGGGTTATCCCGCCATCGTCATCATGCCGGAAGGAATGAGCGCGGAGCGCTACGAGCGCATTCGCCATTATGGCGGGCAGCTTGACCTGACGCCCGGCTCGGAGAGTGACGTTATTCTGGTGCTGGAGCGCACGCTGGAATACCGCAAAGACCCGCGCAACAAGGAGCTGGCGCAGTTCGAGTTGCTGCCGAATTACCGGTTTCACCGCTATGTTACGGGGCGCAGCGCGCTTGAGGCCGCCAAGCCTTACGGAAACGGCCGCATCGCCCTGTTCGCGGCGGCGCCGGGTTCGGCGGGGACGCTGGCGGCGGGCGACGAAATCAAGTCGGCCTTCCCCGAGTGCCTGGTGGCGGCGCTCGAGCCGCGCGAGTGCTCCACGCTCTTCAATAATGGGTTCGGCAGCCACCGGATTGAAGGCATTGGCGACAAAATGGTGACGCTCATCCACAACGTCCTGACCACCGACTACGTGGCGTTGATCCACGATGAGGATTGCGTGATGGGGCTGGAACTGCTTGAGCGCCGGCAGCACGGCATCGAACCGTTCCTCGGGTTGCCGGCGGAATCGCTGCGGCCCTTTCAAGGACTCTTCGGGGTGTCGGGAATCTGCAACATCCTGGGCGCGATTCGCATGGCGCGGTTCCTCGGCCTCGGTCCGAATGACAATGTTGTGACGATTGCCACGGACGGGTTTGACCGCTATCCTTCCGTGCTCGCGGACCTTGAACGCCGCCGAGGTCCGCTGCCCCCCAGCGTCCTTGGCGCTCGCATGGAAGAGGTTTTCCGCGGCGGCAGCGCGGAAGATATCCTGGATGTCCGTCCGCGGGCACAGAAGGAACGGCTCTTCGGCTACAAACAGGAAGTTTGGAGCAACTTCGGTTATTCCCAGTCTTATCTGGAAGCGATGAAATCCCAGTCCTTCTGGGATGAGGAGTTCAGCAAGATTGCGGAGATTGATTCGAAATTGCGGAAAGCAAGGGAGAATTATGAAGGATGAGTTATGAAGGATGAAGTATGAAGTAGCGCCGCCCTTTAGGACGGCACATGCCGGGCTGAACGGACTGCGGAGAAACTCGTGGCACTGTCATTCTGAGCCCGTTTTTTGGGCGAAGAACCCCTGTAGTTTGTTCTCTTCGTGCGCCCCGCGAACTACAGGGGTCCTTCGCCCCGATACACTGCATCGGGGCTCAGGATGACAGCTTTGGGACGTTCTTCCGCAAGCCCTCAAGCTCGGAGCTGATTCTGAAGTTCGGACAGTGCCGCAAGTCGGGTGCTGTCCTAATTCGAGCGTAACGCCGCCATCTTGGCGGCTCCTGTGCCGGCTGGAAGCCGGCGCTACGGCTCAAATTCGGAGAGTGCCGCAAGTCGGCGTTGCTTTACGTCTTGTGTTTTAGCCTTTACCCTTTAGACCTTATCCTTTATCATTTTCCCGAGTCGCGTGTCCCGAATCCCGTACTCCGAGTCAGCCTATGGAAAATGCCAACGTTCAGCCCAAAATTGCCGAAGTCCGCGAGAAGTCCCAGTTGATGTCGGCGTCGGAAATCGACCGTACGCTGGTGCGGCTGGCGAATGAAATCCTGGAGCGCAATAACGGCCTGGCGGGAGTGGTTTTGGTGGGAATCCGGCGGCGCGGAGTTCCGCTGGCGGAGCGCCTGGCCAAGAAGATGATGGAGATCGAAAAGATCGCGCCCCCGGTGGAGACGCTTGACATCACGTTTTACCGCGACGACCTCTCGACCGTCGCGCCGAAGCCCGTGGTTCATGAAATACCTTCGGCGTTTACGGTGGAGGGCAAAACGGCGATTCTGGTGGACGACGTTCTTTACACCGGCCGCACGACGCGGGCCGCGCTGGACGCCCTGCTCGATCACGGCCGGCCGCAGCGAGTGGACCTGTGCGTCCTGATCGACCGCGGCCATCGCGAATTGCCCATCCAAGCCAACTACGTGGGGCGGGTTATACAAACCTCCGACATCGAAGTGATTGAAGTGCGCGTGCGTGAAATCGACAACCAGGATAAAGTGATGCTCTGCGAGCGCGTCGTGTAAGGGCGGCGAATGCCCGTGCCGATAGCACTGGCGCCATGCCGGCTCGTAGTGCACTCGTGGCAGCCGGCGTTCTCATCTCTCACTCTACCTTCCCAATTCTGAAATCAAAGTCCCCAAAATCTTGACGACATTATGGTTCACTGAGCGCCAGGGTGCCGACTGCGGGCGAAGCCCGCTTCGAGTGCGGCAGCTTGCTGCCCGCCCAGAAAGCGGGAGCAAGCTCCCGCACTCCATATCGAGACGACTTTGACGTACCCCTGACTCGAAGACGCGCTTGCTTGATTTGTCGAGCGAACAGGTGTATACAGGGTCGGCAGCTATCATGGTGCAGCTTGAGCGGGGGCACGTCACCTATCAATTTCGCAACGCACGGCGACTACAATGCTTGATCTATTCGGCATCGCTCATTCCAACGGCACGGCCATGGACGAGAGGTTTGGATCAGTCCTTGCCAAGATGCTGCCTGAGCACGCTCATCTTCTAAAGGATTTTGCGTCCTGGGTTGAGTCGAACGATAGAATTTCGATTAATGCAAAGCTCTATGTCGTGGGGGACATCCTCAGTGGGCGGCCCATTCAGAACACGTACGAATTTGCGAAGGAACAGGCTCACCTCTCAGGTCGTTCGGTAGAAGAAATCTTGCGTGAACGCCTTCAGGGCTTTTATCAGACGCGTATCGCGTTCGACCGCGCGTTTACAGGCGGCGAAAAGTTCTGTTATGGCGCGATGTACGTGGGGGGACCCGGGCTGACGGAGTACGGCCCGTACTGTGTGGTTCTCACGCGAGCATTTCAGGAGTCGCTGGCGCAAATCGCATACCTGCCGGGGGATAGCCTTGAGGTCTGCTTCGCCGCAGACGCAACTCTCGACGAAGACGCGGTCCGGCGATTCGCGACTCCGCGCACACACCGGCACTTTATGGTGGCGATTTCCTGTGCGAGTGAGGTTCCGAGCGTGGAAAGGGGGCAGTGGCAGACGCTCGTTGCCTTGCAAGAGCAGTACTTCGAAGTTATATTCATTGGTGAGGTCCTATTGAAAGCCGTTGAGCATGTTTGCGTGTTGAAAGCGGAATACGACCGTATGTGGGATTTAGCCTTTGCTAGCTTTGGAAAGAAACTTGGTGCCGGCGAACGGGCAATAGGAAACGACTTTGTTACGCTGCAGCGTGGGGTCAAGGATGGCAGACTGAAACTGGAGATTGTCTAATGGCTGTGAAATTGGCGGCGCTCTCAGCGGCGGATGGTACGGGGATTTTCCGCAGTGGTCAAGTGGTGCGGTTGGTGCGTCCCCCTTACACCCTTGTCAATGCACCTGTCCTGCCGGAGGAGTCGATTCGAGACGCCGTCCTTCGGCATGGTTTCGTCGCATCGCAACAAGAATTCGAGACTTGGGAATCGGCCATCGATTTCCTGAACGATAAGGCAGCCGAGGCCCGGCACAGCATGGGAATGCAAGTACCAGAAACCATTTCCGGTGTGGAAGTCATTGAGGTTGCCCCGGAGGGGGTTATTCGTGCCTTCCTCCAGCGAGTCGAAACCGAACTGATTCCGCGAGGCCTTTTCGAACACGCTGAGAACCTTTTGCTTGCATTCCTAAAGAGCAAGGCCACAACTCAGTATCCGGGCCTCACCAACACTGCAGCGGAACTCATTGAGCGCTGCAAGGACGCCCAAAGATCAGCCGAAATTGGGGCCTCTGGTCTTTCTGGCTCCGACCTCCGATTTCAGAGTTTGAGAAGTCACGGCGAGACCGAGAGGTCCTCCAAGCTTGCCGACGAGATCAGGAGGCGCCACTGCGTCCTCGATCCGTGCTCCTAACGTAAATGCAGACCGTCACTTTCTATTCCTACAAGGGAGGAACCGGTCGCTCGCTGGTCCTGGCGAACGCTGCGTGGTACCTTGCCAGATTGGGCCAAAAGGTCGTTGCGCTAGACTTTGATCTGGAAGCACCGGGGCTCCATTATAAGTTTTCCTTAGACCCGGACGGCAAAGCTCTCCCCGTCCAGCGGGGAGTTGTCGACTACATCCACAGCTTCACGGAAGATGCCGGGGCCATGCGCCCCATCAAGGAGTTTGCGCTTGAAGTGAATGTTCCGAGCGCGGCCAAACCGATCACCTTGATTCCCGCTGGGCGAGTGCCTTCTGCCGACTATTGGTTCAAACTATCTCAAATCAACTGGCACGAGCTTTTCTATTCGCCGCATGCAAGTGGTGTGCAGATCCTCCTGGAATTGAAGAACCGCATCTTGGATCAGATCGAACCAGACTTCCTTCTGGTAGACTCGCGCACCGGCATTACCGAAATGGGCGGGGTCGCCACAACCCTTTTCGCGGACAGAGTGATCTGCTTGGTATCGCCGGCAATGGAGAACTTGGAGGGGTCGCGCGCCGTACTAAGAAGTCTCAAGCGATCCCGTCGTGAAAGTGACACCGCGAACATTGACATCATGCTTGCCCTAAGCCGACTTCCGGAGATGAAGAGTTCAGAGGACGAGAAAGCTCTAACCCGACACATCCAGTCCGTGATGAACGAGGAGGCCGACGACCTTCGAGATACTCTCGCGTGTGAACACGTCTTCGTCCTACATTCCGAGGCTGCTCTCCAGGTCCGTGAGACCCTTCGCGTGGGGAGTGGCATCAGCCCGGACGAATCAGTACTTTTGAGGGATTATCTCAGACTCTTCGCGAGCGTTGTCCCCTGGGAAATGATTGAGCCGGATGTGCATGGCCTCCTCCAGCAGGCAAGGGAAAAGATATTGGATGATCCAGACGGGGCCGTCAAGGAGGTGGAGGAGTTAGCAGAGTCTTACGGACGACCGGAAATCTATCGGGACCTGCTGCGTTTCTACAACGTGCGAAACCTTAGCGCCAGTTTGATACTCAAGCGAGCCCAGCAGTTGTGGAATATCTCCGGCGACTCGGACGAGCCAGCCCTCTGGCAGGCAGTCAGCAAAGCCTTTAAGCCGGTGCGTAAATTCGAAAGAGAAAGAGAAAAAGAGTGGTATGCGAACTTGGACTTCATCTCGGCAGTGTGGCGCGGTGCTGGAAAAAGGGACCCACAATTCGGATTGAGGCTTGCACGTGCATATGACTACGAGGATCTTGATTCCCTAGGGGCCGACGTCTTGTTAGAGATAATCAAGGCCTCGGGACCCACAGAGGAAGTCGCAGCGCGTTGCATCACCATGCTCGACAACGCTAGACGGGGAAAGGAGGCGGACGACCTAATCATGGAGCACAAGTCGGCGCTGATAGAATCGCGCGACTTCCTTCAAGCCTGGGCTAGACACGCTCTAAGGAGCAACAGAAGGGAGGCAGTAGTCGAATTCACGGAAGCGCCGCTTGTAAGCAAAATCAGGGACCTGCCCCCGTCGCTGGCCTTCAAGATCTTAAATAGGTCTGGGCTTAAAGAGGAGGCGGCAACGTACGCGGACCGCGCCCTGAGCGAGGCCTCATCGGGCCAAGCGTCACCAGGTGAGCTCATTGAGATCGGAGAAGTCTTCCGAGACATGGACCGCTGGGACGAATTCGAAAAAGCCGTTGACCAAAATTATCCTGACCATATGTTGGACATGGTGAAAGACCGTCTCAGCATTCGGCCCCGGCGAAGGTCGTAGCATGTCGTGGCCCGCTTGCGGAAACATCATTACACTTCCCCTTCCAATAGCGGAAGCCAATCGGGCATTCCGCCTTCAACTGAGATGGGTGCCTTAAATCACCCAATCCACGTTCAAACTTAACATCTCAGCGGGGCAGGCTGCCGCAGGGCGAGCTCAGCCCTGCGATTTCGCCCTGGCTCGAAGCGGCGTCGATAAAGCGAGGATTTTGGGGAGAACAATGGGAACGTGAATCGCAGAGCTGGGCTCGCTCTGCGGCAGCCCCCGGTGGACCCTCCTTCCCCGCCGGATCGCCCGCTCTACTTGCCGGTAAACGCCCATAACCGGCCAATCATGGTGCCCGCTTCGAAGTAGCTTCTACAGAATATGAGGCTTGCAGGTGCGTGCACAGATTGGACCAGTTATGGCCGAATTAACCGGCCAACCTGCCGATTTTCACTTACTTACAGGTGCGGCTAGGGTTGGCCGGTCAATTTTACTTTGCCACCGAATTGTCTTGGACCGGGACCTAAGACATCGACGATATGGTGTGAGGGTTTCCGAATCGCGGGGGACTGCCGGCCGGGGCGTTTTGCCGGATGGGGTTGGTTTGCGTCACCGGAAATGTGCAAAGTCCAGAGGCGGGCAGCAAACTGTCGGCCCAGAAAGCGGGAGCAAACTCCCGCTCTCCATACCGACATTACTTTGACGTGACCCTGACGGACACATCGAGTTGAACTCTTACGCCGCGTCCCCTCGGAAGTCATTCCAAGGCGGCGTCGAGCCGCACGCAGTCCAAGGTGCCTCGCACACATTCGTCCCTAAGGGTCTGCGAGCTGCAAGAGTTCGATCCGCCGTGGTTGAAGCCGACTACGCACACCGAAATAAACATTAAACATTTTTGTAACCAGAAGTTTTTGTTTGAATCGCAAGATATGGAGTTACGGAGTTCTCCTACGATATCTCATAGCGCCGACATGGCGCGACGGGGTAAGCGGCAAATTGCTTCTTCGATTCCAGATACTTAACGCCCTTCCAGATTTCTGGAAGTTTGGACGCAGGTTTGCGAGTATTCTAACTTACTCCAAGTTGAATACGATCTGTTGGTATAGGGCGAGTCGGGTCCTAGGTTCAATGTAGCGACGCCGTTTGTGGGGCGGACCCAACGGTTAAGGGCTGACAACCCAACCATGAGTCAAACTTCCCCGGAGCCGCGTGCTGTCCTAATTTGAGCCGTAGCGCCGGCTTCCAGCCGGCACAGGGGCCGCCAAGATGGCGGCGTTACGCTCAGACTAAGACAGTGCCAGGCTCCGGGGGCGTGCGAGGAGGAGTATGAAACGAAAGATGTTTTGCCATTTCAAGCGGTTGCGGGGCCCGTTGGCGGGCGCCGCGATGGTTCTGTTCATGCTGATCGCTTCACCATTGCCCTGCCCGGCGCAGCTCACCGTCGGTGCCATTAATGGGACGGTGCTCGATGCATCGGGGGCCGTGGTCGGCGATGCGGAGGTGAAGGCGCACAATGTCGCCACCAATCTCGACGTAACGGTGCACACAAGTTCCAGCGGCTCATATTCGATTTCCAACCTTCCTGTGGGGACTTACGCCTTAAGCTTCACCAAAACCGGCTTCGAAACTGAGACGCACACCCAGGTTTTGGTCACGAGCGACCGGAGCACCACGGTGGACGGCAGCCTTAAGGTCGGCGCCGTTAGCACCACGGTGGAAGTGACCGCCACACCCCTAATGAACCAGACGGACGCCACCAACGGTTACGTGGTTGACCAGACGACCATTCAGGACACGCCCCTCGGAACCGGCAGCTTCACACAACTGGCGATTCTCAGCCCGGGTGTTCACGCGGACTTTCTCGGCGGCGCCGGCAGCAATTCCGGACTTGGCAACCAAGCGATCTTTGCCAATGGGAACCGCGACACCAGCAACAGCTTCTCGCTGAACGGCGTCAGCACCAACAACCTATTCAATGGAAACTCCACCAGCCAGGTGGGGGAGAACCGTTTTACGTTTAACACGGGCGAAAACTTTGGCGCCGGCGGCCAGCTTCAAACCAGCACTTCCGTGTATGGCGCGATCGGCCAGGCCCTGCCCACGCCCCCCATCGACGCCATTCAGGAAATCGCCGTCAATACCGCCATGTATGACGCGTCGCAGGGGAACAACAGCGGCGCGCATATCGGTGTCCTCACCAAGTCGGGCACCAACCAGATTCACGGGACAGCGTGGGAGCAGTGGCAGAACAGCGACATGAACGCCGCGCCGTTCTTCTATAACGCGGACAATCTCACGAATCCTTTCATGAACCGCAACCAATTCGGCGCCACGCTCGGCGGACCTATCAAGAAGGACAAGATGTTTTACTTCCTTTCCTACCAGGGAGTTCGCATCTCGGATGCGTCGATCTCCACCAAGGACGTGGTCGTGCCGCTGGGCCTGACGGACGACCGCAGCCCGGGGGGCATCGCCGCCGCCGTCAATTCCACCTACGGCACCACTTCGTTCAGCCCCAGCCAAATCAGTTCGGTATCGCAAAACCTCCTTCAGGCCAAGCTCCCCAACGGACAATACCTGATTCCGAGCGCGCAGATCACCGATCCCACAACCGCCAGTACGCTTGGGTTCGATGCTGTAGTGCAGGGAGCCAACTCCATCGCCACGGTCGATCAGGGAATCGCCGCGGTGGACTATGCGGTGAACGACCGGGACCGCTTGTCAGCGAAGTATTTTATACAGACCGATCCCACATCGAGCCCCGTGGGGGCCGCCGGCGTGCTGTTGGGCTTCCCGCAGCAACTCGTGGCGGGTAGCCAGGTCGGTTCCCTCGGCAATACTTTTATCCTTTCACCGACGGTCACCTGGGAGCAGCACTTGGGCTTTACGCGGCTTCAGGCTTATGCCCACACCGGGCAGGCATTTACTCCGAGTCAGATCGGGATGAGTCTGTTAGGTTCCACCACGTTTCCCCAACTCGAAATCTCCACGGCCGACCCCACCATCGATGACGGTCTGCAATTTGGCCCCAGCACCAGCTTCGGCGATGCCGGCATGTTCCAGAACCAATGGGAAGCCGAATCTTCGCTAAACATGGTGAAAGGCAGGCACACCATCGCGATCGGCGGGCAATGGGACCACACTCAGCTCAACGTGATCAACAACAACACGAACACGGATGTGGTAGAAAGCAAGACCTTTCTCACCTTTGTGGAGGGGACGGTGCGCAGCGGTGACGCCTTTGCAGGTTCGGCGAGCCGTTACTACCGGTCGGATACCGCAGGCGTCTATGTGAACGATAACTTCAAACTTCGCAGCAACCTGACGATCACCGCTGGCGTGCGGTGGGATTTCGACGGGCCGCTCTCGGAAAAATATGGCAAGCTGACCGGGTTCGACCCCAACAAATACTCATACGATGTGGCCAGCGACACGATTACGGCCTCGGGTCTGGAAATCGCGGGAAATAACCCCAACCACACGCCGGGCGCCAGCGATTCCCTGATGAACCAGCGCCAGTGGGGCATTGCTCCCCGCATTGGCATCGCCTGGACGCCGATTCCGAAACTGACCGTGCGGGCGGGCTACGGCATGTATTACGATCGCGGGGAACTGTTCAGCTACTTCTCGGCAGGCGCGGGTTCCGGCTTCAACGGTCCGTTTGGCGTGACGCTGGCGCCGCCGTTCGTTGAGCCGGTTGCCGCTGCCTCGGGAGCTAGCTTTTCGGCGCCCTTCGGCACCGTGGCGCCGCCGCCACCTTCCGGCAGCGCCGCCGGTTACCTCGCCCAGTTGCCGAATTTCTCTCAAACCGCGTGCGGCTATCCCGGATGCTGGCCGGCGGGTAATCTGTTTGGCCCCTTTCTTTTCGCCGGTTACGACATCAACAACAAACTTCCTTACACGCAGAACTGGACCTTCGACCTTCAGTACCAGCTTTCCAACAATTGGCTCTTCGAAGTTGGCTACGTGGGCAACTACGGCCAGCATTTATCGCGGTTGGTTTTATAAACTTCACTATTTGAGAAAATATTTGGAAAAAGTGAGAACCAGATGATCCGTATGCTGTGACATTAGAAGGATTGAGTAACATTTGCTTAATTTCGTCGGTGGTTAAATTACTTGAGTTAAAGGTTGATTGGCATAGCCCTATTTCCTGAGGGAAATGAGCATCACTACTGCCGACGAGCGTTTTGTTTAAGTTTTTGAGAAATTGAATTTGCTCGGTTCTTATTGGAGATCTTGAATTATAAACTTCTAATATGTCGAGCTGGTTAGCGACAATTTTCCAGTCAAAGTTAT
>JBKQVI010000366.1:0-30640 GCA_052139985.1 Terriglobia bacterium
TTTTCATCATCTCCGTAATCTACCACCCTTGGGGTGAAATCCCCCCACCAGTCTCTTCCTCACTCCCACCCCGCAATCCGGCCTCCGCACCCACCGCTGCCAAATCCCTACGGACGGATTACGGCCACTACCGCGTCATGAATGGTTGAGGCTTGGTATGCTAATCCGGCAGCACTCTCTTGAGCGCTTCCAGTTCCGGCTCGCCGGGGCCGAGGGGCAGCTTGACTTTGCCGCGCTGGACGACGGAGCGGCACATGGCCATCATGATTTCCAGATCTTTGTAAGCGCTCTCGCCGTTGCAAGGATGAATCTTTTTCTCATCGTCGAGCCAGTCGGCCATTTCTTGTACGTACGGACCCATGTCGTGCTCGTAGTCCATGCTGCCCGGACCAGACATCACGCCATCGCGCGTGACGGCACGCCAGCCGCCGCCCGTCAGCGCCTCGGCAAACCCTTCGCTGCCTTGCGCGCCGATGCGGCACTTGCGCCACCAATACTCCACTTCCGGCACGTCGGGAGCGCCGTCACCCGACTCCACGATGCCGCGCACGCCGTTGGAAAACTGAATCAGGCCGCCGATATAGTCGGGCGACGGGTGGTTGTCCGCGAATTTCGATTTACCATGCGCTTGCCCGACCACCCACTCGGCCTCGGCGTAATCGTTATACCAGCGCGCGTAGTCGATCAGGTGCGTCAGCATGTGCATCATCCAGCCGGTGGCCGTGCCATAAACAGTGTGCACGCGGCCGATCGCGCCACTCGCGATGATCTCCTTCACTTTCTTGTAGTGCTCGCCGTAGCGGTGCTGGTGGCTGACCACAGACTTGACACCCGCCGCGCGCGTGAGTTTCATCATTTCGAGCGCTTCATTGGTGGAAAGCGCCGTGGGCTTTTCGTAGGCGATAAGCTTTGCGCCCGCTTCCACGCCTGCACGAATCAGCGGCAGCCGCAGATTGGGGAGCGTGCAGAAGCAAAAAATGTCGGGGTGAGTTTTCTTCACCAGGGCTGTCGCATCGGCACTGATTTCGCTGACGCCGAACTTCTTGGCTGCGGTTTCCAGACGGCCGGCGTCTATATCGCATAGGCCCACTAGCTTGAATCGGCCGTTCTTCTGGAAAGCGTCGGCATGGTGAGTACCGCGCTTCCCCATGCCGGCAACGACAACGGTGTAGTTTTTATTTGCGCTCATGGATCTATGACTCCTGAAATCTGGTGATCGGGTGATCCGATGATCAGGTGGATAAATCGGGAGAGCCGGCGATCAGGAGGTCGGGCGAGCAAAAAACAACCTGACTTTGAATTTGTTCTCTGTTCACCCGATCTACCGATCACCCGATGGTTAGCTCGCAGCCTTTGCTCCCTGGGCTTGTGCCTTGTCCCAGGCAAGGGTGGCATCGACAACCGCCTGCACCTCTTCGCCGGTCAATTCCGGGAACATGGGCAGCGACAACACGCGTGCCGCCGAGGCTTCCGCATTCTTTAACGAGCCCACAACCCGCACGCCCTTGCCCCAGGGGAATCCTTCCTGCTGGTGAATGGCAATGGGGTAATGGGTGAGTGCGGTGATGTCCCGCGCCTTCAGGTATTCCTGAAGGCTGTCGCGCTTCTCGGTTTCGACGACATAAAGGTGATAGATGTGACGATACCCGGGCAGCGCGGTGGGCAGCTTTAATGACGTGCCCTTCAGCGCTTCGTCATACCGCTTCGCGAAGCTGCGGCGCTGGTCGTTCCACTTATCGAGTTGCTTCAGCTTGACGCTCAGCACCGCCGCGTGCAAATCGTCCAAGCGGCTGTTGTATCCCATGCTGTGTACGGAGCGCTTTACCGAGCCGTGGTTGCGCAGCTTCCGCACGCCCTCCGCAACGTCGGCACGGTTAGTTACAACCGCGCCACCATCGCCAAAGCAGCCCAGATTCTTCTGAATGATGAAGCTAGTGCACATGGCGTCCGAGAGTTGTCCCAGCGTGAAGTCCGGACCGCGGGCTCCCAGCGCCTGCGCGTTGTCTTCGATCACATAGAGCCTGTGCTTCCTGGCAATTTCCGCCACGGCGCGCATTTCCGCGGGCTGGCCATAAAGGTGTACCGGCACAATAGCCTTGGTCTTGGGCGTAATGGCCGCCTCGATTAAGTTCACATCGATGTTGCAGGTCTTGGGGTTGCAATCGATAAGTACCGCCGTCGCTCCAGCCACCCAAATGGCCTCCGCGGTGGCAAAAAAGGTATTTGAGGTGGTGATAACTTCATCGCCGGGGCCGATTCCCAGCGCCATGAACACCAACCACAGCGCGTCTGTGCCGGAGTTCACGCCCACGGCCTCTCGAGTGCCGCAGTAGGCGGACAGATCCTTCTCAAATTGCTTGAGCTTCGGACCCATCACATAACTGCCGCTCTCCAATACTTCATGGATGGCGGTGTCGATTTCACTCTTCAGGTTGTGATATTGCCGAACGTGACCATAAAAGCCAACTTTCACGGATCCCATAATGACCCTCCCTATTCTTGTGGAACCTATTCTCGCAGATGGGCGAAGTCGCGCGCTACATAAAACTCACTTTCCCACAACGAACTTCACCCCAAAATCATTCGCAAACTTATACGTTATAGCACAAAATATTGGGTTTGCTGGGTTACATTTTAGCGCAATCACAACAAACTTGCTCATCTACGATGGTGGAGTGCCAACCTGCCAAGCCCCAGCGCGCTCCTAGCAACCTACGCCAGGCTAGGACGCGGCGTTGCCCGTTACCAATCCTTGCGTCACCAGAACTCTCTCCAGCTTGGCGCGGTTTTCGGGTCTCATCGGAACCAAGGGGAGACGGTAAACCTCTTCGATCACACCCATCATGGCAAGGGCGGCTTTTACGGGGATGGGATTTGTTTCAATGAAGTTGACTTGCATCAGCGGCAGCAATTGGGCGTTCAGCTTGCGGGCCTCGTCATACTTGCCATCCAGTGCCAAGTGCGTCAACCGCACCATCGGCCCAGGGATTTCGTTTGACACTACCGAGATCACGCCCACGCCACCGACAGCGATCAGGGGGAAAGTGAAGGCGTCATCTCCCGAAATTATGTGGAAGCTCGATGGGACGGCGTTTACCACCTCCATTTGTTGCACGATGCTTCCGGAAGCTTCCTTGATCGCAACGATGTTGGCGATCTTCGCGAGGCGCCCAACGGTGGCGGGCTCGATGTTCGACGAGGTGCGTCCCGGCACGTTGTAGAGAACCACGGGCAATTCAGTGGATTCTGCGATCGCCTTGAAGTGCTGGTAAAGGCCTTCTTGCGTCGGCTTATTGTAATAAGGGGCAACGGAAAGAATACCTTGCACCTTCAGTTCTTCGACTTCGCGGGCCAAGTCGCAGACTTTTTTGGTATTGTTGCCACCCACTCCTACGATGATGGGAACTTTTCCACCTGCTTCTTCCTTCACGACACGAATCACGCCCAGGTATTCGCCATGCTCGAGTGTGGGAGTCTCGCCGGTGGTGCCGCAGGGGACAAGGAAGTCGATTCCCTCGCGAAGCTGGAACTGCACTAGTCGCCGCAGTGCCGGTTCGTCAACCGAGCCATCTTTCCGAAAGGGGGTGACGAGGGCTGTGCCGCAACCGCGAATTTCGAGGCTCATGGGATGACCTCCACATTGGGTACTGGGTACCGGGGACTAGGCGCTGGGGGCTGCAAAACGGCGAAATCTCACAAGAAATGTGTGAACTAACGGATGAGGAACTTTATACTTTATCCTTTACACTTTACCCCTACTGATCACCCTTAGGTTTGCCCTTCACGATTCCCAGCGCCTAGCTCCCAGCTCCCATCTCTAACACTTCTGCGAAATTGTAAAAGCCCTTCTTGCCGACGATCCAGCGGGCGGCGTACAGCGCCCCTTCCGCAAAGCCTTGCCGACCGCGCGCCGTGTGGCGCAAAGCCACGGTATCCGCCTCCGAATCAAAGCCCAACTCGTGCGTCCCGGGAATATAACCTGCGCGGACACTCGCCACGGGAATATCGCGATCGACGAAGTACGGTTGAATTTGCCGTGAAAGATCGAGCGCAGTCCCCGAGGGCGCGTCTTTCTTCATTTTGTGATGCGCCTCGGTGATGAAGGGATCGTACATGGGGAACGGCGCAAAGATCTCCGCCGCCGCCCGCGACAGCCGGTAGAACAAATTCACGCCGATGGAAAAATTCGCGGCATACACCATGCCTACGCCTGCCTGCTCAATCACCTTGCGAACTTCCGCTTGGTGCTTCTGCCAGCCGGTGGTCCCGACCACCAGACTGACTCCCAACGCCGCCACTCGGTGAACGTTCTCCACTACGGAGTCGGGTGTGGTGAAGTCCACGCAAACGTCGATGCCCTTGAACTTCTCCCGTGTGATGCCGCGACTCTGTGCGTTAACGTCAATATCCATCACCAGACGCACTTCAAAGTCGCGCTGCGGCGCGAGTTGCGCCAGCGTCTTCCCCATTTTTCCGTAACCGAGTAGGGCGAGGTTGATCATCAATCCAGATACCCTTCCGACTTCATCAGTTCCGCGTTCAGCAGCGCAGCGCCGGCGGCCCCGCGAATGGTATTGTGGCTCAGCGCCACATATTTGAACTGCAGAACTGCGCACTCGCGCAGGCGGCCCACCACGGTGGCCATGCCGTGCTCGGCATTCAAATCGAACTTCGGTTGAGGACGGTCGCGCTCCTCACGAACAATAATGGGGTGCTTGGGGGCGGAAGGCAAATTGCGCTCCTGAGGCAGCGAGCGATAGTCGCGCCAAGCCTGCACGATTCCGGGTATCGTGGCTTTGTCTTTGAGCGACACGGAAATGGTCTCCGTGTGGCCATCCTCCACCATCACACGGTTGCAGTGCGCGCTCACTATAAATTCGCCCATCTTCACGTGGCCATCCACGCATTTTCCCAAGAGCTTTTGCGTCTCGCGCTCAACCTTTTCCTCTTCACCACCGATAAAGGGGATCACGTTGCCGAGGATATCGAGGGTGGGTATACCCGGGTAGCCCGCGCCGGAAACCGCCTGCATGCTGGTCATTAGGACTTTGTCAAGTCCAAAGGCTTTTTGCAGGGGTGCGAGCGACATCACCAATCCCACCGTGGTGCAGTTGGGATTGGTCACGATCATTCCCTTCCACTTACGTTGCTTCCGTTGCTCGCGAACCAGCGCCAGGTGGTCCGGATTGACGTCCGGAATCAACAGCGGCACGTCTTGCTCCATACGGAAATTTGAGGAGTTTGAAACCACCACGTGCCCAGCCTGGGCAAATTCCTTCTCCACTTCCCCCGCCACTTTGGAGTCGAGCGAGGAGAACAGCAATTGCGGAGCGCCTCCCGGCTTGCATTCATGCACCGGGAGATCCCACGCGCTCTGCGGCAGGGGATCGCGCAAGCGCCAGTTGCAGGCCTCACGATAGGTCTTGCCGGCCGACCTTTCGGAGGCAGCAAGCCATTTGATTTCGAACCACGGGTGGTGTTCGAGCAGGCTCACAAAGCGCTGCCCGACCATCCCTGTAGCTCCCAAAATACCCACTTCCAGTTTCTTCATGCACGATGACGGCGGATTGACTCCACCTTCTCCTTTCCTAAAAACAGGGGCTAGGGATTGGGGGTTAGGGATAAGGCCACGCTTCTGATCGCTAGTCCCTGACCCCTAATCCCTAAGCCCTAATCCCTGCTTTTCAGGTCACGCACCAAGCGGCAATAGAGATCGGCCGCAGCCACCAGGTCAGCCTTGCGAACGCACTCACGCTCGGTATGCGCCATGCTGATTGATCCCGGTCCAAGTAGCAAGGGACGCCCCCAATTCGTCAGTGACGGCAAGTCAGTGGTAAATGCCACGACGTCCGTTTCGTAGCCGTCGAGCTTCTCCATCATCAGCAACGGCGTGTCGCGCACGAAGCTTAACTCGCAACGGCCGGCGATGAGTTCCGCAATCTTCTGCCGCAAGGGTTCGGAATCCCCAACGATGCGAATCAGAATCTGCGCGACGGCTTCGTCAGGCACCACGTTGGCAGCGCGGCCGCCGGTGAGCACGCCGATGTTCATTGTCGCGGGGCCCAACACCGGGTCGGTGGGCAGGGGGATCTTCCGCAGGTCAGCGAGCACATCTAACAGTTTATCAATTGCATTCACGCCTAAATGCGGGTAAGCGGAATGCGCCATTCTACCTCGCGCGCGAATGTCGATGCGCAAGTTTCCTTTGCAGCCGATCACCAGTTTGTTCTCCGTTGGCTCGCCGTTAATGATGTAACGCGAACCGCGCGGATGCAGATTGGCTTCGCGCGCGCCATCGCTGACGGTTTCTTCCCCCACCAGGAAAAGCACGGCGAAGTCTTTCACCCCTTCCGCCTTGAGCCGTTCCGCGGCCGACACCTGCGCTGCCAGGATTCCTTTGGCGTCACAGGATCCCCGACCGTAAATGCGATCCGCATCTTCGTGCGCGGGAAAGAACGGCGGCACGGTATCGATGTGCGTGCTCAATACGACGTCCGGTTTTCCAAAAGTGGCAAACACGTTGAACCGGTCCCGCGACACGGCCATTAGCTCCGCCTGAAAGCCGAGTTGGACCAGGTATCCTTTGACAAATTCCGCGCAGGCCTTTTCATGGCCGGTGACGGACGCCATGTTGACCAGGCTTTTGGTGAGTTCAAAAAGATCCATAGGAATCCCCGTCCGGACGCGCGTCACGAGTCATCTTCCCCAGTTTGTACGGCGACGGTCCGGGACTTCAGCGCAACCTCATCACGTTAGCCCACTACCGAAAACAGCGTCAAGCCCAATCGGGATTTCGAAAGTAGCCTGCATGGAAAACATAGCGTCGGTGCTTAAAGCAGTGTAGCAGTGCCTAGGAACGCGCTTTACTTTTCGGGGGTTCAAATCGAAGATCGCAGTCGCTACGTGACCGTGAGTTCAGTTCATTGTGGTGACATCGCCGCCGGCTGTGAGAGCCGGAATTGTAAAAACAGGCCATAGATACGGTAGAGTACCTGTTGCCGCAACCCGGTCTCGCCCACAGGAGGGTCGAGGCAGCCGGTTTTCCACTCGCGATGGCGGCCTGGCACGTTCGTGCATCCTCTCCCAAAGCCGGTCGGAGTTACTATCAAAAATCACATTTCCCTCCGCCCGAAGGCTGTACCAGGAGCCCCGACGCGCTTCGCCTTGGAGTTGCTCGGGCACCCATTGTGCACGGCCCAAGAACAGGCGTAGGTCGCCTGTCTGTTTGGGATTCTGCAAGACCCTCGAAATAGACTCAGGATCAAGGCTCAGATACACGTCAAGGAGACATCGACTCGTAATGCCATTGTCGCAGTGTGTCCGTCTGCCTCGGCGTCAACCAAAGCGTCTCTTGCCGACGCGCACTGGCAGCGCAAAACGGACCACGCCTCGAACCGCAGTCTAGGATATGCAGCTCTAGGCCTCCAAGTTCTGCAAAAACTCAAGCCCCGCAAAGATCCAATGGCTGGACTCATCTTCTCGCACCCAAACTACGCGGGCAGGGATAGCATGCGGAAATTCTCCCTTGGGAACAACGCCAATCCATTCCCCCGGAACCAGGGTGAGATTGGTCCGAACTCTCATCCCGCGCAAGGAAATATCGACGGTCGTCGCGAAATTGTCCGTTTTGAACCTTTCGGCTTTCAACACGAGACTGATGGGGATCGTGGCGAGCTCTCGCTCCCACCGGCGGGAATTTGTGGGGGTATCCGTTTGCATCGGAAGCCCTCCTGCTTCGGTCGATGACCGGTAAATGGTTTGGCAAGACATAATAGTGCCTCTCTAATCATATACACAAACATAACGCACAGCCTCAGTTTAGAGCACCCAGCGGAGGCGTGTAAAGGAGAATATCCGCCTCGCGGGCAGTTTCTTTGGCCCCAAACCCAAGTTATGGTATGCCCGTCCAGGACTACCACAATAAATGGTACACTCAAGTTATATCTCCGAATTGAAGCGCTCTATTACCGTTCAGACGTAGTTGGCAAGTCGCCCGTTACGGGGGCCGTCTGATGCTGCAGATGCCAGTCTATGTCGTGCACTCGACGCCGTGGAGCCGCACCCACATCAAGCTCCGCCGCCCATTTGCACCCACGTTGACGAAGCAGCGGCATGGAAGTAGAGTAATCCTTTCCTCTCAAGGCGGGGTAACTGGCGCCGCGTGACGCCGGAACATTGCCAGCCCGGAGAGGTTCATGATGAGGAGAGGCGAGAACATGGGATTTCGTGCGGTCATATTCACGAGAAGTCATCATCTGCCCCTCGTCGCCGCCCAAGTGGGATGCGTCGGCCTACTGCTCGCAAGCCTGCTAATGCTTGCAGGGTGTGCATCCAAACCGGCGAAATCGGAAGGCATGCAGATGGAGTTTCGCGTTCCGGTTACGGTGGCGAAGGCCACAGCAACAAGCATGCCGGTGCAAGTGGAAGCCATTGGCAACGTTGAAGCCTACTCCAATGTTTCGGTGCGCACGCAGATTGCGGGTGAAATCGAGCGCGCCTATTTTACCCAGGGCCACGACGTCAAAAAGGGCCAACTCCTCTTCACCCTCGATCGCCGCCCGTTCCAAGCTTCGCTCGACCAGCTTGAGGCCAACCTGGCGCACGACCAGGCGCAACTGGCCAACGCCCAAGCCCAGGCGGACCGAAATAACAAGCTCTTCGAGGCCGGCATCATCTCGAAAGACCAGTACGACACCTTCCGAACAACCGCTCAAGCTGATGAAGCAACCGTACGCGCCGACCAAGCCGCCATTGAAAACGCCAAGGTGAACTTGAGTTACTGCTCGATCTACTCTCCTATTGACGGCCGCACCGGGAGTTATCAGGTCTATCCCGGAAATATTGCCAAAGTAAATGATACAGTTCTGGTGGTCATCAATCAGGTCCATCCCATCTATGTGACTTACTCGGTGCCCGAGCAGTACCTCGGCCAGGTAAAAGAATACCAAGCCAGGGGCCCGCTGGCGGTCGAAGCCCACCTTCCCAACGATCCGCGGCCACCGGCCATAGGCCAGCTCACGTTTATCGACAACGCCGTGGACATTCCCACGGGTACCATCAAAATGCGCGCCACGTTTCCGAATCCCGACAACCGCCTTTGGCCGGGCCAGTTCACTAATGTCGTCATGCGGCTTACCGTGCAGCGCAATGCCACCGTGGTTCCGGCGCAGGCCGTGCAGACGGGGCAAGTGGGCAAGTACCTGTTTGTCGTGAAGCCCGATTCTACCGCCGACTTGCGAGTGGTGACCGCAGGTGAAACCGTGCAGGGAGAAACGGTGATCGACAAGGGTGTTGCACCCGGTGAAACCGTAGTAACCGACGGCCAGTTGCTTCTGGCGCCGGGATCCAAGGTTGAGATCAAGAAAGGCAGTGGCTAGTACTGAGTGGCTAGTGGTTAGTGGCAAGTAACCCGAAACGATTGGCTAACCACTGTCGACCGCCTGCTATTCACCAACAACTAGCCACTGACCACTGCTCTTATGAACCTGGCAGAACTCTTTATCCGCCGGCCCATCATGACGACGCTCACGATGTTGGCCATCCTGGTTTTTGGCATCATCGCGTATCGCGAACTGCCGGTCAGCGATCTGCCGAACGTCGATTATCCCACCATCCAGGTGAGCGCGGCGCTGCCCGGAGCGAGCCCTGAAACCATGGCCTCCGCCGTGGCCACCGTGCTGGAGCGCGAGTTTTCCACGATTGCCGGACTCGAGTCCATGAGTTCCATGAGCACTCAGGGCGGCACCCAGATCACCCTGCAATTCAGCCTGAACCGCAACATTGACGCCGCCTCGCAGGATGTCCAGGCGGCCATCGCCCGCTCGCAGGGCAGGCTTCCGGCGGGCATGCCTGGGCCTCCTTCCTACGAGAAGGTGAACCCTGCCGACCAGCCCGTGCTCTACATGGCCGTTCACTCCGATACGCTCGCGCCCTCCACCGTCGATGACTATGCGGACACGCTGATGGCGCAGCGAATCTCCATGATCACGGGTGTGGCGCAAGTGCAATTGTATGGCGCGCAGAAATACGCGGTGCGGGTACAGCTCGATCCCCAGGCGCTGGCCACGCGCGGAATCGGCATCGATGAGGTCACCGATGCCGTCAAAAATGCCAACGTCAACCTACCCACTGGAACTCTTTTCGGTACGCACAAGTCTTTCGTTGTGCAGGCCAACGGCCAACTCCAGAACGCCGCCGCCTACCGGCCTCTTATTGTCGCTTATCGCAACGGCGCGCCGGTGCGACTGGAGGCGCTCGGCCAGGTCATCGACAGCGTACAGAACAACAAGGTGGTCACCTGGTACAACGGCATCAACTCCATGGTGCTGGCCATTCAGCGCCAACCTGGCACCAATACCATCGACGTAGTGGACAACATCCAGCGACTGCTTCCGACCTTTCGCAAGGAAATCCCGCAGTCTATCCGTTTGGATACCCTCTACGACGCTTCGATTTCCATTCGCGATTCCGTGGGCGACGTCAAGTTCACGCTCTACCTGACGCTGTGCCTGGTAGTGCTGGTCATCTTCCTCTTCCTTCGTAATGTGTCCGCCACCATCATCCCCAGCCTGGCGCTTCCCATGTCGATTGTGGGGACGTTCGCGGTGATGTACCTGTTCGGCTACACCGTCGATAACCTCTCGTTGATGGCCCTGGTGTTGGCCGTGGGGTTCGTCGTGGACGACGCCATCGTCATGCTCGAAAACATCGTCCGCCATTTGGAAATGGGCGAAAGCGTTCTAGACGCGGCTTTGCGCGGCTCGCGGGAGATCAGCTTCACTATTCTCTCGATGACGCTCTCGCTCGCCGCGGTATTCATTCCCGTACTTTTCATGGGAGGCATACTGGGGCGGCTGCTGCACGAATTCTCGGTGACGATCATGTCGGCGGTCCTGGTGTCGGGCGTGGTCTCGCTCACGCTGACGCCCATGCTGTGCAGCCGCTTCCTGCGCCACGCCAAGCCGGAGGAGCACGGCTTCCTGTTCAACCTCTTCGAGCGGGGCTTCAGCGGCATGCTGGGCGCTTACGATTGGAGCTTAAAGAAGGTACTGCGGTTCCGATTCGTCACCTTCCTATTCTCCCTGGCGATCCTAGCCGTAACGATTTGGCTATTTATCCGCATTCCCAAGGGATTCCTCCCCAGCGAAGACAGCGGCTTCATCTTTGGTATCTCCATGGCCCAGCAGGGCATTTCCTTTGATTCCATGCGCGACCATCAGAAGGCCATCACCGGTCTCGTGGTGGCAGACCCCAACGTGCAAAACATCATGTCTTTCGCTGGCGCAGGCGGGCCGGGCGGTGGCGGCAACTCCGGCTTTTTCTTCATCGACCTCAAGGCGCGCCCGAGTGGCCGCACGCAGATGCTGAACTGGTTTAAGGACCGATTGCACATTCCCTATCCGCACGATCCGAAGTATCGCTACCTCGATACCGACCAGGTTTTGGGGGAGTTGCGGCCCAGGTTCTTCTCCGTTCCCGGCATCATGGCTTTTATGCAGAACCCGCCTCCCATTCAAATCGGCGGCCGTCTGACCAAGAGTCAATACCAGTTCACCCTTCAGGGGCCCGACACCAACGAACTCTACCGCGAAGCGGGGAAATTGGAGGGCGAACTGCGCTCGGCGCCGGGACTTCAGGATGTAACCACCGATCTCCAGGTCAGCAACCCGCAAGTGAATGTGGAGATCGACCGCGACAAGGCGAATGCTCTGGGAGTGAGCGCCTTCCAGGTGGAGGACGCCCTCGAAACGGCTTACAGCTCGCGCCAAATTTCCACCATCTATACGTCCAACAATGAGTATTGGGTGTTGGCCGAACTTCTGCCCAAATATCAGATGGACCCGCAGGCGCTCTCCCTGCTTTACATCCGTTCCAGCAGCGGCCAACTGGTGCCGCTCAGCGCGGTCTCTAAGCTCACCCAGTCACTCGGTCCCCTCGCGGTGAACCACTCCGGGCAGTTACCATCGGTCACGGTATCTTTCAATTTGCAGCCCGGCACCGCGCTGGGCGACGCCGTGAATCGGGTCGAGCAGATCGCCCGCCAAACTCTCCCCGCGGACCTCAGCGCAAACTTCGAAGGCACCGCGCAGCAATTCCAATCCTCTCTAGTGGGCATGACCGTCCTGCTCGTCATTACCATCCTGGTCATCTATATTGTGCTGGGGATTTTGTATGAAAGCTTTATTCATCCCCTCACAATCCTTTCCGGCCTGCCTTCCGCCGCACTGGGAGCCCTGCTTACACTGATGTACTTCGGCTACGAACTCGACCTCTACGGGTTTGTCGGAATCATCATGCTGGTGGGTATCGTTAAGAAAAACGCCATCATGATGATTGACTTCGCCCTGGACGCGGAACGAACCTCCGGCAAGACGACTCAGGAAGCCATTTACTACGGAGCCTTGGTGCGTTTCCGACCCATCATGATGACCACCATGGCGGCGCTGATGGGAACACTGCCGATCGCGCTGGGGTTTGGCGCCGGAGCGGAATCGCGTCGTCCCCTTGGCCTTTGCGTCGTGGGCGGGTTGATCTTCTCCCAGCTCATTACGCTGTACATCACTCCTGTCTATTACACCTACCTCGACGCATTCCAAAGATGGCTGCAACGACTCTTCGGCAGCAAGGAAGCGCTTTCCTTGAATGGAGAACAGGTGGTGGGGACCAGAACGCCATAAGCTCAGCAGATAGAGCTAGTCAAAAGGCAAAGTGCAAAAGGCAAAGTCAAAGTTGCGTGCCGGGTGGTAGTGGTACAGTTAACTGTCTCCTTAACGGAAACCACCAATCGTCCGATGCCGATCCTGCCCTCTAGCCTCCCGTGCCGTTCCAGCCGGCCGATGGATGCGGGCGGTAGCCAAAAACCACCACTCTAGCCGGAAACCACCACCGCACGGGGGCCGGGCCATTCCGACATTCGGCCACCCTGCAAGCGGAAACGCATGAAATCACAGGGCATTTCGGAACCAGACGGTTTGGCAGGCCGCTTGCATTGATCCAGGTTGCAGTTTGGCACGAAGCATTGAGGATTCGAGGAGGTACGATATGCGAAACCTAAAACTTTTGACGTTGCTGGGTCTTTGCTTGTTGGTAGCGCCGTATGCACATGCCCAACGCTTTGGAGTTGAGATCGGAGTGGGCCCGGGCTACGTGGGGCCACCTCCGGTGTGCGCGTATGGCTACTACAACTATTACCCCTACGCCTGCGCACCCTACGGCTACTATGGACCAAGTTGGTTCTCGGGCGGAGTCTTTATTGGCGCCGGGCCGTGGTTCCATGGCTATCATGCCGGTCCGGGCTTCTACGCGGGACGTGGCAACTATGGACGCATGCCGGCCGTGCCCGCACACCCGGAATATCGCGGTGCGTACAATCGTGGTAACGTCGGCGGCCACTTTAACGGTGGAGCCGTACATGGCTACGCGCGTGGAGGCGGTGGTGGATTCCACGGCGGTGGTGGCTCCCATGGCGGAGGCGGTGTCCACGGTGATGGGCGCAGGTAAATTCCATCACCAACTCGAACTCTCGCGGCCGACGGCCTTCGCCGTCGGCCGTTGCGTTTTCTCACCTTGGGTCACAGCCAAACGGACCGGTTGGAATAGAACGTGGCAGGCTTGTGAGGGTATTTTTTGCGAAAGGCCCGGAACTGCCGGAGGATCGACTGGTATCGGCGCTCGGAAGTGCGAATCGGCTTGTGAGGCATTTTGATGAGGGCGCGTTCCACTTCCTTGACGTTCTTCGAGGAAAGCCGCCAATCGCATTTTACCAACGTCCGCAGGTCGGCAACGCCAAAACCCATAATGCGGCCGGAGCCGTCTACGTAGGGGTCCACATAACTCATCACCAGATCGCGGATGGTGCGGAAAACCGGTTTGCGTCCGTGCAGGCCCGCGTCTCGCGAACGCGCTATGGTTCCCCAGCGGCCGTGCTTTTTAAAGAGAAACAGCACGTGGTCAAGTTGGTCCTGGGATTCCAAGTCGAGCAGCAGCGGCGGATAACCGTGCTGCTCCATGATCGTCGCGGCGCTAAGCGCACCTTCCAGGCAGTGGGCGCTTCCGTGGCGCACGACACCACGAAACGTCCGCAGAGTTTCCCCACGCTTTTCCCAATTGTAGGGCAGCTTGCGGAGATATTCCTGTACCTGCTTGGGGGTGCGGCAACGGCGGACAATCGTCCACTCCTCCGGCCGGAAAGCGTCCCGGCTTGGCGCTGAAGACGGAGGATAGTTGTGGTCAACGGCAAAGCTTTTCGGAAGTAGGGTTTTATTCTCCATGGTCGGGCCTCAGCAATAAAGCCCAGCGCCTTCCATTCGCGCCGCGCATGGGGTGACAAAGTGTTCAGACTGGCGTAAGATCAAGTTTGCTGCGACGAAAGTAAAGGCCGTTAAGTTATGACACTGACGATTGACCTCCCCGACGAACAACAAGCCGCCCTTACCGCTAAGGCGCGCGCGCATGGTCTCTCGGAAGAAGAATACGCTCGCCAGGTTCTTGCACGTGATCTCGAAGCCGCCCTCCCTCGGCGCCGCCATATTTCCGACATCATCCGTGAGAACATGAGCAAGGTTCCGCCTGAAATCATGTCCCGCATGCCGAAAGACGGAGCCAGCGAGCACGATCATTACATCTACGGCTGGCCCAAAAGAAACCCATGAAAATGGTTTTTGGCGATACGTTCTACTGGATCGCGGTGACCTTGCCGGGAGACGAAGCCTATGCGCGGGCGCACCAGGTCACCGACGACATCCTGACCACAGAGGAAGTTCTCACCGAGTACCTCACTTTCTTTTCCGCTGCACCAGAGTACCTGCGTCGGGAAGTGACAGCCAATGTCGAGGCCATGTTGAGCGACCCGAGCGTGCGTGTCATTCCGCAGAGCCACAATTCTTTTATGGCGGGATTTGAACTGTACCGGTCGCGTCCCGACAAAGGTTACAGCCTGGTCGATTGCATTTCGATGCAGACCATGCGCCGTGAGGGGTTGACCGAAGCGCTCACCAATGACCGGCACTTCGAGCAAGAGGGCTTTCGCGCGCTGTTCCGCGATACTTAAGCCAATTTCCACTTCCCGGCCGTGCTTCACAAACGGTAGGATTCGACATGAGGGAAGAGCAGGTGTATTGCTACACCTCTCTTCGGAAGCGCGACTTGGGTTGTCATTGTTCACCCGACATCCCGATCACCGGATCACCCGATTACCTGGCCCACCGGTCGTGCCAAAGTTGAAAAGTGAAGAGCGTCCACAGCGTCTTGCGGTGGTCCGCCTTGCCCGACCAGTGCTCGTTGAGCAATCGGCGCACGAATGCAACATTAAACATTCCCTGCTGCCGCAACTTTGCTTCACCCAGAGTCTCATCCACTAACGGCCGCAGCTCATTCCGCATCCAACTGGCGATGGGAACTGAAAATCCGCGCTTCTGGCGGTAAACAATCTCTTTCGGCAGCCAACGCTCGACGGCTTTCTTCAGAATGTACTTAAGTTGAAACCCGCGAACCTTGAGCCGGCCCGGCAAGCCTTCGGCAAATTCAATCAGGCGATGATCTAAAAATGGCGTTCGCAGCTCGAGCGAGCACGCCATGCTGGCGCGATCGACCTTCACCAACAAGTCGTCTTCAAGGTACAAACGAAAATCCAGATAGAGCATTTCAGAAATAGTCTCATCGAAGCGCGCGCCTTCCAGCACTCGCGCCAAGGGCGAGAAGATTTCTCCGCTGGCCGGCCGCGGCCCCGCCCAATCCGGCGAAAAGAGCTGGTCAAGTTCCGTGGGATTGAACATGCCGAACCAGATGTGGTGGCGCTCCGCCGGGTTCTTCTCGGCATGACTCAGAAACCGGCGCAAGAAAAGACCCTTCGGAACCGCCGTCGAGGACGCAGGAAGAAAGCGCTGCAGGCGGCCAAAAATCTGCCGGCGCACCACACCCGGAAGTTTCAGGTAATACTCCGCCAGGCGCGCGCCCATATAGGTTGGGTAGCCGCCGAAAAGCTCGTCGCTGCCCTCGCCGCTCAGCGCCACCTTGATGTGTTCGCGAGCGAAACGCGAAATCATGTAGGTGGGAATCACGGCAGGATCGGCGATGGGTT
Source organism: Terriglobia bacterium (assembly GCA_052139985.1). Taxonomy (GTDB): domain Bacteria; phylum Acidobacteriota; class Terriglobia; order UBA7540; family UBA7540; genus Bog-366. The sequence goes on from JBKQVI010000366.1 coordinate 16,079, forward strand.
CGTCCAAATGATCGGCCAGCGTCGCGAGCGCCTGGTACATGCTCGGTTTGTCGGCGTTCAAAACGTGATGCTGCGTACGGAAGCGTTTCGCCACCAGGGTCGAGTAGGGCTCCTCATTGAAGGACTTTTCCGGAAAGTTCACGGAAAACGAATTGACGTTTCCGGGACTTAATTCGCTCATGATGGCAACGATGGCAGAAGAATCCACTCCCCCGCTCAGAAAGACGCCCAGGGGGACATCGCTCACCAGGCGCGACTCCGCCGCTTGCCGCAGATGCACGGCGAGTTCCTCCACTAGATCGCGCTCGTCGCGAGGCGTGACCGGCGGCTGGTCCGGCGAGCGCAAATACTCCTGCGGACGCCAGTAAGCATCGATGTGGATGTTACCGCTTTCCACTACCATGCGGTGCGCCGCAGGAAGCTTCTTGATGTCGGCATAAACGCTGTTCGGGCTGGGAAAATGGCCGTAGAAGAAATACTCAGTCAGCGCGATGGGATCCATGGCACGGCTGATGCCGGGATATTCGAGCAGCGACTTGATCTCGGAGCCAAACACCAGAGTCTGGCCGTCGCGCCAGTAATAGAGCGGTTTCTCGCCTGCGCGGTCGCGCGCTAGAAGCAATCGCTTGGCACGATTATCCCAGAGCGCGATGGCAAACATCCCGTTCAGCTCGCGCAGGCAGTCCGGGCCCTGCTCCTCGTACAGGTGGATGATGGCTTCGCCGTCGGAACGCGTCTTGAAATGGTGGCCGCGCTCCAGCAACCCCTTACACAGCTCGCGGTAGTTATAAATCTCGCCGTTGAAAACCAGGGTTATGTCCCCGGTTTCGTTGGAGAGCGGCTGGTTGCCGGTTTCGAGATCGATGATGCTCAGCCGCCGGATGGCCAGCGCGATGTGGGGCAATCGAAATCTGCCGCCGCTGTCAGGCCCGCGATGAAAGAGGCGAGCAGCCATCGGGTCGATGCACTCACCGTGGTCCAAGGCTTGAAGCTGCAAATTGAAGATTCCGCAAATTCCACACATAGGCGATCAGGAAGCAGGTTACGGGTTACAGGACACACGTTTCATGGAACAGAAATGTACTCCGAATTCGGGATTTGATGCGAGTGAATCCTCACGGCTGAAAAGGCGCGACGACGTGTGTCGGCGCGCTTTCCGGCTGTACGGCGTTGACGGGCGGGACCTCCCAAACGGAAAAGTCTGATTCATTCCAGAGCGGGTCGATGCGGCCCACATTTCGCCAAAGGTCTTGCACCAGGGAGTTCGGAGTCATCACCAGAATAGGCCGCGGATTCGATTTCGTCAGGGCATGGAATTCGGGGACGGTGACCAGCACGCCGTTTCCAGATTGGCTGCCGGGTGCTCGCCGAGCCTCTGCCTGGTGCTCCACTTGATAGTTGCTGGTCATCTCCCCCCATTTAATCGAAAGCAATCCCACCGGGCGCCGCAAATAGAACGGCAGGCTGGTGCGGAAATAATAGTAGCCGAAAACCGCTGAATCCCGCTCCGGGCTGGAAAGAATAGCGGTTGCCAGGCGGCGGCTGGAATTGGCTTCAGCGAGCAACCTCAGCGGCGTGTACCAGCGCAGCACAAGCGTCGGGAGGATTATGGATGCGAGCGCGAATGTAGCGATTCCCAGCGTCTGCCCGCGCAACTTTGCCGCCAACCTCCGGCCGAGAAACCCCAGCGCGGCGAGGATCAGCCCTGTGTAGAGCAGCGACGGCTTGATGAGTTCCAACACATTTGGTTGGAGCCGCTTGGCCAGTCGCACCTGGAGCGAAGTATAGAGCCAGGATTGCGACGTGGCGGCCACCAGGACTCCCAGTCCCAGCAGCAACGCAAATCCTGCCGTGAGCCAATCCGGCGGCCGTACTTGCTCCTGCTTTCCGGCATCCTGCCAAACCGCTCCCATCAGGATGCTAAGCGGAACCACTGCGGGCAGAAAATAGGCGGGAAGCTTGGAATGCGAAAGCGTGAAGAAGACAAAAACCCACACCGCCCACGAAAGCAAGAACACGATGGGGCGGCTCGACTCCTGCTTCAGTTCGCGCCAGCGTCGAAGGCGATTCCAACCCGCCATGAGCAGGAAGAGGCTCCACGGGAAAAAGCCGCCGAGGAACACCGGAAGGTAGTAGAGGACTCCCCCGCCCCGGTGCGCAGTGCTGGTCGTGAAGCGCTTCAGGCTCTCGTTCCAAAATGCGTAGCGGGGAAAATCAGGATTCCGTAGCGACACCGCAATAAACCAGGGTAGGCATACAACCAGGAAAACCAGAACGCCCCAGCCCCATCGCAGGCGCAGCCATTCTCGCCAAGAGCCGCACGCCATTTCGTAAATCAAAATCGCGACCACGGGAATCAGAACGCCCACGAAACCTTTCGTGATCACGGCCACGCCCATCGCCGCGAACATCAAAAAGTCGAACCGTGGCGCGAGAAAGCTTCTCTCCTCCGCGATCCAGAACGCCACCATGGCCAGTGTGACCAAGAAGGTGAGCGTCATATCAAAGATGACTTCGCGGGCGAGCACCAACGCCAAGGGACAGGCGGCAAAGACTATTCCCGCGCGTAGCCCCGCGGAATCTCCGAACATCCGGCGCGCCAGAAACCACACCAGCAGCATGGTGGCCAAGCCCATCAAGGCCGACGGGAACCGCGCGGCGGTTTCCGAAACACCGAAAGTTTTCATGGATGCCGCCACCATCCAGAAGTAGACGGCGGGCTTGTCCAAGTAGGTAAAACCGTTGAAGTGCGGCGTAATCCAATCGCCCGACGCCAGCATCTCACGCCCAACCTCGGCGTTTCGGCCCTCGTCGGGTTCGAGTAAGGGAAGCCGACCCAATCCGGCAAAGAACAGCACGGCCGCCGTGATGAGCAGCAGGCCCAGAGAGAGAGCCATGGTCGTCCGGGGATTAGGGTGGAGTTCCGTGGGCGTCACGGCGATCGGGTGATCCGATGATCCGGTAATCGGGTGGTCGGTCGATGGGGTGGTCACCCGATCACTCGATCATCCGATCATCGGATTTTGCCAACCTCCTGTTTCTTGAAGTTGCTGGTGGCGGGCGTTTCCACAACTTCCAAAACGCCCTCGTAAGCGATCCAGTTTTTCTTCATCCAGCGCACGGCCCACACGTCGGCCAAACCTTTTTTCAATCTCCGCCAGGTATCGTACTTGGTCTTTCCGGCGCGGCGGGGATGATGGCTCACCGGCACTTGCGTCACGCGGTACCCGCGCATCTTCAGGAGTGTGGGCAGGAACCGGTGCATGCCGTTGTAAAGCTCCAGGTGTGCGACGCATTCACGCCGATAGGCTTTCAGGGTGCAGCCGGTGTCCACGATGTCGTCGCCCGTCGCCCAATTGCGAAAGCCGTTGGCGATGCGCGACGACCGGCGCTTCCACCAAGAATCTTGCCGCCGGGCCCGAATGCCGCAAACGACGTCGCTGTCGGATAACATGCGCGCAAGGCGGGGAACCTCTGCCGGATCGTTTTGCAGATCGCCATCCAGAGTCACTACGGCGTCGCCTTTGGCCTAATGAAAGCCCGCCTCCATGGCTGCGGTTTGACCCAGATTGCGGCGGAAGTGCGCGATTCGGATTCTCGGATCGCCGCTCTGGGCGCGCTTCAGAAGTTCGAGCGTGGTGTCGGTGCTGCCGTCATCGACGAAGAGGAATTCCACCTCTCCCGGCCAGTCCTTCAGCGCGGTCTGCAACTGCTCAAGGAGAGGCGCAACATTCTCCTCTTCGTTGTAAACGGGAACGACGACGCTGAGCGAACCGCTTTCCACTTGCCTCCTTGGGACAACGACCATTACCGGAGCCGCACTGGCAACGGTAACTGATCGGCGTTCGCGGCCCGAAAAGCAATGTCCGAAGAGCGGCCCGCCGATTCGAGGTAATTTTATCACGCTTGCCGAGCGGGGCCGCGATTTTAGCGGAATGAACAGACTCGCCCTCTAGCGAAGACCATCCGCGGGTTGGATCAGGATTGTGATTTGCGGCGCAGGGTGCGGCGGCGCTCGGGCAGAGCCACGGCGGGGCCATAGGTGTTAAAATAGGCGTCAAGTGAAAGTTGGGAATGCCCGAAGGGCATTAATTTCATTAGCCGGAGGTGAAACCTACCGACAAGAAGGAGTTCTTTGGACCTCTCTTCCGACCCCGAAGACATCGAATGTCGGTAAATTCAACCCCTTTGGGGTTGGTTCGATCTTTGGCACGATACTCCCGTAGGTTCCACCTACGGCTAATGACATTGGGTCCGTTCAGGACCCACAGAGCGCGCCTATTTTAACGCCTATGCGCTGGGGGGCTAGCCTGAATTCCTAAAGACTGAGGAGCCGCGTGCTTTATCCCCGCAGGGGATGCATAAAATAGCCGGGCGCAACACCCCCGGAACGCCCGTCGCACGGAAAGTCCGACCCTGAAAGGGTCGATTCCTATTAACCGCAGCCGATGATGTAGACTCGCTGTCCGAATTTGTACGACCCCTTCAGGGTCCATAAGCGCTAACTTAAGACGGAATCCGTTTCCAGCAGGTGATCCCCAGCGCCTAAAGATAATAGGGCCGGACTCAACGACGGTTCGCCGCCGTTAAGGCCGCACCTTGGCGCGCTGCCGACCTTGTCTGCTGGCTGCTTATAAGCCCGGAGTTAAGCGACTTTCCTCTACACTGCGCCGTTAAAAGCCGCCGAGTGACCCAAAGGACGCGCTACCAGCTTCACACAGGTCTGCCGGGAGCTCACGGCATTCTTAATCGAATATTGCAGTGTACGTCACAATCCAGTAATTAACCGAACGCGATACTAATGTGGATTTCAAATAGTCACTTAGGGCGGGCATCCCATGCTTCGAAGCAAGGCCGCTATGAGTGTGTAAAAAACATGGAGGTCCACAAATGCAGCGAGCACTTCCGAAGGCAATTTCGGTTACGGCCCTTGTATTCCTCGCAGCTCTGGGGTTGGCCGTGCCAGGATGGTCGCAAGTGCAAAACGCCAGTCTGACCGGGCTGGTCACCGATCCCAGCGACGCGGTAGTCGCCGCGGCGACAGTGACGGCCAGGAACAACGCTACCAACCTGACTTACGCAACCAAGACCGATTCCTCCGGGTATTACCTCCTCGGGGGCTTGGCCATCGGCGCCTACACGGTGACGGTGGAGACGACCGGCTTCAAGACGGCAATCCACGACAACGTCGTTTTGGGCGTTGGCGAGAGTGGACGCAATGACTTCGTGCTCGCGCTCGGAGAAGTGAACCAAGTGGTGGAGGTCAAAACGGCAGCGACGGCGCTCCAAACCGAGTCGGCCTCGCCCGGCGTGGATATCACCAACACCGAAGTTCTGGATCTCCCCTTGGGACGGCGGAACTGGGACGACTTGTTGCTGTTGTCGTCGGGCGTGAGCGGGGACCGCTACAGCGAACAGGGAAGCTCGACCGCCAGTGGGCGCACGGCCATCGTCGATGTCCACGGTGTGCGCTCCCTGCAAAACAACTTCCTGCTGGACGGGGTGGACAACAACACGACCTCGGAGAACGTGCTGGAACTCAGCGCCGAAACCGTCCACGAATCCGTGGATGCCATCCAGGAGTTCAGGCTCATCACCGATCCATATTCGGCTGAATACGGACGCAGTCCGGGGGCTGCCATCGTCGTCGCCACCAAGGGCGGCACCGACAAGTTCCACGGCACGGGTTGGGAATTCGTCCGCAATAACAAATTCGATTCCACGGACTTCTTCACGAACCGCTCCGGAAGGGAGAAGAGCCAGTACGACCTGAACCAATTCGGGGGCAACATTGGAGGGCCGATCAAGAAAGACAAAGCCTTCTTCTTCAACTACGAGGGCCAGCGCCTGGCGCAGGGGATACCGCTTCTGAGCAGCGTTCCCACGGCCAGCGAGCGCGTCGGCAATTTCTCCGCCGCGGCAGGCGTCGCCAACAGAACTACTTACAAAACCATCTCCGACCCCGTGGGAGATTGCAAAGCGAAAGATCCCGCTGCCATAAATCCCAACAACACCTTCGTTAACAATGTAATTCCGGCGATCTGCCTGGACCCGGAATCGCAGAGATTTATCACCTACCTTCCCCTGTCTAACATTACGCCCGCGAGCGGCGCGCTCAACGCCAACGACTTCTATAATTCCCCACCCTTGGTGGACAACAGTAACTCGTACACCGCTCGCAGCGACGTAGCGATTAAAACCAACAACCACGCTTTCGTGCGTTATAGCATCTTGCCTCGCTATCGGGATGCTCCGGGTGCCTTCTACCCCGCCATCATTGACGGCGCCAGCTCATCGTCCATCGGAAAGTACTACCTCCATTCCCAGGGAGCAGCGCTGGGCGACGACTGGATCATCAGCCCGACGATGCTGAACGAGGTCCGGCTGGGCTGGAACCGCGCTCATTCACTCGAGACACAGAACCCATTTGGCGAGAACACCTTGTCGTCCCTCGGCTGGTTGGGTGTTCCCGACAGCCCCGCCTATGACGGCGGACTGCCGGGCATGACGGTTAGCGGCGGGGGCGGCATTTCGGCGGTCGGAGCAGGCGGCGCCAGGGCTCGTATGGGCTCGCCCGACTACACGCCCAAGCATGAGTACACCAATTCGTTCGAAGAGAGCGACACGATGGGCATTACCAAGGGCACGCACCAGTTCAGGTTGGGGGCGGACTTTCACGCGCCGATGCGGAATATCTACCTGGATGTCCCAGGCGTGCGGGGATCCATGAGCTTTGACGGACAATACACCGGGATTCCCTGGGCGGACTTTCTGATGGGCTATCCCTATAATGGCGAGTACACCGGTCAGACCATCGTCGACTCGCGCGACTGGATGATGTCCTATTTCTTCCAGGATGACTGGAAGGTTACCCCCAAACTGAGCGTTAACTACGGCGTGCGCTACGACTACGCGCCTTGGGAGTATGAAGCCGGGAATCACATGAGCAATTTTGACCCGGCAACCGGCACGTTGTTTTTCCCCTCGAACTCGCCCTACGGCCGCGGCCTGGTGAAGAATGACAAGAACGACTGGGGGCCGCGCCTGGGGCTGGCGTACCACGTCAGACCCAACTGGGTGATCCGTACCGGTTACGGCCGCTTCTATCAGCTTTTTGAGCGGCAAGGAAGCGAAGACCAGATGTATCTGGATCTGCCCTGGCACGTCACCAACTCGGGCAGCACTTCCAGCAGTACCGCAACATTCAACAACATGCGGGTCGCGACGGGGATCAACCTCTCGATCGACCCTAACGTCGTGAGTCCCACCACGGTCAACACCCACATTGTGGATCCGAATTCCCGGACTCCCAGCATCGATCAATGGAACTTTGGCTTGCAGCACATGTTCGCCGGGAACATGGTTCTCACGGTCGATTACGTGGGCACCAAGGGAACGCACCTGTCCTACCTGACCAACATGAATCAGAATCCCTTCGTCAACGGCATTCCCACCGGGGTCGCTCCTTACCCGAATTTTGGTACTCTCGAGTTACGGGAGAACGGGGGCAACTCAACGTATCAGGGCCTCGAAGCCTCCCTGGAGAAGAAGTTGAGCCATGGTTTGCTGTTCCGCGCCAACTGGACTTGGTCGCACTCGATTGACTGGGATTGTGACGACCTGAACATCCTCGGCAGTCCTGTGGACCCGGACGACCATTACGCCTACAAACAAATCAATAGAGGCAACAGCGACTTCGACTATCGGCACGTAGTGTCTATCAGCTACGTCTACCAGATTCCGGAAATCCCTTCGCTGCGCGACTCAACGGGTGGAGGATATCGAGCGTTGCGGCAGATTCTGAAGGATTGGCGCTTCAGCGGGATCACCACCGGGCGCACGGGCGAGCCGTACAGCATTGAGGACAGCAACCTCAGCTCCAAACTCGAAGGGCCACGCGGCGGACTGGAAACGGCGTACGCCGACTGCCTGGGCAATGGCGCGCTCTCGGCCGGACCCAATCGCTCCATCTACCACTGGTTCAATACCGCCGACTATGCGGCGCCCCTCAGCGTGGAATTGCCCAACTGCGGTCGTAACACTCTGTTCGGCCCGGACCTGATCCAGTTCGATATGAGTCTGGACCGGAGCATCAGATTCGGCGAGGGCCGTTCGGTGGAACTGCGATGGGACGCGCTCAATTCTTTCAACAATACGCACTTCGGATTCCCGGACCGCAATGTCACCGACGGCACATTTGGGCAGATCAGCAGCCTGTCAGGCGATCCGAGAGTCATGCAGTTTGCGCTTAAGATTTACTTTTAGTTGTGGTTTGACTGGAACTCCAGATCTCCGATTCCCTCGCCTCCCAGGGGGGCGAGGGAAGGTGTTCCCATTAATTTCCGTTCGTTCTAGACGAGGCTGACTATGGCTAGACCGCATCCGCACGCCCGTGCGCACTCGTTTTGGGCACTCTCAATCTTTTCCGCCCTCGCGGCTGCCGCTTGTTTCAGCGCCGTCGCGTTTTGTGGCGCGCAGGAGATGCCCAACCGTAAAACTGTGCCGCTGCCGTCCAGCAAACTGCTGTTGAATCCCATCCCGGGAGAGCCCCAATCGACGAATAGCTTTCCCACGGCGGTGGCGCTCAGTCCGGATGGGCGTTACCTGGCGCTGCTCAACAACGGCCGTGGAACTGCAGAGTCGGGCTATCAACAATCCATCGGGGTTCTGGATTTGCAGACCAATCGTCTGTCTGATTATCCCGACTCCCGCTTCAAGGTTAATGCCAGGCAAACGTATTTCCTGGGGCTGGCTTTCAGCGGCGACGGAAAGCGGCTGTATGCCTCGGTTGCTTCTTTGACGGATCCTGAGGGCGAACGCAAGGACGACACTGGGAATGGCATCGCGATCTATACTTTCTCCGACGGCGGCGTGACGCCGCAGTCCTTCCTAAAAATCCCACTACAGCCGATCGCCTCGGGAAAGCGGGGAACGCACAGGACCCCACCTATACCCGCAGGGAAGGCCGTTCCCTACCCGGCCGGTCTGGCCGCGAGCGGGCAGGGCAAGTCACAAAAGATTCTCGTTGCTGCCAACCTCTCCGATGATGTTCTGCTGCTGGATGCGGCGAGCGGCACTATTCTGCGGCGGTATGACCTGAGCACCCGGGAGCTTGTTCCCGCTTCTTATCCTTACGCGGTGGTGGCGACGCGTGACGGCAAGACCGCCTACTGCAGTTTGTGGAACGCTTCGCGGGTGGCCCAGCTTGATTTGGAGCAAGGAAAAATCGTGCGCTGGATACCGCTACTCGCTCCCGACTCACCCACCGCGGCGGGATCGCATCCCAGCGCGCTGTTGCTGAGCCCGGACGAACGGCAACTTTACGTAACGCTCGCGAGCGCCGACGCGGTGGCGGTGATCGATACAGCCACCGGTGAGCTTAGGGGCAAACTTTCCACGCTCTTGCCCGGGCAAACGCATGCCGGCACCTACCCCAACGCGCTTGCCGAGACTCCTGATGGCGCGCGTTTGTTTGTTGCCGACGCTTCTCTCGACGCCGTCGCTGTATTCGGCATGGGCAGCGCCGGTTCCGCGCTTCCCTCGCAGCCCATGGGATTTATCCCCACGGAATGGTATCCCACGGCTCTGGCTGTGCGGAACGGTGAGTTGTTGGTGGCTTCGGGCAAGGGGCACGGGACAGGACCAAACCCGGGACTGGCGCCTTCCGACTCTCCGGATCAATCGTATGGTGAGGCGCGAAAAAAGCATCCTTACATCGCGACCCTGATCCGTGGGTCTATCGCGCGCCTAAATATTTCGGAAGCGGAGCAGCGGCTCGCACGATTAACGGACGAAGTGCTCGCGAGCAATCTGTTCCGTGGCCGCAGCGATACCCTTCCGTTCCAGGCGGGCAGGAATCCCATAAAGCACGTGATTTATATCATCAAAGAGAACCGTACCTATGACCAGATATTTGGCGATCTGAAACCGGGTGATGGCGATCCGGCGCTGTGCATGTACGGGGAAGCCATCACGCCCAACCAGCATCAACTGGCTCGCCAGTTCGGTGTTCTCGACAACTTCTATGACAGCGGCGAGGTTTCCGGAGATGGTCACGTTTGGTCGATGGCGGCCATCACCAGCGACTACACCGAGAAGACCTGGCAGATCGGCTATCGCGGCAAAGAACACACCTACGACTACGAGGGTGTAGTGGGAGAAGGCGTTCCCTTGGAGGAGGGCGAGCCGGATGTCAATGAGCCCGGTACCGGATACCTTTGGGCGAATGCCCAGCGCCATGGAGTGACCCACCGCAATTATGGCGAATTCGTGTTTAGCGAATGGTGCGATGGTCGCGGGAAGGACAAGTCGTCTGCGCCCCTTCAGCCCTGTGGGCAAAAAGCTGTACCTTTGGGTGAGCCGCTGCCCGTGAATGTCGGCGAGCCGCACGGTGCGCCCAGCCCCTGGCCCTGGCCCATTCCGCTTCTGGCGCGGGATGTTCCCACTAAGCCGGAACTCAAAGGCCACTTCGACCCGCATTATCCCGACTTCCGGCTCGACTTTCCTGACCAATTGCGGGTGGATGAGTTTCTGAACGAATTCAACGAATTCGTGAAGGCGCGCCAGCAGCATGCAGGAGGTGAATTGCCGCAATTCGTGATCCTGCGCCTGGGCAACGACCACACCGCCGGAACCCTGGCCGGTATGCCCACCCCGGAAGCGCTAGTGGCGGATAATGACCTCGCGGTGGGCCGCGTGGTGGAAACGCTTTCGCATAGCCCCTACTGGGACGACACAGCTCTATTTGTTGTGGAGGACGATGCGCAGGACGGGGGCGATCACGTGGACGCGCACCGCAGCACGGCGCTCGAGATCAGCAAGTATTCCCCCAGTTCGCAGGACCACCCGCTTGTGGACCATAACTTCTACACCACCGTCAATATGGTCCACACTATGGAAGTGCTGCTGGGATTGCCTCCCATGAATCAGAACGACGCCCAGGCAGCGGCGATGGCGCCCCTGTTTTCAAGTCCAGGTAACCAACCGCCTTTCACGGCTGACCGCACCAACTTGCGGAGCGGCGCTCTCTACCAAGTCAACCCTCCCCACGCACCGGGCGCCAAGGAATCGGCCGGCCTCGATTTCTCGGCGGCTGATCGGGCTGATGCCGCCGTCCTCAATGCCATCCTATGGCGCGAGAACAAGGGTAATGTTCCTGTGCCTTCGCCTCGTCACACGATTTTCTCAGAAGCGCCATGATGCCCCCCAGAAATGCCCGGTACATTTCAACAGCACGCGTCCACTAAGCTCGGAGGGTCAATCCGAGATTCCGCCCGCATAATGGGGCACTGGAAAATAATTCGCACCGGTTAAGTTAGCGCTTATACCTCGAGGGTCGGGGACCAATCTCCCTGTTTCCGGGGGCGTTGCCCCCGGCCATTAAATTGCGCCCTTGCAGGGCTCGGAATGGCGACCCCTTTTTCCGCAGCCTGTTGAGCCCGGCATGTGCCGCCCTAAAGGGCGGCGCTACGCCCAAATTAGGACACTACCATGGAGCGGGACTCAGCGACGTCCGGCTAACGAAAAAGCACGAGAGGCATTGCAGCTATCGCGCATCCACACGTTTCACGACAGGCGGTTTCGGGCTTCACTGAATTGGGTGCCTGGGTCACAAGTGCTAACTTATCGACTTCAAGCGCTCGGAAGCCCGCAAAGCGGGCGCTGTCATTTAGCCCATGGCGAGCCAGCCGTGGGGGACAGCGGCACGATCAACGGTTTTGAGCCCCGGCAGGGGCGATGTCCGATTGGCTTTCTGACCTCGGGCAGCCCGTTTCGGATGCGCATACCCAGATGTCGCCCCTGGCCGCGGCCCTGCGCCAACTTTCCACCCCGGAGGCGCGCGCCTGAATACAAAAAGGCTTGACATCCATCCTCAGATGTCTGGCGCTGAATCGACGGCGCCCTCGGGCTGAATCAACGCTTTTTGCGGCTAAATCAACCGCCCTCCGCGGCTGAATGATTTCTCTTCGGGACTGAATCAGCAGCCCCCCGAGGGCTCAGAATCTTGGCAGGTTTCTCCGCGACCAGCAAGCACCTGGACGTACAGTCGCCTTACCGCTTCTCCGGCCAAGGTGAGATGTTCTTGGACTCGGTCCGGAGGGGAACGCGGAAACTCGAGCGCCCCGATGAAGTACGTCGAGGTTGAGGATGACAGCGATTGCTCGGAGTGGCAGTAAACGCTCAAACCAACACTGTCATTCTGAGAGTTTGTGACTTTTTTGAATTCCCGCGTATGTCGGCATTGAAAGCAAAAGGCTTAGGCTCCAGAAATAGGCCCAAAAGCCGAAAAAGTCACAAACTCTGAGCGCGATTCTTGCGCGAAGAACCCCGGTCGTTTCCGTTGCTCACGCGTACTCATGAACTACAGAGGTCCTTCGGCCCGAAAGAACCGGGCCTCAGGATGACAGTATGGTTGGGGTTTTCCAAAGCATGTGAAGCATGCACCTACAAAAGCACACCGCCGCTGGCTTCCTGCCAACTGCCTTCTACGTTCTGCTTGCTGCCTTCTGCCAACCTAACTTCCACGTTCTCCGGCGGGTTTTCGGCGGTTTCGGGATGCAAGGTCTTTGTTTTGAGCAATCGGTCCTCACAAGGGCAAAATAGTGACGAATATGAGTGATATTTGTCCTTGACTTGAGAAGGTATCGTGGTATATGTAGTGTCCTGTGTATATCCGCAAGACGACCAAGTCGCACAAGGGCAAATCGTACAGCAACTATCTCCTCGTCGAATCCGTCTCGACCCCCAGGGGTCCCCGGCAGCGCATCATCTGCTCGCTGGGCAGCCTCGCCCCCGCCCCTGCGGAACAGTGGCTGGGTCTGGCCCACCGCCTCGCCGCCAGCTTGCAGGGGCAGACCTCTCTTCCGGCTGCCGACTCCCCAGTCGAGGCTCTGGCCGAGAAGGTCCGTCGGGCGCCTGGAGTCCGCAGGAAGCAAGCGGAGGCCGGCCCCACGCTGCCGGTCGATACCGAGCAGGTCACCGTGGAGGCGGCCCGCGAGGCGGGCTCGGTTCATGTCGGCCACCAGATGTGGGGGCAGTTGGGACTGCACGAGATTTTGGCGAGGGCGGGACTTTCCGACCGTGCGTGCCAGCTCACCGAAGTCATGACGCTGAACCGTCTGATCTTCCCGCTTTCCGAACACGCCATGCCGGACTGGATCGAGCGCACGGCCCTGGGCGATATTTTGGAAACGGACTTTTCCACCCTCCACGACGAAACCTTGTACCGCAACTTGGACCGGCTCTATCCGAACCGGGAAGCCATCGAAGGGGAGCTGGCGGAACGGGAGAAGACCCTGTTCAACCTGGACGATACCTTGTACCTGTACGATCTGACCTCGACCTATTTCGAGGGCGCAGCCTTGGCCAACCCGCAGGCCCAGCGCGGCTACTCGCGGGACAAGCGGGGTGATTGCAAACAAGTGCTGGTGGGGTTGGTGCTGGACCGGGACGGCTTTCCCAAAGCCCACGAAATCTTCGAGGGCAACCGCCAGGATCGCACCACGGTCCAGGCGATGCTCGATACCCTGGAGAAGCGGGTGGGACGGAAATCCGGCGCCACGGTGGTGGTGGATCGCGGCATGGCATATGAAGAAGACTTGGCCGAGATTCGGGCCCGCGGCTACCACTACCTGGTGGCGGGCCGGCAGCCGGAGCGAAACGCGTGGCTGGACGACTTCGAGGCGGAGGGCAACTGGGAAGAGATAATCCGCACCCCGTCGCCGCGCAATCCCGGCCAGGAGAAACCGCCGGTGCAGATCAAGCGCCGCCCGCAGGGGAACGAAGTTTACCTTCTCTGCCTGAGCGCAGGACGCAAGGAAAAGGACCGAGCGATTCGCGAGACGCACGAGCAGCGATTGAAGAAGGATTGGGAGAAGCTGAAAGCGCGGGTGGAGAAGGGACAGTTGAAAGAGGCGAAGAAAATTTACCAAGCGATCGGTCGACTCCAGGAGCGTTATCCGCGCGTGGCCCGCTACTGGCGCATGGACTACGACGCTGAGCAGAAGGCGCTGACGTGGCAAGAAGACCGCGAGAAGAAAGCGGTCGCCGCCAAACTTGACGGCGGCTACGTGCTGAAGACCGATCGCCCGGACCTGACCGCCGACGAGATCTGGTGCGCCTACATCTTGCTGACGCGCGTGGAAGCGGCCTTCCGAGCGATGAAGAGTCCGCTGGCAGAGCGGCCCATTTTCCATCACCTCGAACGTCGCACCCAAACCCATATCTTCCTCTGCGTCCTGGCTTACCATCTGCTGGTGGCCATCGAGAAACGGTTCCTGGACGCGGGCGTGCACACCTCCTGGTGGACGCTGCGCCAGCAACTCAGCACCCACCAAGTGGTCACCGTGGTGTTGCCCACCGGCGACGGCAGGGCCTTGAGGATTCGCAAAGGCACCACGCCGGAACCGGTCCACCGTGACATCTACTCGACTTTGAAGATCCCCTCGGAGGTCATGAAACCCGTGAGAACTTGGCACGACCTCTCTCCATAGTGACGGAATGAAATCGCAACCTATTGTAAATACAACATCTCATCCCACCAGATGTGGAAGTTGGGTTGGC